>JAITMR010000014.1 GCA_031277215.1 Burkholderiales bacterium
CGATGTAGGTGTAGGGCGTTTCTTTTTGGTTGAGATGGCGCAGCAACGCGATTAAAACACAGTGTTTGAGGATATCGGCGTGGTTGCCGGCGTGAAAGGCGTGACGGTAACTGAGCATGAGAGGTTTCAGCCGATTTAAGAAGTAGCGGTAATGGTGCCATCGCCAAGACTTTTTGTCATGGTTTTCTCAAAAATGACGAGGAGAGCTGTTTCAGCAGGGGTGGAGTTCGGGTCTATTAACGTAGCACTGTTTCCGCGCATCGCGTTGCGTGGAAACAGTTAACAGATCCTAAAGTATAAGGGGTGGCAAGCGCTGGTTACAGTTTTTCTTGAGGCGAAAGAGTGGCTTAGGCGTTGTGCTAGAATTAACGATAATTTTTCCTAGGGACATAACCGCCGTGGTAAACGAACTTTTCAAAAGGATGGTGGAGCACCATCTGTCTCCGCTGGTTTTCAAAGGTCGTCAGTTGTTGCCGATCGTCCAGGGGGGCATGGGTATCGGCGTCTCGGCGCACCGGCTGGCGGGAACGGTCGCCAGCTTGGGCGCAGTGGGGACGATTGCCAGCATTGACTTGCGGCGCCATCACGAGGATCTGATGGAAATCAGCAACCACGCCGACAAGAAGACGGTGGACGACGCTAATCTGGTCGCGCTCGATCGTGAGATCAAGGCGGCGCAGGCATTGGCGCAGGGAGCCGGGATGATTGCGGTCAACGTGATGCGGGCGGTGTCCGAATACGCAAACTATGTTCGTCAGTCTTGCCGTAGCGGCGCTGACGCGATTGTGATGGGGGCGGGGTTGCCGCTCGATTTGCCCGATCTGATTGACGAGAAGCCGAGCATCGGTCTGATTCCGATCTTGTCGGACGCCCGCGGCATTCAGTTGGTCATCAAAAAATGGACACGCAAAGGGCGGCTGCCCGACGCGGTGGTGATCGAACATCCGCGTTACGCTGCCGGCCATTTGGGCGCGGCCAAGGTTGAGGATCTCAACGATCCGCGTTTCGATTTCGAGAGAGTGTTGCCGGCGATGCACGAATTTTTCCGTGCCGAAGGAATCAGCGAAAAAGAGGTGCCGCTGATTGTGGCTGGTGGAATCAACTCGCACGAGCGGGTACGGGAATTGTTGGACATGGGGGCTTCCGGTGTGCAGTTGGGGACGGCGTTTGCTGTGACGCAGGAAGGCGACGCGGCAGAATCGTTCAAGCGGGTGTTGCTTGATGCCAAGCCGGAAGAGATGGTGGAATTCATCAGCGTGGCCGGTTTGCCAGCGCGGGCGGTGCGTACACCCTGGCTCGACAATTACCTCAAGTTCCTGCCGAAACTGGCGGCAGTGGCGCACAAAAAGCCGCGCTGTTCGGTAAAGTTTGACTGCCTGTCGCAGTGCGGTTTGCGCGACGGTATCGCTAAAATCGGTCAGTTTTGTATTGACGTGCAATTAGCGGCGGCTCTGCGCGGTGACCGAATGAAGGGGTTGTTTTTCCGTGGGGCGTCGTCACTGCCGTTCGGTTCGGAAATGCGGCCAGTGAAAGACTTGGTCGAATATCTGTTGACAGGTGCCAAGCCCGAAGCGCCGAAGCCGGCGGAAGCATGAGGAAGGTATCAGGTATCAGCGGTCAGACACCCCACATCCTCATTCCAACCTTCTCCTTGAAGGGGGAAGGAGTGCATCTTCGCAGCTTCCGCCTTCGCGTGAGATGATGCCTTTCTGATTCCTGATTACGGGCACGGCACCGAAGTATTTTCAATGCGTACGCGGCCGGTAGCGGCCATCACGACTTTGATGACGTTTTGCTTTGGTGCACACACTTCAATGGTTCCCATTTGTAAAGCACCGTTTAGTCGCAGTGGCCTTCCGGTACTGACGAAAGAAATATAACTTCTGACTGGTTGGTTGCCGGTAGCGCTGAGTTTGGAAAAAGTGCCGGACGATTCGTAATGGATGATTGTATCGTCAACCTCCAGCGTACGGCCATTGGGACCGGGAAAAATAATCCACCCTTGCTCCCAGCCACCGCTTTGGGTGCAGGTTTTCTGGTCGGCGGAAATGCAAATGGTGACGCGGTCGTTGCGTTTGGTCGCTTCAGTGCGGGCAATAGTGATGGCGTGGGCGATGGCTTTGGCCAAGTTGCGTTGACGGCTTTTGATAAGCCAGTCGCCCATTGACGGAGCGGCCATTGCCAGAGTTCCACTGACCAAGGCAAGGACAACGAGTAATTCGATCAGGTTGAAACCACGGTAACGCAAACGCTGCATCGGTTTTTTTTCTTTCCATAAAAACCCCGAAACGATGGATGCAGGGTATCCTTGCCAAAATATGCGGCGAGGGTATAGGAGAGGGCAATTTATGTCAACAGCGTTGGCAGTAGGGGTTTTATGCGAAATATCCGGGCACGCCGCCTCATGGTACTAGCGCTGGCCTGCATACAGTGTGTACAATACTTAGTTTATTAAAAACCGGAACACTTGATGGTTGCTGCAAAATACATCGTCGGTAACTGGAAGCTGCATGGTAGCGTGCAAGAGAATGCTGTGCGCTTTGCCGCGTTGAAAGCAGGTTGCCAGCCCGGCGATACGCTGGCGGTGTGCGTGCCGTTTCCGTATCTGGCGCAGGCGCAACAGGCATTGCAAGGCAGCGCCATTGGCTGGGGTGCACAAAACGTCAGCGAACATGCGAAAGGCGCATTTACCGGTGAAGTGTCGGCGGCGATGTTGGCCGACTTCGGATGTGGCTGCGTTATTGTGGGGCATTCCGAGCGGCGCAGTCTTTATGGCGAAGATGATGCGACTGTCGCCCGCAAGGCGCAGGCAGTGGCGGAAGCAGGAATGATGCCGATTGTTTGCGTCGGAGAAACATTGTCCGAACGCGAGTGCGGCGACACGGCGCAAGTGGTGACGCGGCAGCTGGCGGCAGTGCTGGCCGACGCTTCGGAAGAATTAAAGCGCGGGCTGGTTGTTGCTTATGAACCGGTCTGGGCGATCGGCAGCGGTCGGGCAGCCAGCGAAGAAGATGTGCGTGAGGTTCATGCCTTGCTGCGCGGACAACTGGAGCAGGCTGGCGTGATCGGCGCCCGTTTGTTGTACGGTGGCAGTGTCAAGGCAAGCAACGCCGGGACATTATTGAATGTCGTCAACGTCGATGGCGCGTTGGTGGGAGGCGCATCACTTGACGCCGAAGAATTTTTAGCGATTGCTCAGGCCGCACGAGCCTGATAGTGGAGTGAAAGATGGGATTTCTTGAAAACATTTTTTGGGTTGTTCATATTCTGGTTGCCATAGCGATTTGCGGCGTTGTTCTTCTGCAACACGGCAAAGGCGCCGACATGGGCGCGGCGTTCGGAAGCGGTTCTGCCGGTAGTATTTTCGGCTCGGCGGGATCGGCCAACTTCCTGTCACGGACGACGGCAGCTTTGGCAACGGTCTTCTTCGTGACGAGCCTTGGCTTGACCTACTATAGTGCACAACGTTCAGGATCAACGATCGGCGGAAGCATCATGGATCGCGCCGTGAAAACGCAACCGGCGGAAACCGGATCAGCACAACCCGCCGATATACCTTTGGCGCCGTTCGATAGTGCGCCCGGGGCTTCCGATATTCCTGCTGTACCAGCGTCGCAAGAAAATTCTGTTGGAGATACAGTTCCGAATCCGTAAAAAAAAGCTACAATCGCGCACTTGAAAATGCGCGACTTGCCGACGTGGTGAAATTGGTAGACACGCTGTCTTGAGGGGGCAGTGGCGAAAGCCGTATGAGTTCGAGTCTCATCGTCGGCACCATAGCATGTAGCTTTACAACATCCAAGGAAGTCCATTAAAGCCAGAAAACTCAATGAGTTAACTGGCTTTTTTGTTATTTCTCGTCCTAGAGCGTGTTGTCAATAGATATTTGCCCAAAGTGCAATACATCTGATATGGGCAGCGGCAAGGAAGGAAGTCGTATTTTTGCATAGCGTGTGGCAATGCCAAGCTATTCTTTCAAATGCAGAAATGCATTCTCAACGAGATGCCGAAGACGGTAGAGATGCTTGTCGTACTCTCGCGGTTCTTTGCGGTTCTTCCTCGGCGGAATCGCTTGCGCAAGCGATTCCGGCGGCTGCGGAGCAGATCGCGGCAGCGCGGGAGGTGGGCGTCGATGTGGTCATACCGGTTGCCGATTTGGCTGTTGCGGAGGCGCGAGTACCAGAGCTCAAGGCGCTGAATGATCATGTGAAAAACAGCCCCGAGGGTCTGAGCCGGGCGGACTCGCGGGCGATTATGGAAAGCGGCGAAGACCAGCGGGTTGAAGATTACGTCGCCGACACGCTGGCCGCGATGGAGCAGCAGAACGCAGAGGACGCTTCACGTGAAACTGTGGTTAACGATCTGACTGAGCGTATCAGCGCCGCTCTGCCGGGATCACGCGACGCGAACAGGAAACGGGCTTCTATCATCGCCGCTTACTTTGCACGCCGCGCTCAAACGCTCGGTACGACTGCTGAGGAGCTGTACCGCGAGAACTTGCCTGTGTTTCGCTTCGGTGAGATTCCTGATCGGTCTATGCTCCAGCGCGGTCTTGAGATGGTTGGGCTTCGACAGAGGCCGGTGCCTGAGAATGTGGACTCGCTGTTTCAATCCGCCTATCACGGCAGCCCGCATCGGTTCGACAAGTTCTCTCTTGATAATATCGGAAGCGGAGAGGGCGCGCAGGCATATGGTTGGGGTTTGTACTTCGCTGGTGATAAAGAGGTTGCGGAGTATTACCGGAAAAAACTTTCTGACTACGAGGTGCGAGTTGACGGCGGCTCATTTAATGAAGAGAACGCAGCGCATCGCGTTGCAAAAAGAATGCACGAAACGGGCTTTTCTCGTGAGCAGATGCTTGATACGACAAGGATCCGAGTAAGCAATCTGTTGCTGTATGACAACGGCGGCAAAAATGGCTTGAGACACGCGACGGAAGAACTTTCTTTTCTTGAGTCCAGTGGAGACATACCTGTCGTTACTGGAGACTACAAGGGGCAACTGTACGAAGCGGATATACCCAAAAACGATGTGCTGCTGGATTGGGATAAGCCCTTTTCTGAACAGCCGGAGAATGTACGAAAAGCCGTCGAGTCAAGTTTGCTTGCATGGGGCGAGAGCCACGCGGACGCGCGATTTCAGGCTTACGCAAACTCGCGTGGAATAACGCTGAGTCAAGCGATCAATGCATTTGAATATTCGCACCGTGAAAAAACAGCGATGAAACACGGCCTTGGAAGCGGAACCCCTGGATACAAAGCCTATAACTTTCTGACCTTGTTGCTTGGTGACGAAAAATCCGCCAGCGAATATCTCAACAGCCTTGGTATCAAAGGCGTCCGTTACCTTGACGGCAACAGCCGTGACAAAGGCGAGGGTTCGTACAATTACGTCATCTTCGACGATAGCGCTATTGAGGTGCTGGATAGGTTTTACCAGCGCTCACAAGAGCAAGGCACTGAGCTTGAGCAAGAGCTTCAAAAAGAGTTCGCGGACACCGAGAAAGCCTACGGCGGTCAACCGGCTTACGAGAAAGTGAAAGAGGCTGGCCGAACGAAACTGGATTATCGCCAGTGGGTTCATGTGCGTACGCCGAGGTTCAAGCAGTGGTTTGGGGATTGGGAAGCGGCGCGTGGTGTTCAGCAGCTTGATGGGATGCCCCCGGCCAATCTTGATGGCTTGGCTCAAGTAGAAGGCAAGAAGGGCGTAGAGGAAGTCTTCCGGGGCTTCGGCGAAGTGGAGAACAAGGCAGATGGCCGCAGCGTTGTTTTCCCTGTCGGTATGGCCGGGAAGATCGTCAGACACAAGGGCTTTGACGTAACAAGGATTGCAGGGGCTTTTGACAGACTATTTGCTGAGTCCGTTCCGATGGTTTCGGAGCTTGAGGTTCAGCGCGAAGGGCATAAGGATCACTCTGCAGGAACAGATGCGTATCATCACTACGCAGGGAGATTTGAGCTTGATGGAAAGCGATACTACATACGCTTTACTACGCAACGCCAGCACGCAAAGAAGGGTGAAGGCAGCAGTGTTTCGCATTCTGCGTTTGTTTCAGATGTAACGCTGTACGAAACAAGGGGCATCTCTCCCGCCCGTGTCCGGGTTATTGACCCGGGCGTGACGGTAACAGATACCCCTGTAGACCGTAAATTAGCACAGTGGCTGTCTGATGGCAACCCCGACAACGTCTCCAAGGTTGTCGATACTGTCACCGGGGAGCCGATGGTGGTGTATCACGGGACGAGCGAGCGAGGGCTGACTGTATTCGATTTGACGCAGGCGCGGCAGAACGCTGACATCCCGTCGTTTTTCTTCACAACTGAGCGTGAGGAGGCAGAAGGTTACGGCGGCAACGTCATCGAAGCTTTCTTAAACATACGCAACCCAACTGAAAAACCCAATGCCAACATGCGCGGCAGTGAGGTGCGTCAACGACTTGAGGCAGAAGGTTTTGACGGAACGATTACAGAGGATGGTTACTCGACGGAATACGCGGCCTTCTCGCCCACCCAAATCAAATCTGCCACGGGCAACACTGGTGAATACGGCGCTGACAATCCGAATATATTTCATCAACGTTCAGCGGCCACACGCTTTGCGTTTGAGAAACGCATTGATGAGCTATACGCAGGAGCCAAGCCGAACAAGGAAGGTGTACGCGCTCTGGACGAAGGTGACGTTCTCACGATTACCGGATACGGCAACATGCCGGTTGTTATCAATGAGCGCCATGCAGTCGATGACGGGCAGTACAACCACGGTTTGACGGCAGAGGACTGGAAGAAGGTTCCTGAGTGGCTGGATAACCCTGTGGCCGTGTTTGAGCGTGCGAGAGATGGACATCTTACGCTGATTGCGCCAGAGAAGAAGAACGGCAGGGCGATAGTGATGGCGCTCGAGCCAGCCGTCGCCGCGCCAGAAGGCTACACAGGTGAGGCGAGACGGCATATAGTTCTTACGGTTTACCCGAAGGACAGTGGTGTATTGAGTTTGCGTTCAGAAATTGAACGTGGGGAGGTGGTTCCGGTTTACGCTGACCAAAAGAAAAACAGTCCTGGATTCTTCGATGGCTCCGGTGTCAGATACCCCGGCAGCGTCACAGAACTCAGGACTGCTAACCGGAATATAAAGACCGACGCCGATCTTGTCAAGTACCGCCGCTCCCGCGACGCGCAAGGCTTCGGTCAAAAGGGTAAAAATCTCGGCTCTTTCCAGCCGTCCACCCAGACGTTCACGTTCAGCAAGGACGCGAATCTGTCCACGTTCTTGCACGAAACAGGCCATTTCTTTCTTGAGATGGAGTCGCGGATTGCCAACCGGCTGGTTGCGAAGGCTGAGAGCGGCGAAACGTTGACAGCGGAAGAGCAGCGGATGTTGTCGGACAACCGGGTATTGCTCGATTGGTTCGGTGTGCAGGATTTGAACGCATGGAACGCGATGACTGTTGAAGAGCAGACGTCGCACCATGAGCGGTTTGCTCAGGCTTTCGAGAAGTATTTGTTCGAGGGCAAAGCGCCAAGCGTTGAGCTTCAAGGGACGTTTCAACGGTTCATGGCGTGGCTCTTGGATGTGTACAAGAGTTGGAGCAACATTAGCAGTGAACCTCTCTCTGACGTTGTGCGCGGCGTTTTCGACAGGATGCTGGCGACAGACGAGCAGATCGAGATGGCGCGTGCTTCGCGTGAGATTAAGCCGATGTTTGAGTCGGCGGAGCAAACAGGTGTTTCTCCTGAAGTCTGGGAGCGGTATCAGGCCGATAACGAGGCGCTGATCGAGGCCGCGAAGGAGACGCAGCGATCACGCGGGCTGCGGGATATGAAGTGGCTTCACAATAAGGTGAGCGCCGAGGTGACGCGCTTGCAGAGGGAGGCCAAGGCGCTGCGGCGAGAGCTTCATGCAGAGGTGACTGTTGATGTAATGAACCGCCCTGTGTATCAGGCTTGGGCGTTTCTGACGCGGAAGATGACGGACAGCGACAGGATTGCCGCGCCGGAGAAGGGAACGGGTGAGTCTGTCGATCCGTCGCGTGATTCCATGTTTACTGCGATTGCGAAGCTGGGCGGGCTGAATCGGGCGCAGGCGCAGGCGGAATGGGGCATCGACAAGCGGGAGAAGATCGAGAATCCGGCATTCGGAAAGCCGGTGCTACGGGCGAAAGAGGGAAGAAGCATTGACGAGATGGCGCGCGCGCTGGCAGAGCTTGGCTACCTGCCTACGGACGAGAACGGCAAGGTTGATGTTCACGATTTTGAGCAGGCGTTTCACAATGAGCTTATCGGTAGCCCGCAGTATTCGACGGCGCTTGATCCTGCCAGCCTTATGGAGTCGCGTGCAGGAGAGCAGATTGTCAACCCGGCTGCGCTCGGTGCGGGGAGGCTTGATATGGGATCGTTGCGCGAAATGTATGGGGATGCCGGTCAGTACGCGACGAGGCGCACAGCGGCCAACTTCAAGGATGCGAAAGACGCTGCGCTTTCGTTCGTCAACAAGCCGCTGACGAATAGAAAATCGGGCATGGTCGCCACGGTGTCTGGTAATAGCATCGGCAAGATGCTGAATACGAAGGCTGTTGGCAAGTCGAGTTCACCGGAAACCCACGCGCGCGTTGTGGCGAACCTTGATGTTTTATTTGAGAGGGCGGTTCTTGGTTGGAGCCGACCTGACAAAAACAGCGATATCAATATACCGGCGATTCATCGGTTTTTTACCGCGGTGCATACGGAGACTGGCGTTCATTTGGTCAAGTTAACCGTAAAAGAGCATTTGTCCGGCGAGCAGGGGAACAAGATTTACTCTGTGGAAGCGGTAGAGATAAACGAAGAATCCCCTGCCGTCAAATGGGTCAACTCGTACGCCGAGGCAGATAGCCTTGGCACGTCATCGATCCGCCCGTCAGGGGATGTTCTTAATCTAGCGCAACAGATTCAGAATGTCAACCGTAGCGACAGCGCGTTGATTGTCGCGTTACTGAAAGCACGCCACATGACCGCCGAGACGGGAGGTGTCCATCCTGACCTTCTCGCCGAAGTGATGCCTTGGGGTTATGACTCCGGCGACGCGCTGATACGTGAACTGGTTGTCGCGGAGCCTCCGCGTGACGTGATCGAGGCTGAAACCGACGCCCGGATGCTCGAAGAGCATGGCGAACTCGCAACGCCCGAGGCAATCGAGCAGTCGGCCAACGAGGCGTTGACAAACAGCGCTTTGATCAGGATGACGGCTACGGAGTTCGTCGCGCTCGATAACGCGCTTGGGAAAGGAGTGCTCAACCGTGAGGAGTTTCTGGCACGCCAACGGATGGTTATGGCTGCGGCGCGTGGGTTTGCGGATGCGCTGATTAACAGATCATCTGTGCGCGACATTGTGCCTTCAAGGTTTTACGCGGCGGCTAGAAAGGCAAGGGCTGAGTCGGAAAAGGCATTTCGGAACGGCGACATTCAGGCGGCGGCAGAAGCCAAGCGCAGGGAAATTTTCCAGAATCAAATAAAAACCCACGAAACGCGCTCTGGCCTAATATAGTGTGATCGATTTAGTTCTGTCCTGACATCACCTGTTTAGCCTTCAAAAACAAAAAGATAGAACGCTTTTCTGCCGTTGCGAGGGTTTTGGGTTTTTTGGAAGCGGCAAAAAGGCAGGGCGCTTGTGGCTTTTCTTGCACTGCCGCCTAAATTTTTTTCCCAAAACACGAATCGGCTGGCTTTTTTTCGAAAAGCGTGGTTATACTGACCGCCATGGATCTGCAACATTCTTTTTTCTGGTCGTTTGGTTGGCGTGCGCAAAATGTGTGCGCGTATTTCTATTTTTATTTCCCATCATACGCGGGGGACGCCAGCGACATTGAATAGAGAGTGATCTTTATAACTATTGCGAAATCGGGCGGCCCTCATAGGCCGCCCGATTTTTTTTCAGAGGTTTATTGTGTTAGCACCGATAAGGAGTCATAAAGTGATTATCGTCATGGAGCCAGGCGCAAGCGAAGAGGCCATTGCGCGGGTAGAAACCAAAATCCGTGAAAACGGGCTGGATGTACACATTTCACGCGGTACCGAGCGCACGTTGATCGGAGCCGTCGGTGACGAGCGCAAGCTCGAACCCAAGGCGTTTGAAACGCTGCCCGGTGTGGAGCGCTCGCTGCACATTTTGAAGCCGTACAAATTGGTTGCGCGTGAATGGCATCACGCCAGTACGGTGATTGATGTTGATGGTGTGTTGGTGGGCGGTCAGGAGGTGCAGGTGATTGCCGGGCCGTGCTCGGTGGAAACCGATCCGCAGATGCGTGATGCGGCGGCGGCGGTAGCAAACGCGGGTGCGCGGATGATGCGTGGCGGTGCGTTCAAACCGCGTACCAGTCCTTATGCTTTCCAGGGAAAAGGTGTCGAAGGGCTCGACATGCTCAAGAAGGCTGCGGCACCGCACGGCTTGCCGGTCGTGACCGAATTGATGGATGTGCGCATGCTTGACGCGTTTCTTGAGCGTGGTGTCGATGTGATTCAAATTGGCGCTCGCAACATGCAGAATTTCGATTTGCTCAAAGAGTTGGGACATGCCGATGTGCCGGTGATTCTGAAGCGCGGGTTAAGCGCGACGATCAACGAATGGTTGATGGCTGCCGAATACATTGCCGCAGGCGGTAACCACAAAATCATTTTTTGTGAACGCGGTATTCGCACTTTTGAAACGGCGTATCGCAATGTGCTTGATGTGACGGCCATTCCGGTGTTGAAACGCGAGACGCATTTGCCGGTGATCGTCGATCCGTCGCATGCGGGAGGCAAAGCATGGATGGTTTCAGCGCTGTCGTGCGCGGCGGTTGCGGCGGGTGCAGATGGATTGTTGATTGAAGTTCATCCGTCACCCGTCGATGCGTGGTGCGATGCGGATCAAGCATTGTCTCCGGCAGAGTTTACGATGTTGATGCAAACATTGAGTCAGATTTGTCTGGCGGTGGGGCGGACGTTGCCGATTTCCGATGTGACAAAGCACGCGCTATCGGCATGAGGTGGTCGTGGTTTTTTGCAGATGAAAAAATCCCGCCGGGATGGCGGGATTTCGGGGACTTCAAGAAAAAAACGAAGCTGACGGGGGTTTGCTCCTCGCAGAGGGGAGGAGCTTGACCGTGCCATTTTCTACGGTAGTCGTGAATTCATACTGACCTTCCCTCGTACGCCGTGCCTTCGCGTGAATCCTTCCCCGGAATTCCACGATGAGCCTTTTGTTTTGTGTTTCCGGCTCAAACGCGACATTTTTCGGATTCGTTTGTTGCTTTATAAAACGCTGTTCGGCATCAACTGAGCAGCAGCGCTTTGATTTTCGCCGACACGACAGTCAAATCGGCGCGACCGGCGAGTTTCGGTTTCAACAACGCCATGACTTTCCCCATCGCGGCGGCACCGCTGGCACCGTTCTCGTCAATCGCCTGCCGGATCAGCGCATTGATTTCCGTTTCCGTTAACGGTTGAGGCATGTAGACGTTCAGCACGCCGATTTCCGCTTTTTCGGTTTCGGCGAGGTCGGGCCGGTTGGCTGCTTCGTACTGAGTGGCGGAGTCTTTGCGTTGTTTGATCATTTTGTCGATGATGGCAACGACGTCAGTATCGTTGATTTCTTCGCCTTTTAGTTTGTCAATTTCGTGGCGCTTGATTTCGGCAAGCAACATTCGGATGGTGCCGAGGCGAGCAGTGTCTTTGGCGCGCATCGCGTCTTTCATGTGTTCGATGATCGTTGCTTTGAGGGACATGATCGCTCCTGAAGATTGGGTGAATATTTTAACCGCAAAGGGCGCAGAGAAGTTCTCATGCAAGGTCGCCAAAGGCAGCCTGGACAAGGGTAATCGCGGCAACCGCTGCTGTTTCAGCACGCAAAATCCGTGAGCCGAGGCGGACGGCTTGCCAACCGGCTGCATGGGCGGCGCGGATTTCATCCGACGTAAAGCCGCCTTCAGGGCCAATCATCAAAAATGCCTGCTTTGGCGGCGGTGACAGCATCCGGGCGTTACGCAGAGCGTCGGGTAGAGACGAGTGAGCGCTGGCGTCCAGGAAAAAGCGCAACGCAGATGCATCGTTGGCAGTGGTTTTCAGGAGGGTGTCAAAGGTTTGTGGCGGTGACAGTCGGGGCAATCGGTTTTGCCCGCATTGCTCGCAGGCGCTGACGATCACGGCTTGCCAGTGCTCGGAACGGCGCTCTTGCCGAGCATCGTTCAGTCGCGTGTTGCAGTGTTCACTGTAAAACGGCAGAAAAGCTGCCGCGCCGAGTTCGGTGCCTTTTTGCAAAGCCCAGTCCATTCGTTCGGCAGCGGTGGTGGCGAGCGCCAGCGTCACGGGAAAGGATAGCAGCGGTGTCGGCGGTAGATGACTTTCGACGCGAGCGAACGCTTGGCGCTTTTCAATACCGACCAAGGTGACGCGACAGGCGTTGCCGTGGCCGTCGAACAGGGTACAGGCATCGCCGCTTTTGAGACGGCGCACACGGACAGCGTGATGGAAGACGGCGTCGGGCAGGCAGATTTCCTGTCCCGGCATTATTTCTGTCAGAGAGGTCTCGAAAAAGAAACGGGGCATTGCAGTTGTACCGCCATAAAGTGGCTTCTATCGTACCGCAGAAAATACGTTCATGCGGTATTGTCTGACGGCCTATATAATGATGCAAACAGGATTATTGGAGCGGTAAAAGCAATGAAACGGCAGTGGCGGCGGATTGCGGTATCTCTGGTAGCAGGGTTGGGCGGTGTGGGTATCGCCTCAGCAGCGTTGCCGGAGACATGGACGGATGCATTGCAGCGTCTGGGGGTTCCGGAAAGTGCGGTGACTGTGGCGGTGCAGGAAGTCGGTGCGGCAAAGCCAGTGTTGCTGCATCGCGCTGATGCGTTGATGAATCCGGCGTCGGTCATCAAGCTAGTGACGACAACCGCCGCGCTCGATCTGCTGGGTTCCGATTACCGTTGGAAAACCGAAGTGTATCTCGACGGCACGCTGACCGACGGCGTGTTGCGCGGTAATTTGGTGCTTAAGGGGTACGGCGATCCCAAGATCACGATTGAACAATGGCAAGCATTCATGCAGCGCTTGCGCCAAGCCGGACTGACGCAAGTGACCGGCGATTTGATCGTCGATCGCTCTTTGTTTTCGTTGCCGGCGCACGATCCTTCCGCGTTTGACAGGGAACCGCTGAAGCCGTACAACGTCGGACCGGATGCGCTACTGGTCAGCTTCAAGGCGGTGCGCTTTGAGTTTGCGCCGCCAGCATCTAAAAAAGACAAAACAGCGCAAGTTACTATCGAGCCGCCGTTGGTGGGGGTCAAGGTGTCGAAACTGCCGTTGTTGAGCAACAAGCGTTGTGACGATTGGTTGGGTGGGTTGAAACCGAAATTTAAGGATGTGGGCAAGTTCGCCGAAGTGGACTTCGGTGGAAGTTACTCCGGGCGCTGTGGCGCGCGAGATATGTATGTGGCGTTGCTCGATGTGCCGCATTTCGTTCATGGGATGTTCACGCATTATTTCGCTGAAGCGGGGGGGGAGTTTAGCGGTGCTGTGCGCGAAGGCAAAGTCGCTGAAGGAGCGCCTTGGCTGACGTTCGAATCGTTCCCTCTGTCGGAGATGGTTCAGGACATCAATAAACGGTCAAACAACGTGATGGCGCAGCAAACGTTTCTGACGTTGGCGTCGTTGCAAAAAACACCGCCGTACACTTACGGTGCAGCGCGTTTGGCGGTAGCGGAATGGCTGAAGATGAACGGTGTTGATATGAAGGGGCTGTTTGTAGAAAACGGCGCCGGTTTGTCGCGCGATGTGAGGGTCAGCGCACAGGGGCTGCTCAATCTTTTGCTGTATGCGCAGCAAACGTCGTGGCGTGAGCTTTTCTTCAATTCGCTGCCGCTGGCAGGTGTTGACGGTACGCTGAAATACCGTTTTCACAAAAGCACGGCGTACCATCAGGCGCGTCTTAAAACGGGGGCGCTGGAGGATGTGCGGGCGTTGGCCGGTTACGTGGACGATCTTCAGGGGCGTCGTTACGCGGTCGTGATCCTGGTGAACCACGCCAACGCCAAACGCAGCGCTCCGGCGATGGAGGCGATTATTGAAGACATTTATCAAGGCGTATTGCCGTCGCAGCAGGCGGCAGACGCGGTGAAAACGACACAACAGGCGGCACAACAAACAGCGCAACAAACAGCGCAACAAACAACCGCTGCACCTAAGGAAGTGCTGCGCCAGGAACCCTACCGGGGCAAAGCTGCGCCCGGGTAAGAATTCCGCGGCGGGTTCCGGTTTTGCTTCGCCGTATCCCAAACCGGAAGACTTGTTTATAATGGAGACGATGCGCCCGACCCCGTTCGGGGCATCGCAATACAGGTTTTTTCTTGAGAGCTTTTTTGGAGATTGATCATGTCGCGTCCCTTTCCTTCTGAGAAACTGGTAGATGATTTTTCAACGGTGTTGAGCGAGGCCGAGAGTTTGCTGCACGATGCCGCGTCGGAAACTGGCGAGAAGGCGCGCGATCTGCGCCATCAAATTGAAGCCAAGCTGGCGGCGGCCAAACTGCGTTTGCAGGAAGTCGAAGGGCAATTGGCCGACCGTGCGCGTATTTGCGCACGTAAGACGGACGATTTTGTTCATGACCATCCTTGGCAAGCGGTGGGTGTTGGAGCGGTTATCGGGTTTGCCCTCGGGCTTCTGATTAGCCGCCGCTGAATCGTTTCGTTTTGAGCGGAGAGTATATGGACGACGAGCTGGGACGCTTGCCGGAAGATACGTCTGTTGATTTGCGCTCAACGAATGGTGTGCGCGAAGAACTGGCGCAACTGGGAATCGCTTTTTCTTCATTGTTGAGCACCCGTCTCGAATTGGCGCGGTTCGAATATATTGAAGCGCGTCGGCAGACGGCAAAGCAGCTAACGCTGTTGTCTCTGGCGGTTGTTTTTTTGTATGTGGCGTTTGTCGTCGCCAATGTTCTGCTGGTCGTCTGGTTCTGGGATACATCGCATCGTACCGAACTGTTGCTTTGGATGATTGGCGTTTATTTTATATTGGGCATGCTGACGCTCTGGCGCTTGATGGTGATACGGAAACGCGCTTCCAAGCCATTTTCAACAACGTTGGCCGAATTTGAAAAAGACCGGAAGTGGCTTTCGGCAGCAAGACTATCCTCAAAAGCGCAATCTTCCGCGCCTGAAAAGGCAGAGCGCGATGGCCGCTAACAAAATTTCCCTCGAAGACCGTAAAGCGCTTCTTCAAGCGCAAAGTGAACTGGATCGCCTGAAAATCGCCATCTCGTGCCGCGCCTTGCGCGATACGGTGAAGCCTCGTGTCGATAATTACCGTGACGAAAAGAAAACCTTCGTTGGTATTGGATTGCGGCTTTTACTGATCGTGCTTGGTGCTTCTCGCGCCAAACGTTTGCAACGTGGTGCAGCATGGGGGTTGGTGGTGTGGCGGCTGTGGCGGTATTGGAATAAGAGCAGATAGCGTCGGCGTTTGCATGCTGCTATCTTGGATACAAGAGAGAAGAGGGTAAAATGGCAACCGCGCAAATCGGTATTGTGATGGGTTCGGAGTCGGACTGGACAACGATGCAGGCGGCGGCGAACGTGTTGCAGGAATTTGATGTGCCGTTCGAGGCGCGCGTGGTTTCTGCGCACCGGACGCCCGATCTTTTATTCGAGTATGCGGAGACAGCAAAAATACGAGGGCTGAAAGCCATCATCGCTGGCGCCGGTGGTGCGGCGCATTTACCGGGAATGCTGGCATCGAAAACAACCGTGCCGGTGTTGGGCGTGCCGGTGCAATCGAAAGCGTTGTCAGGTTGGGATTCACTGCTATCGATTGTGCAAATGCCGAAAGGCGTGCCGGTTGCAACGTTTGCCATCGGTGAAGCGGGCGCGGCCAATGCGGGACTGTTCGCGGTATCGCTGTTGGCGCACACGTGCGGAGAAACGCGGTTGCTGGCGGCGCTGGAAGCGTTTCGGGTTAAACAGACCAAGACGGTTCTGAACGTCGAACTTCCTCCCGTCATATCGCAGAAAAACAAATAAAACCATAACGTTGCTTTTGGCATAAAGCATTCATGGCAGGTCTTCCAAGGAATCGCAACATATTTGCGACACTCGGGTCTAGATCGGCGTGATTTTATAAACTTGTTTTAAATCATTAGGTTAAGTAAAATTTAGAGACTTTTTCGAGGTATCTGGTGCGCTTTTGCCATTTGCCCTGTTGCCTGCGCTATGGTTAAATCCAAGTTCCTGTCTGGGTTCGCTGGGGCGGTTAGCTCAGGGGTAGAGCACTGCCTTCACACGGCAGGGGCCACTGGTTCGATCCCAGTATCGCCCACCATACTGAACCAAAGGCTATGTGTTTGATCACATAGCCTTTTTTTTATGAGTTGCTCGCTTTTGTTTTTGAGGCGGTGTTCGGGAAATCAAAAAAGATTAATCGCAAAGAACGCATAGAGCGCAAAGGAACATTTTGTTTCTGATACCGGCTTCTACACTTGTTCAAGCGCGGCAGCGTAGGGACTCAAGACAGACATCATCTGCGCGAAAATTTTGGGATTGGCGGCAAGCACCTGACCGCCGAACAAAAAATTCTCCTGATCGCGGAGATCGTTGATTAAGCCGCCCGCTTCCTGAATCAACAAGCTTCCGGCGGCAACATCCCACGGATGCAATCCCAACTCGAAAAAACCGTCGTAGTATCCGGCGGCGACATAAGCGAGATCAAGCGCTGCAGCACCGGGACGGCGCAGCCCGGCGGTTTGCTCAATCATTGCGCGCATCATCTCCAGATAAATCGAAACCGGCGCGCCTTCACGAAACGGAAAGCCGGTGCCAATCAAGGCATCGCGCAAATGGATTTGTCTGGAAACGCGGATGCGGCGGTCGTTCAGAAAAGCGCCTGCGCCGCGTGTTGCCGTGAAAAGATCGTTGCGCACCGGATCGAAAATAACCGCGTGAGTCACCACATTCTGAATCGCCAGCGCGATCGACACGCAGTATTGCGGAAAGCCGTGCAAAAAATTGGTGGTGCCGTCGAGCGGATCAATGATCCAACACTGCTCCGCGCCTGGATTGATCGTGTTTGCCGTTCCCTCTTCGGCGAGAAAGCCGTGCTGAGGATAGGCGGAGTGAAGAACGTCAACAATGGTCTCTTCAGCCATCCGGTCAATTTCGCTGACGTAATCCTTCGGGCCTTTGGCATGGACGGCCAGACGGTCGATGTCGCGGGCGCCACGGGAAATGATCGTACCGGCACGGCGGGCGGCTTTTACGGCGGTCGTAAGCATGGGATGCATGATTCGGTGTCGCGGCGTTTGCCGCGCTTAAAGAACGTGAAAAGATATTTTACCCGTTTTCAGTCATGCACATGCAGGCGTCCATATCGTGCGTTTTTGGAACACTCTTCAGGAAAATTCCCCATTCACTGTTCGTCATCCTGCGCGAAGCCGCAGAACGCAGGATACAAGCGGTCTTTGGATTCTGCGACTTCGCTGCGCTACGCGCAGAATGACGAAATGGTTTGTTCAGAACTTCATTCAGGAAGGAAGGATTTACATGGCAAGAAAAAATCTGTACACTTCCCAGCTTCTCTTGTGGGGGTATAGCTCAGCTGGGAGAGCGCTTGCATGGCATGCAAGAGGTCAGCGGTTCGATCCCGCTTACCTCCACCATTCTGTCTTAAGAAGCAAGATAAGATAATGTTGATAAGCCCGTGAAAACACGGGCTTTTTTGTTGCTCGACGTGGGCTGATTTTCTGGATTTCCGCTTTCGCGGGAATGACGGGGAGAAGGGAGCGACAACAGCGTTGGAGTTCGCTGCACTCACTTGCAATCCGTTCGTTTTCCCGCAAGCGGGCGAGGAAAGTATTAGGTTTGCGAAGCGGCACACAACCGCATTTATTGTTCTTGGTTTTTGAATTTTAAGCAGAGATATTTCCATATGATTGAAAGGGTTATTCCCCTATGAAGCGGGGGTGTCCAGTGGTTTTTTGACGTATGTCAAGAGGCCGACAAAAGGCATCGGGTTTAATCACGGCTGGGCTCGAAGGCCGTAAGAGTATTATCGTGCGCGGTCATCGATCATTTGTTTCAGGACGTCTCGTAAGGAAAATAAAATGACTGAAACCTACTACGATCTGTTGCGCCGTCAAGGTATTTCACGCCGCAGTTTTCTCCAATTTTGCAGTCTGACCGCCGCTTCGCTGGGTCTTTCACAAGCCGGGGCGCAGGAAATCGCTCATGCAATGCAGACCAAGCCGCGCCTGCCGGTTATCTGGCTGCACGGGATGGAATGTACTTGTTGTACCGAGGCATTCATTCGTTCGTCGCATCCGCTGCTCAGCGACGTAGTGCTGTCGATGATTTCGCTCGACTACAGCAACACGATCATGGCGGCTGCCTCAGATCAGGCGGACGCGCATCTTGAGAGCATCATCAATAACCCCGAGAACAAGGGCAAATACATCTTGGCAGTGGAGGGCAGCGCATCGCTTGCCGGTGACGGCATTTATTGCATGTCCCGAGGCAAGACGTTTACTGAGAAGCTCCTCCATGTGGCGAAAGATGCCCAAGCGGTGATTTCATGGGGTTCGTGCGCTTCTTGGGGCTGTGTTCAGGCTGCTAAGCCGAACCCGACGCAGGCGGTGCCGATACACAAGGTGATCAGGGACAAGCCAGTGATCAAGGTGCCGGGTTGCCCACCGATTCCGGAGGTGATGACGGCGGTGATAACGTATTTGCTGACTTACGGCAGCATACCGCCGCTCGATGCGCAGGGTCGACCCAAGATGTTCTACAGCCAGCGCATTCATGACAAATGTTATCGCCGCCCGCATTTCGATGCTGGTCAGTTTGTCGAAAAATTCGACGATGACGGCGCCCGGATGGGTTATTGTCTGTACAAAGTGGGTTGCAAAGGGCCGACCACATACAACGCCTGTTCGGCGATACGCTGGAATGATGGTTTGTCGTTTCCAGTTCAGTCAGGGCATGGTTGCATTGGTTGCTCGGAAGACAATTTCTGGGACAAAGGTTCGTTCTACAAGCATTTGCCGACCATCCTGCCGCCGGGTTGGGGCGGCATCGAAGCGACTGCCGACAAGGTTGGTCTTACTGCGGTTGCCGTTACCGGCGCTGCCGTGGCGGCGCATGCGGCGCTTTCCGCAATCAAACAGACGAGCAGCAAATCCCGCAACGACAAACTGGCGGCGAAGGAGTAAAACATGGCCTATCCATATCAAACACAAGGGTTCACGCTGGACAACAGCGGTCAGCGCATCGTCGTCGATCCGATCACCCGGATCGAAGGGCATTTGCGCATCGAGGTCAATGTCGATGCCAACAACGTGATTCGCAACGCCGTTTCTACGGGCACAATGTGGCGCGGGTTGGAAGTGATTCTGAAGGGACGCGACCCGCGTGACGCTTGGGCGTTCGTTGAACGAATTTGCGGCGTGTGTACCGGTTCCCACGCGCTGGCAAGCGTACGGGCGGTCGAGGACGCACTCGGAATCGTCATCCCGAAGAGCGCCAACACGATTCGTAACCTGATGCTGGCGACACTATACGCGCAGGATCATCTGGTGCATTTTTACCACTTGCATGCGCTCGACTGGGTCGATGTGGTGTCGGCGCTGAAAGCCGATCCGAAGCGGACGTCCGAATTGCAGCAATCGATTTCGACCTGGCGCAATTCATCGCCCGGCTATTTCCGCGAAGTGCAGAGCCGTTTGCAGAAATTCGTCGAAGGCGGCCAGCTTGGTATTTTCAGCAACGCTTATTGGGGGCATTCGGCGTATAAACTGCCGCCGGAAGCCAACCTGATGGCGGTGACGCACTACCTTGAGGCGCTTGATTTCCAGACACAGATCGTCAAGATTCACACGATCTTCGGCGGCAAGAATCCGCACCCGAACTGGCTGGTAGGCGGTGTGCCGTCGCCGATCAATGTCGGTGGTGCGGGCGCCATCGGTGCGGTCAACGAGCCCCAACTCAATCTAATCAAAGACATTTGCAACCAGACGATCGAGTTCATTGATAAAGTTTATTTGCCGGATCTGGTGGCGATCGCCAGCTTCTATAAAGACGTAAACTACGGCGGAGGTATCTCCAGTCAGAATCTGATGTCTTTCGGCGAATTTCCGAAAGTCCCGGGATCATACGCCAACAGCAACCTTCTGATGCCAGCCGGCGCGATTTTGAACGGCGACCTGAGCAACATTCACGAAGTCGATGTCAAGGATCCTGAGCAGATTCAGGAGTTTGTCGATCACTCTTGGTACAAGTACGCCGATGAAAGCAAGGGGTTGCATCCGTTTGATGGCGTGACTGAGCCAAATTATGTGATGGGGAATATCAAGGGGACACCGACGAATTACAAGCAACTCGACGAAACCGCTAAATACACATGGGTCAAAGCACCGCGTTGGCGCGGGCATCCGATGGAAGTTGGGCCGCTGGCGCGTTATGTGCTCGCTTACGCTCAAGGTCAACCTGAAATCAAGGATCAAGTTGATGGTTTGCTTGGCAAACTGGGTTTGCCGATTACGGCGCTCTTCTCAACGCTTGGCCGTACGGCGGCGCGTGGTCTGGAAGCGCAGTGGGCGGCGTACAAGATGAAGCACTTTTACGACGAGCTTATCTCCAACATCAAGGTCGGCGATACCGCAACAGCCAACACGGAGAAATGGGAGCCGTCTACCTGGCCGAAAGAGTGCAAGGGTGCTGGCGTGAGCGAAGCGCCGCGTGGCGCGTTGTCGCACTTCATCAAGATTAAGGATACCCGGATTGAAGCCTATCAAGCGGTGGTGCCCACAACCTGGAATGCCAGTCCGCGCGACGCGAAAGGACAGATCGGTCCGTACGAAGCAGCGTTGATGAATACGCCGATGGCCGACCCGCATCAGCCGCTGGAAATCTTGCGGACGATCCACAGCTTCGATCCCTGTCTGGCTTGTGCGACGCACGTCATGACCGAAGAAGGCGAGGAACTGGTCAAGGTTCAGGTACGTTGAGGAGACGGTCATGAAGGTCGAGAAATACTCAACTCGTGTCACCGAAGGACCGCTCGAAAACGTTTACGTTTACGAGGCGCCGGTACGACTGTGGCACTGGATCACCGTATTGATGATGATACCGCTGGCGATAACCGGTTACCTGATCGGAGATCCGCCATCACTCACGGGGGCAGGTGAAGCGACATTCAACTACTCATTCGCCTGGGTCAGGATCATCCATTTTTCCTGCGCTATGATTTTTGCCGTGGCGTTCCTCATGCGGATTTATTGGGCGATTGTCGGCAACCGTCATGCCCACAGCCTCTTTATGCCACCGGCCTGGCGTCTGGAGTGGTGGAAGGGATTGTTCCGCCAGTTGGCCTATTATCTTTTCCTCAAGAAAGAATCGGACTCCTGGATCGGCCACAATCCGCTGGCACAGGCGGGGATGTTCGCGATGTTCGTTCTGGGGGCGGTGGCGATTATCATCACCGGCTTTGCGCTGTACGCCCAGCAATGGGCGTCGGGAGAAAGCTGGATGCTGATGTTTGGCTGGGTGTACGGGCTGTTCGGTGAGCCGCAGGCGGTACGCACCGTCCACCATCTGGCGATGTATTATTTGCTGATGTTCGCGGTTCTTCACATTTACATGGCGTTCCGCGAGGACATCATGGGCAAGGAAACGGTCATCAGCACGATGGTCAACGGCATCCGGGCGTTCAAATCCAAAGAACATTGATTCGTGTCTTTTTCGCGTGGTTAAAAGAGCAAGGGCGGGTTTAAAACCCGCCCTTGCTCTTTTAACCACGAAAGGCACGAAAGATTACCTCACGTGGAGGCGCGGAGAAAGCAAATCTCCGCGTGAATTTCTGCTGCTGCGGGTTGTTGCCTGCTGTGTTTCTTTCCAGGATACGTTAAGATACCAAAATTCTTCTGTCGCTTTTCAGTTAGCCGTTCTCATGATTCTCAAACTGCCGACCGCGTTGACTTGGTTCCGGATCGTCCTGATTCCGGTATTGGTTGCGATCTATTACATACCGGAAACATGGCTGCTGCCTGAGGCGCGTAACTGGTTGGGGGCGTCGATTTTTGTTGCGGCGGCACTGACGGATTGGTTTGACGGTTATCTGGCGCGGGCGTTGGGGGCGACCAGCGCGTTTGGCGCTTTTCTCGATCCGGTGGCGGACAAGCTGATTGTGGCGGCGGCGCTGATTTTGCTGGTGCAGCTAGAACGGGCGGAATCGTATTTGGCCGTAATCATTATTGGCCGCGAGATTACGATCTCGGCATTGCGCGAATGGATGGCGCAATTGGGGCAGGTCAAGAGCGTGGCGGTGAGGATGATCGGCAAAATCAAAACGGGGGCGCAGATGGTCGCCATCACAGCGCTGTTGCTGCACGAGCCGGTGATTCCGTATGTCTCGACGCCCTTGGTGGGGACGGTGGCATTATGGATTGCCGTTATTCTGACGTTATGGTCGATGTTCCATTATTTGCGGCTCGCCGCGCCCTACCTCAAGGGCAAACCACCGTCGTGAAAACAGTGAATAGCGAAGGCGCTTGCTCGCTGCCGAAAAATTCGTTAAGGTATCGCCTATGCGCTGTTTTTATTCTTTCGTCTTTTCGGCAACGAATTCATCGTATGGCTTTTCAAAGCCGTTAGCCTGCCGCTTGCTCGGCGGGCTGCTTCTGCTGCGCCTTGCGCGCGCCTAAAAATTCACCCCCCTTATTGGTTGTTGCGAGTGTCTTTTCAAAAGAAAGGCGCGATGTTTTTGAATATATTTCATTGAGTGATCCCCATGAAAACTGTTGTGAAACCTCATTCTTTCGCTGGCGCTTCTTCCAAGTACAAGCTGTTTGCGCCGGTTCCGCTGGACGATCGGACTTGGCCTGGCCGAACCATCACCCATGCGCCAATCTGGTGCAGCGTCGATTTGCGCGATGGCAACCAGGCCTTGATTGAACCGATGGACAGTGCCCGCAAGATGCAGCTCTACAATCTGTTGGTCAAAATGGGCTATAAGGAAATTGAGGTCGGTTTTCCGTCGGCCTCGCAGACCGATTACGATTTTGTCCGAAAACTGATCGACGAAAAACGTATTCCTGATGACGTGACGGTACAAGTGTTGACGCAGTCGCGTGAATCCTTGATCCGAAAAACGTTTGAAGCATTGAAAGGCGTCAAACGCGCCGTTGTCCATTTGTATAACTCGACTTCGACGGCACAGCGACGCGTTGTGTTCAAAATGGATCGTCAAGGTGTGATTGACCTTGCGGTATCGGGGGCAAAGATGGTCCGCGACATTGCCCGTGAATATCCTGAGACTGACTGGCAATTTGAATATTCGCCGGAAAGTTTTACAGCGACGGAACTGGATTTTGCTGCTGAGGTTTGCAACGCGGTTACCGACGTTTGGCAGCCGACGCCGCAGAAGAAAATTATTTTCAATCTTCCGGCGACGGTGGAAGTGGCGACGCCCAATATCTACGCCGATCAGATCGAGTGGATGGGACGGCATTTGGCGCGTCGCGACAGTATCATTCTGTCAGTGCATCCACACAATGATCGCGGTTGTGCGGTGGCTGCGGCGGAACTGGCGCAACTGGCGGGCGCTGACCGTGTCGAGGGTTGCTTGTTCGGCAATGGCGAGCGCACTGGCAATGTGTGTCTGCTGACGCTTGGCTTGAATCTTTACACGCAGGGCATTGATCCCGGAATTGATTTTTCCAATATCAACGAAATCGTTCGCATCGTCGAGTATTGCAACCAGATCCCGGTGCACCCGCGTCACCCTTACGGCGGCGATCTCGTCTTCACGGCATTTTCCGGTTCGCATCAGGATGCGATCAAGAAAGGGCTGGCGCAGCGTAAGGCTGATCTGGAGGCAGGGCGTGCGTTGTGGGATATCCCGTATTTGCCGATTGATCCCTCTGACGTTGGCCGTACCTACGAAGCGGTAATTCGTGTTAATAGCCAGTCGGGCAAGGGCGGCATTGCCTATTTGCTCGAACGCGATCACGGTTTGACGTTGCCGCGTTTGTTGCAAATAGAGTTCAGCCAGGTCATACAGGGTATTACCGACAAGACCGGAAAGGAGCTGCCTTCGAACGATATTTTTCGGGCGTTTGAAGAAGAATATCTTAATGTGGCCGCCCCGGCGTTTGTTTATGAACGGCATCGGACGACGTACAGCAGCGACAACGAACGGACGGAGCATCTGGATGCGACGCTGAAACATAAGGGTGTTTCCAGTGTGATTAACGGCGATGGCAACGGCCCGGTCGATGCTTTCGTGCAGGCGTTACGCAACAGCTTCGGCCTTGATATTCATGTGTTGAACTACCACGAGCACGCGACGGGTTGCGGCGAAGATGCTACAGCAGTTGCTTACGTGCAGTTGCGGGTCGGTGATGAAAGCACGCTTTATGGTGTGGCGCTGGATCCGAATATTGTGACGGCGACACTGAAAGCGGTGCTCAGTGCTGTGAATCGTGCGGTGAAGCGGGATTGGTTGGTGGTGTCAGAGCCCAGTGATCAGGGATCAGCGTAAGCGACGCGAAGTCGCAAAATTTACCACCTTCTCCCCCAGCCCCTCTCCCGCAAGCGGGCGAGGGGAGCGCACCGTGCCTTTCTTCGTGTCTTCGTGTGAAAATAATAAATTTTTTTCGCACTTTCGCGTGAAACACTTTTATCGAGATTCTGCGCCCTGCGCTATGCGCATAATGACTGATCCCTGAAAAGCATGAACGACTTCTTGCAACGCAAAATCATCCATATCGACATGGATGCGTTTTACGCGGCGGTTGAAGTACGCGACTGTCCAGCTTTGGCGGGAAGGCCTGTCGTTGTAGGTGGTGCGCCGAACAGTCGCGGCGTCGTGGCGACGGCCAATTATGAGGCGCGGCGTTATGGCATTCATTCGGCGATGCCTGCCAGTCAGGCGTATCGGCTGTGTCCGTTTGCCGAATTCATCAAGCCGCGTTTCGAGGCTTATTTGGCGGTGTCGCGTGAGGTGATGGCGATTTTGCATCGCTATAGCGAAAGCGTCGAACCTTTGTCGCTCGACGAAGCGTATCTCGATGTCAGCGATGCGACGGAATACCAAGGGTCGGCCACTCGCATCGCACGAGCGATCAAAGCAGATATTGTGAGGGAAGTGCGGTTGACCGCGTCGGCGGGCGTGTCATACAACAAGTTTCTAGCCAAGCTGGCGTCAGGAATGAACAAACCGGACGGCTTGACGGTGATACGACCACAGGAAGGCGCGGCATTTGTCCGCCACCTGCCTATCGGCGACTTCTACGGCATCGGCAAGGCGACCGAGACGAAAATGAAAAAACTGGGCATTCACACCGGCGCGGACTTGTTGCGTTGGAGCCAGGACGCGCTGGTGGCTCATTTCGGCAAAGCCGGTTATTGGTATGCGTCGCTGGCGCGAGGCGAAGATCCGCGACCAGTGCGGGCGCATCGGGAGCGCAAATCGCTTGGAAACGAAATCACTTTTGCGCTCGACGTGACCGATATCAATGTATTGCGCGAGGAGCTTTTTCGGCAACTGGCGGAGTTAATGAACAAACTCGAGCAGCGAGGATGGCAGACATACACTGTAACCGTCAAGGTAAAATACGCTGATTTTGAGCAGGTGACGCGCTCGTGGACGCACCGCCAGCCGCTTGATAGGGGCAGAGCGCAGGAGAGCATTTGCGAACTGCTGGCACGCACGGATGCAGGCATGCGGTCGGTGCGCCTGATCGGCGTAACATTGAGTGGTTTGGCGATGACGGAGGCGTTGGCGCAAACCTCATGGTTATAAGAGGGCAAATGAAAACAACAAAGGAAACAGCAATGGGCAACTGGTGTAAAAACGGGTTGGTGGCGGCAGTATTGGCAGTGGGAGTGTGCTTAATGAGCTTATCAGCGAACGCGCTGGCGATAGAGTCGGTCTTTCTGATTGATGTGCGAACACCGCAGGAGTTTTCCGAAGGGCATTTGGTGGGGGCGGTCAATATCGACTACAAGGAAATTGTCGCTAAAATCGACGGTGTGACTTCGGACAAAAATGCCCGGATTGAATTGTATTGCCGTAGTGGTCGCCGTTCGGGGATTGCGCAGAATTCGCTCAAGGAAACCGGTTATCAAAACGCGGCCAATATCGGCGGATTTGAAGCGCTGCGGCAAACACGACCGGCAACGCGGTAAACGGGTTATGTCAAAGAGGTTTTTCAGCCGATAATTCCAAATATCTCTTTCAAACCGCTTCCAAAAAGCGCAAGAAAAATACACGGGCACAATCTTTTACATTAAGATATTCACTTTGCTGATCATATTCATAGCCAAGGGGTCATGAGCGAGACGCGCTTACCGATTCGTATCGCGTGTTCCGGACTGGGGGACCGAGACGTTTTTATCGTCCGGTCGCTGCTGCGGATTCTTGACAGTCGCCCTGGACGGCAGCCTTGGGCGTTTCAGGAAGAAGGTCAGGCTGACGTTATTATCACGCCGTCCGTTCACAAGGAATCCGATCGGTTGCGACTGGCAGTGCGGCGCACGCCTTCGTCCCGTTTTGTTTTGACTGTGCCCAATGGCGTGAAGGTCGATCTTCTGGCGGGAATGCGGACGGTGCATTATCCGCTGCGGGCTTCCGAACTGCTTGATTGCTTCAATCACCTGGAAAAAGAGTGGCCGTTCAACGTGGTCTCGGGAGCGGTGGGGGTTGCTGACCGCCAGACAGTGACGCCGACGCCCGAAGTGCGAACGACGACGCTACCGACAACGCAACCGCTGACACAACCGGCAACGCGCCCGACGGCGCAGCCAACGTCGGTATGGGCTGACCCGCGGCTGTCGCAAGTTTCGCCAGACATGAGGGCGTCTCATGCGCCGACGGACCTGCGTTTGTCGCAAACGCCGTCATCGGGCTTGCACCCGTCCCAAATACCGACAGACCTGCGTTTATCGCAGCTTCCCGAGGGGCGCGTCTTAACCGTGGGGGTGACGCATGCCACCGGCAGAGGCGTGTTGTCGCATCCGGCGACGATCGGAACGCTGATGCAGGCGTTACGGTCATTGCGCAGCAGCCAGGAAGGCGAGCGTCCTCAGGGGCGAAGCATCGATGTTTTTGACCAACTGGGATGGGTTGGACGCCTGTACAACGGTCGTCGAAAAATCTATGCGTCGCGGCGTTTCATGCTCGATCGTTCGACCGAGCCTTTGGGGGGCAGGGCGTTCCAATGGAAATTCGCATTGAGCGGATTGCCGCCGCTGACAAAAAACGACGCCTTGATTGAAATAGATCTCGACCTTTTCGCGTGGCCTTTTTCGACACGTTTTTGCTATGACTTTGCAAGCCTCGATTTGCCGATCAATGCGTTGTTGCATCTCAGGCGCTGGCCGGATTTCGGTGTTCAGCCGGAATTTTCCTCGCGCTCCGGCGTTATGCTGGCGACGGCGTTGTTGACGCGGCAAACGCTGTCTCTGGCCGCGCTTCGCCGGGAATCGGAGACAAGCGAAGCCGATCTGGCTCGTTTATTAAGTGTGTGCTGGTTGAGTGGTTGGCTGCGCTGCGAACGGCAGATGCCGAAAACCTCGTCTCAAAAAACGCCTGCTGAGAAAACGGGATTTAGCGGTATTGTGCGCAGCCTGCGCAAAGTGCTTGGCTTGTCACGGAGATAGAGTGGTTCAGGAATACAAACTGTTGTTCGCCGGCGGGATGGGGGTTGGCAAGACAACCGCGATTTCCGCCGTTAGCGAAATTCCGCCAGTGTCAACGGATGTTGCCAACAGCGACCGGGAAGCGTTCGACAAGGAATTGACAACAGTAACGTTGGACTACGGCCGCATCACCTTGCCTTCGGGCGACCGATTGCGACTCTACGGAATTCCCGGGCAACAGCGTTTCAGTTTCATGTGGGCGATGCTTGAGCATGGGGCGATGGGGATGGTGCTTCTGGCCGATGCGTCACGCCCCGATCCGTTTGTCGAGCTTGACATTTTTCTTAAAGCGTTCAGCAAATTGTTAAGGACAGGGCGGGCAGTACTCGGCGTCGGGCGCTTATCGAAAAGACGCGGCGCACTTGATAAATACGTCGCCAAACTGGCGCGACGCAAGATCAAAATTCCGGTGTTTTCTGTTGATGTCCGCAAAAAGAAAGACGTGTTGCTGTTGCTTGACGCGCTGTTTACGCAGATCGAAGTGCTCGAAGAGGCGTATCGTAGTGGCGAACCTTCCGGGAAAGCGGCGCAGAGCACCTCACCTGCTGGCGATCTTGCCAATAATCCTGCGAGTGATCATGCCAATGATAAAGAGCCTGCCAAAGACGGCGAGGCTTCCGAAAAAGTAGCTGCGAGCGCCTCACTTGCCGACGATCTTGCCAGCGGCAAAGAGCCTCCCAAAGGTGGCGTGTTTCCGGGAAAAACAGTTCAAAGCACGAATGAAACCACTGTCTAAAATACAGGCCACGGCGCTTCAGTTGAGACTGAATCACTGCTGCGCAAGGGTTCCTGAAATTCGGCTGATCCTGTTGGCGACCGTTGACGGCTTTCAACAAGTTGTTGCTGGCAGTCAGCGTGCGGACGCCGAGCTGCCGGAAAAATTTGCCGCCATCGCCAGCTCAATGATGGCGTTAGGTGAAGCTGCCGGTAAAGAGGTTGGGTCGAAGAAGCGTCTGGAAGCCGTGGTGCTTGATCTGACAGATCTGCGGGTGATTTTACGAATGGTGGGCGGCGGCAAGCAACAGTTTGTGCTGGCCACCGTTGCCGACAGAAAAGTTAGCCTGGGTGTGTTGCTAAAAATCGTTTACGAAAACGCTCGCCTTCTCGAAGAAGCGTTGTGCTGAACAGAAATCAGAAGTCTTGATCACATCAGGAGCAACGATTTGTAATTCGCACTCAGTCGGATCGTGGGCTGTTGGACGGCGAACAGACCTTGTTCAAGGCGCTGTCGGGAGAACAATCGTCAAGTTGGGTGGGCTTGCCGACACCAAGCGCACAGGGCGTCCTGAATGGGAAAAGTTGTTGCAAGAGCAGCTTAATGGCTTTCGATTCGCCAAGATTTTGGCTTCGGAGATGTGATATAGAGACAGTTTGAAAAGGGGCTTTTCCTTCGCGCTTTCGCATGAGGTATTCTTTGCGGTAAAAACAGGAAGATAACCATGGCAACGAAAAAATCACCTTCTTCCTCCTATTTTTGTCCGGCGCAGGGTTCTCGCTTCTGCGGTAATGACGGGGAGAAGGGGGAGAGTCAAGCGGGGGCGAGGGGTGTCAGCGCATCGAAGAAGCTGCATTCCCGCAAGCGGGAGAATGGAGAAAAACAAGCAGGAGAGGGGAAGAAAGCATCCGGCGAGATGACACCGACTCAACGCCGCCGTTTTTTCGAGCGGCTGGCAGAGGCTGATCCGCATCCGTCAACGGAGCTTGATTACAAAACGCCGTTTGAGTTGTTGGTCGCTGTCTTGCTGTCGGCGCAGGCGACCGACAAGAGCGTTAACAAGGCGACGCCGCCGTTGTTCAAAGCGGCGAACACGCCAGAAAAAGTTCTGGCGCTGGGCGAAGAGGGATTGGTTCCCTATATTCAGACGATTGGTTTGTTTCGCAGCAAGGCGCGGCACATTATCGGGCTGTGCGAACAGTTGTTGCGTGAGCATCGAGGTAAGGTGCCGTCGTCGCGTGAGGCGCTGGAAAGGTTGCCGGGGGTCGGTCGCAAAACCGCCAATGTTGTTCTGAACGTCGCTTTCGGCGAGCCGACCATCGCGGTCGATACGCACATTTTCCGCGTCGCCAATCGGACGGGGCTGGCTGCGGGCAAAAACGTGCTTGAGGTCGAGCAGGCGTTGCTGAAAAACGTCCCGAAAGCATTTTTACAGCATGCACATCACTGGCTGGTTTTGCACGGGCGCTATGTGTGTATGGCGCGGCGACCGCGTTGCCCGGAATGTGTTGTTGGCGGTCTTTGCCTGTATCTTGGCAAAACCGTTTTGTGATAGAGTGCTATATGAAGGCTTCGTAAATTGTAAAGCGAGGGTAAATGGCCGTTAGTTAGCGTGACACATCCATACGTTCGCTTAAAATTGAACGCCTGAGTTATGACTATCATGAAATCATGCCTGACAACCTCAACGAGGAGGGATCATGAAAACACGGTTTTTTCCATTACAGATTTTTTTATCTCGATGCATTTCCATCGGATGTCGAAGTATATTGATTGTTGCGACGGCGGGTTTGATTTCGGTAGCGTCGCCCGTCTTGGCACAGGGTAACGGCTATTCGGCGGAGACAAGCTCGGAGTCGGCTCCGATTTCTCAGGAGGAGCTCGATAACTTGCTGGCGCCGATTGCGTTGTATCCTGATGTATTGTTGGCACAAGTATTGATGGCGGCGACGTATCCTTGGGAAGTCATTGAAGCGGCGGACTGGCAGGAGGAAAACTCAGACTTGGAGGGAGAGGCGTTGCAGGACGAGTTGGAGGAGTTCGATTGGGATCCGAGCGTTAAATCGCTGACGACGGTGCCGCAAGTGTTGCAATACATGGCCGACTCACCGCGCTGGATGCAAGACCTTGGTCGCGCCGTGGTGGAAGATCAGCCGCGAGTGATGGCGGCGGTACAGGTGTTGCGGCAGAAGGCACATGCGGCGGGAATGCTGGCAAGCAACGACAAGCAGGTGGTGGAAGTTAAAATGGACGCCACGCGCAAAGTCGAATACATCACGATTTCGCCGCCGGCAACGCAGGTGGTGTATGTACCGGTTTACGATACTCGCGTGGTGTACGGCAACTGGTGGTGGCCATCGCGGCCGGTTTACTGGGGGCCGCCCGCTGGTGTGGTGCTGACTTCAGGGTACTACTGGGGGCCTCGCCACTATTCGTCGGTGGCGCTTTGGGGGAGCTTCAACTGGGGCGGCGGCTTGATTACGATTAATGCGCCGGCTTACAGGAGCTACTATCGCCATGCGCCGCCGCGGATGGGTGCGCGCAACGGATGGTACCGGCCACCGCCGCCACGCGGTTATTACAACAGGCCGCCACCGCCGAGAGCTTCATATGGCGGGCGTCCATCGTCGAGGAATTCTTCCTATGATCGCCCTGGGCGTGACTATCGGCAGCAGCCGGGCAGGGATCGTTCGCGGGGTGATATTTCCGGTAGAGATCGTTCGCGGGGCGATGTTTCGGGCAGAGATCGTTCGCGGGGTGATGCTTCGGCAAGAGATCGTTCGCGGGGTGATATTTCCGGCAGAGATCGTTCGCGGGGTGATGCTTCGGCAAGGGATCGTTCGCGCAGCGGCGCTTCGGGTGAATCCCGTCAGATGGGCGGGCAACGTAGCGGCGCTTCGGGCGAATCCCGTCAGATGGGTGGGCAACGTAGCGGTGTTTCGGGTGAATCCCGTCAAGCTGGTGGACAACGTAGCGGCGCTTCGGGCGAATCCCGTCAGATGGGCGGGCAACGCAGCGGTGCTTTGGGTGAATCCCGTCAGATGGGCGGGCAACGCAGCGGTGCTTTGGGTGAATCCCGTCAGATGGGCGGGCAACGCAGTGGAGCTTCGGGCGAATCCCGTCAGTTGGGCGGGCAACGCAGCGGCGCTTCGGGCGAATCCCGTCAGATGGGCGGGCAACGCAGTGGCGCCTTGGGTGAATCCCGTCAAGCTGGCGGGCAACGTAGCGGTGCTTTGGGTGAATCCCGTCAAGTTGGCAGTGGTCAACGTGGCAACACTTCAGCAGCGGGCGGGCAGTCGGCCAGATCGGGGCAGTCGCCGAGCGCGAGTGGTGGGCGGTCGACAGCCAGGCAATCAGCGCCGACGAATGCGGCGCCACGCAGCAATCCCTCAAGCGCACCCCGCCAAGCAGGCAGTGGTCAACGTGGCAACGCTTCAGCAGCGGGCGGGCAGTCGGCCAGATCGGGGCAGTCGCCGAGCGCGAGTGGTGGGCGACCGGCAGCCAGACAATCAGCGCCGGCGAATGCGGCGCCACGCAGCAGTCCCTCAAGTGCACCTCGCCAAGCGGGTGGTGGTCAGCGTGGTGGTGGTGAATCCCGTCAAGCGGGTGGCGGCCAACGTGGTGGTGGCGAATCCCGCGGCGGTGGCGAACGTGGCGGCGGTCGAGGCGGCAGGCAGTAAACAGAAAGACGGATCGCGCGAATTTTAAGCGAAAAAAGCGCGACCGTTACGGCACTATATCAAGGCACTGCGGCAGCAAGCCGCCGTGCCTTGATTGTCTCAGCGAGGTGAGCGACGGCTGTCGCGTAAAGCCTGCTCCTGTTATAACGCAAGACAACGCGAAAATTATCGTGCGCGAGGAAATACACAGGGCCAGTATCGGCGTCGAGCGATAGCAGACTGACCGCAGCGTTGTCGTCGATAACCGTATGAGCATCAGCGAGATTGACACCGAGCGCGTGCCACTGCTTCCATGGTTGCGGATCGCTCAGACCGCTGTTGAGATAAGGGGTAAGCGCTGCCGCCGCTTCGGGAGAAAGCTGCAAAAGCGTCAAAACCGGTGCGCCGCTTTGCCAGCCATGTGCTTTTAGATAAAAAGCAGCGCTGCCAATCGCGTCGGTCGTTTTCCAGAGATCGACACGACCATCGCCGTCAAAATCGACGGCGTAATAACGGTAACTTCGAGGCATGAATTGAGCGATGCCCATTGCTCCGGCGTAAGAACCTTTGGGCGTTGTCAGAGAGAAACCGTTGTCGAGCGCCAGCAAAAAGAATTCTTCGAGTTCACCGCGAAAATAATCGGCACGACGCGGATAATCAAACGCCAGCGTGGCAAGCGCATCGAGTACGCGAAAACTTCCGACATTGCGCCCGTAATGAGTCTCGATGCCGATAATGGCGACGACGATTTCGGGAGGCACTCCGAAATAAGCCTGCGCACGCGCAAGCGCGGCTTCGTTGTCTGCCCAGAAAGTGACGCCGCTGTTAATACGCCCCTCGTTGAGAAAACGCGGCGCGTATTCGAACCACAGCGGCGGCGCTTTGACCGGCGCGTCCATCAGCTCAATGATTCGTGATTCGCTTTTGGCGCTTTTCAGAGAATCGAGTAAAAATTTCGGGTCGATTCCTTTTTTGGCGCCGAATTTCGCCGCCCATGTTTGCACATCGGTGCGTTGACTGAGATCACTTCCGGGTGCGGTTTTGCCCTTTGCTGCCAAGAATGGTGAGGACGCCAGACACACGATGAAAAAAATAAGAAAAAGGCGGATGCTCATGAATAAAGGTTATTCTGAAAACGGAAAGTATATATTATTCTGCTCTTTTGACTTCATGAGCTTGTTGCGAATCCCAACGAATGGGAGAAAGATAACGCATGAAATACAGGCACACATGGCAGGCAATGGCTTTTTTGCCGGGGAACGATAGTGGTGTTGGGGTTCACGAAGCTTCACCCCATTAACCTATGTGAGCTTATTTTCCTGGGAGTAATTTTTTTATGGCGTCACAGCAACAATCACCTGCCTCGGATCAATGATGGCGAACGCTTCGGTTTCGAGCGGCGGGCATTCGACGGCGTGGTCGAGCGCGATGATCAGATGGTGGTTGCTTGGCAGCGCAAGGGCGATTTCGGCGTGGCCTTCGTTGTCGGTTTCGATGTGGCTGATGGTGCCGCGCAGGGTTTGCGCATTGGCGATGGGGACTGTGCTCAGGGTCATCGTGGGCGCTTTGATCAACGCAACGACCTGGCGACCAGAACGCAAATCAAGCGCCTCAACGCTGGCACGGGTCAATTGCGCTTGCAGAAAGGTTTGAGCGCCGAGGTCGAGATCGACGATGATGCGCTGACCGTGCGCGTGAAGTTTGTGAACGACGGCGGCGAGTTGGTTGCGGGCACTGGTACGTAATTGCAAGCAGCGGTCGAACGCCTGCAACTGGCCGAAATGCGGATAACGCTGTTCGAGCGCCGCCAGCATGGTTTCGTATTCTTGCTCCATCGCACGATAATGGGCAATCACTTGTTGCCCGTAATCGGTCAACACGGTGCCGCCGCCCTGACGTCCGCCTTTGGCGCGAACGACCAGCGGTTGATCGGCGAGGTTGTTCATCGCGTTAATCATGTCCCAGGCGGTTTTGTAGCTCATGCTGAGTTGCCGCGCGGCTTCGGCGATGGAATGGCTTATGTTGATTTTTTCGAGGAGATCGACACGACCGCGCCCAAGAAAGACGTGGGGGCCGCGTTCAACCCAGAAACGTCCATGCACTTCCAGTTTGGCGGTGGTGGGCTTATTCATTTTTCGATTGTGTTAGTCTTACACCGATACAGCGCAAGGAAAAGGGTAACACAATGGCAGAGGAAACGGTTCGATTGACGCAATTCTCACACGGTGGCGGTTGCGGTTGCAAAATCGCCCCGAGCGTATTGGCGGAAATGCTTTCGACGGCATTGCCGGGGATGGTGACGCCGGAGCTTTTGGTCGGCACGGAAACCGGCGACGATGCCGCTGTCTATCGGCTGAACGATGAGCAGGCGCTGGTGGCGACGACCGATTTTTTCATGCCGGTGGTGGACGATCCCTACGATTTCGGGCGCATCGCCGCTACCAACGCGCTGTCCGATGTCTATGCGATGGGCGCACAGCCGATTCTGGCGCTGGCCATTGTCGGGATGCCGATTGACAAGCTGCCGTTGCCGGTGATCGGGCGCATTCTTGAAGGCGGCAGCAGCATTTGCCGCGAGGCCGGAATTCCGTTGGCGGGCGGTCATTCGATTGATAGCGTTGAGCCGATTTACGGCCTGGTGGCGCTGGGGTTGGTTCATCCTGATCGGGTTCGGCGCAACGCCGCCGGACAGCCGGGGGACGCGCTGATTCTCGGCAAGCCGCTGGGCGTTGGCATTCTGAGTGCGGCGCTGAAGAAAGGAAAACTCGACGCGGTGGGGTACGCCACGATGGTGCGGCACACGACGCAATTGAATCGCGTCGGGACGGCGCTGGCGATGCACGACGGCGTTCACGCGATGACCGATGTGACCGGTTTCGGTCTGCTCGGCCATTTGCTGGAAATGTGCAGGGGATCGGGATGCGGCGCGGAGCTGTCGTTCGAGCAGTTACCGCTGATCGGCGAAGCGCTCGCTTTCGCCCGCGAAGGCATCGTTACCGGCGCGTCAGAACGAAATTGGGCGTCGTATGGGCAAAACGTGCGGCTGGCTTCCGGCATCGCGCCCTGGCAGCAGGCGTTGCTGACCGACCCGCAGACCAGCGGCGGCTTGCTGGTGTCGTGCGCTTTGGGCGCCGTGGACGAAGTGTTGCGTTTGTTCCATGAAGCGGGGTTCGAGGCGGCGGCAGTGATCGGGGAGCTATGCGAAGGGGCGAGTGTAGCTCGCATAGGTCGGGGTAGTGTGCCACGAATGCGTTCTGAGGAAGACTGAGAATGCAATGCTGTACGAGAGATGAGGGGAGGCTCCTCGGGGGCGGTGCCCAGACGCGACTTCCAAAAGGCGGCTCAGGCGATACACCAGAGGCCACCCAATAGCTTGCGAACCCCAACAACCAGCAAGCCTGGATCAGCAAAGCGCAATCCATAAGAAAGGTCAAGCATGGTTTTCCGGATAGTGTTGTTAATTGTTACTGCATTTGTTGCAGCAATAAATTGCGGCTGCGCAAAAGATGAGGAGAGAAGATTGTGTGACTATCTCCCTAACAAAGGAGAGACATATAAATATTGTACATATACAAGTAAAAATCAGAAGAAACATTGGGACAAATTGGAAAGAAATGAAATAGAGGCCTATGAGAAGTTTGTTACTATTCTCGTTACATCAAATTCTCACCCTGACGAGATGCTTATTGAGCATCAGGCATTTACCTCGCACAGAAAAGAGCCTTTTATTTTTGAAGAAAAAATGAAATTGAGGAAAGGTAAAATCATTATGGAAATGGCGTCCAGTCCCGAAGGTGCTATTGTGCTTAAATTGCCCATCAAATTGAAAAACAAGTGGGACGTAGAAGGTTGGGAAATAAAAGCCACTCGTGGAAGCAAGGAAGAGGCGTTCAAAATAAAATGTTAAATAACTTCAATAGAAAACAACATAATACTTGGTAAAGAAGTCAATATGATAGAAGTAAGCTGCACTCCCCCAAAAGATAAAAATTTGGGGAAATCAAAATATAAGCTTGCAACAGGTTTGGGCATGGTGCAGCGCATTTATGAAAATGAGGAAGGAATTGTCGTGATGAAAGACGAGCTTTGTCGGGGTCAGAGCATACCGACGATTCCTGCTCCATCTGAACGCTCAATAAACCCGTAGGTTAATGGGAGCAAGCCTGGATAAGCGAAGCGCAATCCAGGAGCCATCTCTCCGGCGCGAAGCGTCGCTGATGTTTTTCCCTTCCCTTGAGGGTTGAGGAGAATTGAGCAGCAAGCGTAGGTCGTGATGAGCTTGCGAACCGCGACGTTCGGTAGGAAAATAGCCGAATGAAATGCAACCTTGCCACCAACAGCTCGCCGCTGCTCAACAACAACAGCTTTGAACCGTTCGAGCTGATCAACGGCGGTGCATGGGCGAATGGCGCGGTTTACAAAAAAACCTACGACGCCCAAGGCAGAATCACCGGCACAGGCGACCGCAACACCCGCCATACCACCATCGAATACAACGCCCAAGGCCAGAGAAGCCAAGTAAAAGACGCCAAAGGCAACCTTGCCCTCGTATTCACCTACAACCCAGAAGGCCTGCTTGAAACCGTTGCCGACCACACCGG
>JAITMR010000073.1 GCA_031277215.1 Burkholderiales bacterium
TTCGCCTTACTGCAACGCACCCTCGACGTCGACGTGACCGGAGGAGGCCACGTCGATGAAACCCCGGCGGGACAAATCGACCATTGCACCGACACACCCATTGGCAACGAATGCACCAACACCTACAGCCACGGCGCCACCGTGACACTGACCGCGACGCCGGATGCGAACTGGACGTTCGTCGACTGGCGTGGTGACAGCTCTGATTGCATCAGCACCAACCCGACCATTACCGTCACGATGAACGATGACTACACCTGCACGGCGACGTTTGTACTAGAGCCGCGTACGCTCACCGTCGCCGTCGTCGGCAACGGCAGCATCAGCGATAGCTTTGCGCCTTCGCGTATTGACGACTGCACCACTACGGGCGCCCCCGAATGTTCCGGCACCTACAGCCACGGCACCACCGTGACACTGACCGCGACGCCGGATATGTACTGGGTATTCGATCACTGGGACGGCAACAGCCCCGATTGCACCGGCGTCAATCCAACCATCACCGTCACGATGAACGGCGGTTACACCTGCACGGCGACGTTCATCGAAAGGATGTACCGCGAAATCATCGTAACCAAGGAAGTGGATGACGTGACGAGCGCAGGATACAACATCACTGGTGCTTCGAACGGTCGGTTTAATATCACTGTAACCTGTGATGGCACGTCGTATCCGTTGCAACTGGCCGATGGCGAAAGCAACACGCTCAGTCCCATACAAGTGCCGGTGAACGCTGACTGTACTGTGGAAGAAACCATTCCGGTTGACGTGATCAACGCGAACTTTACCAACATCGCCGCCATCTCGCCATTGGGCTTTATTGCGACGCACGACCAGGAAGTTCTGGTGATCAATCGTATCGAAAGCGGGACGGCCACCAAAGCGACGGTGAAGGTCACCAAGGTCGTGAGTGGCGATCCTGCCGATATTCTGGCGGGGCACGATCCAAACGCCGTGTTTTACATCACCGTGGCTTGTGGATCTGACCCCAGTTCTTTGAGGCAGGTGTATCTTGAGCTGAAGGCGAGCCAAAGCGGTACCGTTGAAGGCGAAGTTGGGGATATGTGCGTGATCGACGAGCCGGTTTACACGCCAGCGCGTCCGGGCTACCAATACGAATGGGGTATCTGGCCGATGGAGACGAGGCTACGGCTTGCGGGCGAGGTCGTTAACGTGACCGTTGATAACAAAGTAGTGCCGCACGATCCCCGGGGGTTTTACGCTGTGACCCTGAAGAATGAGGTCTCCGGCCCGGATCCGAATGCTTATGACCCGACCGGACGGTTTGTGCTGAGGCTGGACTGCGGCCAGCACTATACTTGGACGACCGGGCCGATGCGTGCGGGAGACAAGGCGGGCTACAGCATACCGGCTGGATTAACATGCACGGCGGATGTAATTAGTAAGCCGACTCCGAACAGTGGTTACGAATGGCGTGGCGAGAGCTACAGTTTGCAAAAGACGTTTGTTACCAGAGGCATGGATGAGGAAGAAGTCGTGACGCACGCCCTCGCCCTCCGGCGCAGTGGCGGCGATGTGCCGATCCCAACGCTCGACCCGAAGGCGCTGCTGCTTCTGATTGGGTTGTTGTCAGGGTTTGTGTTCCGGCAGGGCAGGCAACTGAGGGGCAAGCAAGGTGGTAGGGTTGATTGCTAAGAAACCTCTGAATAATTCGTTTGCATCCATTTTCGCCGTAAAAGAAAAACGGGTAACCACAACTCGCCCCTTGGTTCCCTCCCCTTCAAGAGCCTGCCCCCGAAGAGATTTTGGTCGGGGGGAGGGTTAGGGAGGGGATGGGGTTGAATCGTCGTGACCTTTTCCAATGGAGCCGTGAATTCACACATCGCGCCTTCGCGTGAAATAAAAAAGGGCGGGTTTAAAGCCCGCCCCTTCACATATTTCCCTTGTACGCAAGCGGCGAGAGGAGGTGTATGACTACGACTACTTTGCCGCTATCGCTTTACATCCACTTGCCTTGGTGTGTGCGCAAGTGCCCTTATTGCGATTTCAATTCGCACGCGCTCAATAGCGCATCATTGCCGGAACGTGAATATATTGATGCGTTATTGAGCGATTTGGCGCATACGATGTCGAAGATAACGACTCGCCCTTTGCGTTCGATTTTTATCGGTGGTGGAACGCCGAATCTGTTTTCCGCTACGGCCATCGGTCGTTTGCTTGAGCGTGTCGCCCGCCATGTTGCTTTGGCATCTGATGTTGAGATTACGCTGGAGGCCAATCCGGGCGCGGGTGAGGCGAAACGTTTTGTCGATTACCGTAACATCGGCATCAACCGGTTGTCGCTCGGTGTACAAAGTCTCGACGATGGTTTGTTGCAAGCATTGGGGCGCATTCACACTGCCGATGAAGCGCGTCAAGCGATTCATGTGGCGCGGAATGTTTTCCCGCGTGTGAATCTCGATTTCATGTTTGCGTTGCCAGGGCAAACGATGGACATGCTGGACGACATGTTGCGCGAGGCGCAGGCTTTTGATGTGCCGCATGTGTCGTTTTATCAACTGACGCTGGAGCCGCATACGACCTTTTACCATGCGCCACCGGAGCGTTTACCGGATGCGGATACGGCGGCGGCGATGCAGGAGCGTGTTGAAGGAATGCTTGCAGAGGCAGGTTATGAGCGTTATGAAGTCTCGGCTTACGCCCAACCCGGCGCGATGTGCGTGCACAATGTGAATTACTGGCAGTTCGGGGATTATCTCGGGATCGGCGCGGGCGCTCACGGCAAAGTGTCTTTTTTCGATGAGCAAGGGCAGGTCGTTCGGGTGGAGCGGACGATTAAGGAGCCGCATCCGCGTCGCTATATGGAGGCCATTCGAGCTTCGCCGAAGGCGCTAACGATAGAATCGCGCCTTGTTGGACGCGATGAATACGCTTTCGAGTTTATGTTGAATGCGCTTCGACTCAAAAATGGCGTGCCGCGCACTTTTTTTCCTGAACGAACAGGTGTGCCGCTCGCCGAAATCGAGGCTATGGTTCAAGATGCTGTTGTGCGCGGGTTGATCGTGCCTGATGATGCGGCGTTTCGCACGACGGCATTGGGCTGGCGTTTTTTGAACGATGCTGTGCAGTGCTTTTTGGTGGGTGGTGAATGATGTAAAGTGAGCCAGATATTTAACCGCAGCGAACACAAAGCGTTTTTGAGATGCTCGTGTTCATCTGGCAAGGAGTGCGGAAATGAAAAATCAGGACAGAGAAGCGACGAATCAAGAAGAGGCAGGCGTGCAAACCGATCTTGTTGAGCTAAAAAGAAAGTGGGCTTTGTATCGGGTCGTAGTCGATCGGTCGCCTCTCCCCGGTTGATCGCGGCCTATCGCAATGTTGTTCCAGAGGCAGTGGCTTGACAGAAATAACGGAATTTTGAATTATTTAGGGGCGATTACTTCGAGAGCCATTTGCATAAAATGGCCGAGACAAATGTTCACGAGTACAATCGCCGGAATTTCTTGGAGTTTGTGTGGAAAAAAGCAGATACTTACCTGAAGCATCGTCGGAAGCGCCACCCGCTGCGTTGACGGGAGCGCGGTCGGTGGCCGTACAACGGTACCATGGTGCCGTGCAACCGGATCATGACTGGCTGGCCGAAGAAGTGCCGGTCGCGCTGGTTTACAACGGCGTGTCGCATGTGGTGATGATGGCGACGCCGCAAGAACTTTCTTTGCTGGCGCTGGGTTTCTCGCTGGCCGAAGGTATCGTGTCGTCGCCGCAAGACATTTACGACATCGAAGAATGTAAAGGAACGCACGGTATCGAACTTCACATCGAATTGGCTGCTCGCGCCTTCGACGCATTAAAGCAGCGTCGCCGCCGCAATCTCGTGGGGCGCACCGGCTGCGGTGTGTGCGGCACGGAACAAATCGATGATGTCTGCCGACCGTTGCCGATGCTGCCGTTCACGCAACGGTTCCCGCTGGCGGCGCTCGATCACGCGCTGACGCAATTACACGACCGGCAGAAGTTGGGACAACAAACCGGCTGCACCCATGCTGCCTCTTGGCTATCACCGACAGGCACGGTGCTGGGACAGTGCGAAGACGTTGGTCGCCATGTGGCGCTCGACAAATTGCTCGGCTTGCGAGCGCGGGAAGGCTGGCAAGACGGCGCGGCGCTGGTGACCAGCCGCGCTAGCTACGAGATGGTGCAGAAAGCCGCGCAATGCGGCGTCGAAATTTTGTTTGCGGTGTCAGCGGCAACATCGCTGGCGGTGGACACCGCGATTCGGTACGGCGTATCGCTGATCGGGTTCTCGCGTCCTGGCTGCGCGACGCTCTACACCCATCCTGAACGGTTGGATTGATCAGATATCTCGTAGGGCGGATAAGCGAAGCGCAATCCGCCGCCGCAAAATTTCACGCGAAGCAGCAGTGTATGAATTCACGACTTCGTTGGAAAAGGTACGATGCCCCGTCATTCCCGCGTGCCTCTGGCGGGAATCCAGCGTCTTTTGTTTTTCACACGAAGGCGTGGTGTATGAATTCACGATGACCTTCCCTCGGCTTCTTCTCAAAAAAACAGGGTGGCTTCCTGTGGCCGCCCTGCTTTCATTGCTCTCACGATAGATGTGTTTGAAAGCCCCTTTTTCAAAGGGGGTGTCGGCGGAACCGACGGGGGTTTGTCTTTCCTGCCCAAAATCGCTGTGCAATAAAGCGGAAAAAAGACACTGGATTCCCGCCAGAAACACGCGGGAATGACGGCACATTCGTGCCTTTCTCCGCGTCTTCGCGTGAAAATGGTTTTTCTCCGCGCCTCCGCGTAAATGAATCCACTACCCTCTCCCCCGCCCCTCTCCCGCAAGCGGGCGAGGGGTGCGCTCCGCGCCTTCGCGTGAGGTGTTTTTCTGGCTTCTGATTCCTGATTAAACCGTCAAATACCGCTCTAGCGCCACGCTTGCCAGTTCCGATAGCCGCGTTAGATACACGGTTCCCATACCGGGCGGAAAGCGTTGTCCGTCGGGGCTGGCCAGTGCCAAGAGGCCGAAGGTTTGACGGGTACGCAGCGGGATCAGTGCAAACGAGCCAAGCGCTCTGGCACCGTCGAACCAGCTTTTGATTTCGCCGCTGATGTCGCGCCCACAGTACGGCGCATCCAGCGTGTCGGTGTATTCCTGAATCTCGGCAGAAACCGGCAGGCATTCGACGATGTGTCGCGCTGTGTTGTTCGGCATCGCCCACAAGCGCACGGCGATGCACGGCACTTGAAAATCTTCGCTGAGACTTTGCCGCAACACATCGAGCGTTGTCGTCAGATCACGCGCCGCGAAAAACGCCAGCGTGACGCGGTGCAAGCGATCGCCGGTAATGTCGTTGTCGGTGCCGGTGCGCAGCATATCGCGCAGTTGTCGTTCAAGGTTGGTGTTTTTTTCGCGCAAGGTGCGTAGCTGCCGCTCGGTTAACGATAGCACGCGACCGTCTTGCGACCAAGCGGGTGTGCCGTATATCAAATGCGCGTTGTCTTCGAGAAATTGCGGGTGGTCGCGCAGAAATTCGAGGACGATGTTGGGGTTCATGGAGAAGCTGCTCCCGAAAAATAGCAAAGGTAAATAACAATCAAGCGGGCGGTTGCCAGACGCCTTCGAAGGTCGTTTCGGCAGGACCGCGCATTATTACCGAAGCGTTGTCAGCCGGCCAAGCGATCGTCAAAAAGCCGCCGTTGGTTTCGACTTCAACATGGCGGTCGAGCAATTCACGACGGATGCCGACTACAACAGCAGCGCAGGCGCCGGTGCCACAGGCCATGGTTTCGCCGACACCGCGTTCCCAGACGCGGATGCGGATGCGAGAGCGATCACGCACTTGCATATAACCGGCGTTGACGCCTTTCGGAAAGCGCATATGCGTTTCGATGAATGGGCCTTGAGAGTCCACCGGCGCTTCGGCGACATTGGGAACGACTTGCACCGCATGCGGGTTGCCCATCGACAACGCGGTGATGGCGACGCTTTCGCCGAACAGATCCAGCGGCTCGACGATCGCATTGGTGCCGCCGATGAACGGTATCTCGTCAGGATCAAAACGCGGCCGTCCCATATCGACGCTGACTTGACCATCGTCTTCAATGTGAGTTTCGATCACGCCGGATTCGATCTGCATGCGTAGTGTGCGCTTGTTGGTCAATCCGTGGGTGTAGGCGAATACGGCGAGGCAACGCGCACCGTTACCGCAGTGCCCGGCCTCGCTGCCGTCGTTGTTGAAAATGCGGCAACGAAAATTGGCGTCTTTTTTAGTGGCAGATTCGATTAACAGAACCTGATCGCAACCAACGCCGAAACGCCGATGCGTTAGCAATCGCAGAGCTTCGCGGCTTAAGGTGAAAGGGCGCGAAATGCCGTCGAGAACGACAAAATCGTTACCCAGACCATGCATCTTGGTGAATGGCAGGGAGGAGAGAGCGCTCATGATGGATCGGTTTGGGAGAATTGGTTGCTAGTATAGCCGGAGTTTTTGGTTTGCTGTTGAGGTTAAGCGTTGAAAACGTTTACGGAAGGCAGCAACAAACCGTCATGGCTTTTCTTCGTTCGGGAAAACACCGTCCACCGTTGCTGTCACCCTTCCTCGTGCCAGTGTAATGGCGACTGGATCGTTGGCATGCAGCATTTCCGCGTCGAGCATCGGTTTTCCATCGGAAGCGGTGACGATGGCGTAGCCACGCGCCAGTACATGCTGCGGGTTGAGCAACGCCAGCCGATCGGTGAGCGACATCAGGCGTTGTTCGTATGCCGTTTCTTGAAACCGGATCGCACGTTCCCACTGCTGGCGTGAAAATTTCCAGCGTTGTACTGTTGGCAAGAACTGTTTTTGCCATGCCTGATGCAGGCGCGTCATCAGCGTCTGTAATTGTGCGGCTTGTGCGGCCAGACGCGTTCGCGGATGCGCCAAGCGGGCGGCGGCGCGGTCGAGCCGTTGCATCGCCCGAGCCAAAACGTTTTCCATCGCGTGGAAGGCATGCCGTTGCTGGTCTTGAAGGCGGTGCCTCCAGGCGGCGCCGTCCGGTGCGACAAGCGTCGCTGCTGCTGTCGGTGTTGGTGCGCGTACGTCGGCAGCGAAATCGCACAGCGTGAAATCGGTTTCGTGACCGACGCCGGAAACAACCGGCAACTGCGATGTCGCCACGGCGCGTACCACAGCTTCTTCATTGAACGCCCACAAATCTTCGAGCGAGCCACCGCCGCGAGCGACGATGAGCACATCAACACCGTCCTTGGCGGCGCGGTCGTTGGCAGCGCCAATAGCGGCCGCAATGGACGCGGCAGCGCCATCGCCCTGCACGGCAGTCGGATAAATCACGACCGACAGTGTCGGCCAGCGTTGCGCCAGCGTCGTGAGCATGTCGTGCAGCGCGGCGCCGCGCCGCGATGTCACCAGCGCGACACCGCACGGAAACACAGGTAAAAGACGCTTGCGTTCAGCGGCAAACAAGCCTTCGGCTTCCAACGCCGCTTTTAATTGCAAGAAACGCTCATAGAGCGCACCCTGTCCGGCCAGCCGAACGGTATCGACATTGAGTTGAAACTCGCCGCGCCCTTCGTACAGCGTCGGCGTGGCGCGGACTTCGACATGCTGCCCGTCGCGCAATGACAGCCCTCCCGGACGGCCAACGCCAAGCGCCAGCGCTTTCGTTTTCCACAACGTACAGCGAACCTGCGCCTTATCGTCCTTGAGTGCGAAATAGCAATGCCCGGACGCCGCCCTTGTGAAACCGGAGACTTCACCGGCCACCCAGACCAACCCAACCTGCCGCTCGATCATCAGCCGGACGGAATTGACCAGGAACGAAACCGGCCAGGCAGTGGTTGAAGAGGGTGGCAGGGAATCGGGGAGAAACATGATGGACGTTTATGCCTGGCATTCACCAGAGCGTTTTGTCTCCATATCGCACGCCCGATCAAAGAGGATGGTACTCAGACGCGAACAAGCGGTTTTTACCGCATTCCAGTCACGCCAGCGCAGGCTGAGATTTTTATATTCGGAGAGTTCGGTTTCCTCAAGATCGTAAGGCAGCGCGTTAGAAAGCTGTATCTGCAACTGTTGTAGCGGCGACTCTTCATTTTCTTGTTGGTAAAACCGATCAAACGATTGAAGCGCACCGACAACAGCCGCATCACCCATATGATCCGCCAAAGCGACGAAATAAAGATAATCCAGTGTGGCATTGCGCTTGAGAATCAACGCCCCTTTGATGCGCAGAAGTTCGCTCTCAGTCGGAACCGTAATTTGAGCCTCGTGAAAATCGACAGACATTGTCTCTAAAGGGGTTTCACGGACAAGCTGCCGTACGCCGGTTTCAATACCGTCCAGACTGACTTCAAAAGCACCCTTGGCAACACCAATGCGCTTTTCCGAAGAAACGGAATCCACAAGAACCAGCTTGGCCGCTGGACGGCTATTTTGGACAATCACGATTTCGCGCACTTTTCCCTGCTCAAATAACGCTCACTAAACGAGGCGGCGAAGACTTGGCCTACGGCATGTTAGAGGTATTCATAGCTTGTTCTATCCGGTCATTAGTCTGGTCTGGCTCACCCATAAAGTCAAATCAAAACCCCGTGGTTGGTTTTTCTTCTGGAATAAATCACGGCAGCGATGGGGCAACAACGCGGCGGAAGCGCGAGCACTTGTCGTTACCACCGGCTACAATGAACGCGCGAGCGATTTAACTCGTTGATTTTCAACAATAAATGTTGTGAAACTTTTTGTACGGCGCCGCATTTTCTCTGTCAGGAAGCCAACTTAGCGCAGTCTTTGACAGGATTTGCACAAGGTTATCCACAGAGTTTGGGGATATCGGGTTGGCGTCCGAACTCTGTCGATAGTTTAGAATAATCGTTTTCCGCATCATTGTGTTTACGACAGAGAACCGCCCTCCATGACTGATAAAACCGCTGCGCCTGCGCCCCATTTTTTGCGTACCGTCATGGCCGAAGACCTCCGAAGCGGTAAATACGGTGGCCGGGTCGTGACCCGTTTTCCGCCCGAGCCGAACGGTTATCTGCACTACGGCCACGCCAAGTCGATCATCATCAATTTTGGGCTGGCCGCTGAAAACAGCGGACGCTGCCATTTGCGCTTCGACGACACCAATCCGCTCAAGGAAGATGTCGAGTTTGAAGACTCGATCTGCGAGGCGGTGCGCTGGCTCGGCTACGACTGGAATGAACACCGTTACCATGCCTCCGATTATTACGACGATCTCTACCGTTTTGCCGAATGGTTTATCGAGCAGGGGTTGGCGTATGTTGACAGTCAGAGCGCCGAAGAAATGCGGGCAACACGCGGCACATTAACCGAGCCGGGGCGTGAAAGCCCTGATCGCAATCGACCACCGGCAGAAAGTCTGGCGCTGTTCCGGCGAATGAAGGCGGGAGAATTCCCCGATGGCCAGTACGTGTTGCGGCTGAAGATCGACATGGCCAGCCCGAATCTCAACATGCGCGACCCGGCGATTTACCGGATTCGCCATGCGTCGCATCATCGCACCGGCGATCAATGGTGCGTTTATCCCCTCTACGATTACACGCATTGCATCTCCGATGCGTTGGAACGCATCACGCACTCGATTTGTACGCTGGAATTCCAGGATCACCGACCGTTGTACGACTGGGTAATCGAAAAGCTGGCCGACGGCGGGATGCTGGAGCGCCCGTTGCCGCGACAATACGAATTTGCGCGGCTTAACCTCACCTATGTCGTCCTCTCCAAACGCAAACTGATCGAGTTGGTCAGCAAGGGCCATGTCGAAGGCTGGGACGATCCGCGCATGCCGACGCTGGTTGGAGCGCGACGGCGCGGATTTACACCAGACGGTTTCCGTTTGTTGATCGAACGCACGGGCGTGTCGAAAAACGACACATGGCTCGACATGGGGCTGCTCGAAAACGCCATGCGCGACGATTTGAACGAAATCGCCGAACGCCGGGTCGCTGTTCTCGATCCGCTGAAACTCATCATCGACAACTATCCGGAAGGTCAAAGCGAAGACTGCTTCGCGCCGAACCATCCGAAAAAACCGGAACTTGGCAAACGAGCGCTTCCGTTCTCACGCGAATTGTGGATCGAGCGCGATGATTTCATGGAAACGCCGCCGAAAGGTTATTTCCGATTGTCGCCCGGAAAAGAAGTACGTTTGCGGTACGGCTACATTGTTCAATGCACCGGCGTTGACAAAGACGCTTCCGGTCATATCGTTGCCGTTCATGCGCGCTACGACCCCGACACCAAGAGCGGTACGCCGGGCGCAGAAACGCGCAAGGTGAAGGGCAATATTCACTGGTTGTCAGCAGCGCACGCGAAAACCGCCGAGATACGCCTCTATGATCGGCTGTTTTCCGTGCCGTTCCCCGGCGCCCGTAACCCGCTGGGCGACACGGGAAACACCACCGACAACGCCACGATTAAAACCGTTTCAGCCGATGCCGATGGTAACGTTGCGGAAGCGGTCAGCGAGGAGCGCAACTACCTCGACGACCTCAACCCGAGCTCCAAAAAAACCATCACCGGTTATATCGAACCGGCGCTTGCCCAAGCCGCGCCCGAAACACGCTTTCAGTTCGAGCGACAAGGTTACTTTGTTGCCGACCTGACAGACCACACAAAAGAAACGCCGGTGTTTAACCGCACCGTGACATTGAAAGATTCCTGGAGCGCAGGGAACAGAGATTAAGAATCAAAGGTCAGAGCGTAGGCTGGGTTAAGCGAAGAACCATAGTTGAGGAAACTGGGTAGCACATAGCGAAACCCAGCACACCAGGAATCAGAGGTCAGGGATCAGGATCAACCCGCCCCTCCCTCGCCCGCTTGCGGGAGAAGGGAGGCACGCGGGAATGACGGTGCTTCGTGCCATTTTCTACTTCTCTCGCAAATGCCACAATCTGATCCCCTTTATGGGTGCCCGCTGTGGTAAAGCGCAACAACTTTTTTGCGCAAGTCTCCTAATTCAAAAACTTCCGGCGCGATGGCCGATCCGGCTTGCACGGTGATTTTCGAAAAAATACCGCGCAGTTTACGCATGGCGCGGCCTTTGTGCGAGCGCGAGAAAAAACTCCCCCATAATCCGTGCAACGCCATCGGCACAACAGGTACTGGAGTTTCCCGCACCATACGGGAAATGCCGGGAGAAAATTTCCCGATTTCGCCGTCTGGCGTCAGCCGACCCTCCGGAAAGATGCCGATGATTTCACCATTGCGCAACGCTTGCGCGGCAAGTGCAAAGGCTTGCTCTTTGAGCGCTGCGCTGTCTTTGCGCGTTGCAACAGGAATCGTCCGGTTCATCTTGAACAACCAATGCAGCACCGGCGTTTTGTAGATCTGATGGTCGATAAAAAAACGAACCGGTCGGCGCACGGTTCCAATCAGAACCACCGAATCAACGTAGCTGACGTGGTTGCACGCCAAAATGCAAGCGCCGGTTTCCGGAATGTTTTCCAACCCTTTGGCGCGAACGCGATAGAAAGTATGGGTCAGCAACCAACCAACACAACGCAAGACTTGTTGCGGCGCGGCGCAAAAAGCGGCAACCGCCACAAGCGCGGTTAACGCTGCTGTCACCATGAAAAGCTGCGGAATCGTCACGTTCAGCGCGAACAAGCCAATGGCGGTCAGCGACGCCAACACCATCAGAAGCGCATTCAGGATGTTGTTGGCCGCGATGATGCGCGAGCGCCGCTCAGGGTCGGCGCGGATTTGGATCAGTACGTAAAGCGGCACAGTGTACAGCCCGCCGCAAACGCCCATCATGACCAGATCGAAAGTGATACGCCAATGCACGGGGTTCTCAAAATACACCGCGATGCCACTCTGCGTTTCGGCATACAGTGGCCGCGACGCAAAACCGACATCGAAAGCGAAAAACGCTAACCCCACAGCTCCGATGAAGACCAGCGCCGGTTCAACCCGGCCTCTGGACAGTTTTTCGCACATCAACGCACCGATACCCAACCCGACCGAAAAAAACGCTAGAAGCATCGTGGCAACATGCTCGTTGCCGCCGAGGATTTCTTTGGTGAAGTTGGGAAACTGCGAAAGGAAAATCACGCCGTAAAACCAAAACCATGAAATGCCCAGCATGCTCAACCAGACCACGCGCGTTTTCTGCGCGGCGCGGATGTTGCGCCAGGTTTCGGTGATCGGATTCCAGTTGATGCGCAAATCCGGCGCGGCTGCCGGTGTCAACGGAATGCCACGGCTCATCAAATAACCGGCCACTGCAATCAGGATGCAGGCTATTCCGGAAGCCATCGCCCCGTGCGTTTCGATGGCGATCAATAGACCGCCCGCAATCGTTCCCAGAAGAATTGCCACAAAGGTTGCGCTCTCGACAAGGCCGTTGCCGCCGACCAGTTCTTCTTCGCGCAAATGCTGCGGCAGAATCGCATATTTGACCGGGCCGAACAGCGCCGATTGCAGTCCCATCAGAAACAACACGGCAAACAGGATCGTCACACTGCCCAACCAGAAGCCGACAGCACCGATCGCCATGATGGCGATTTCCAGCAACTTCAAAAGGCGAATCAGTCGCGATTTTTCAAACTTGTCGGCGACCTGTCCGGCGGTTGCCGAAAACAACAAGAACGGCAAAATGAACAATCCCGCTGCCAGATTGACCAGCATCAGCCCCGACAACCCGCCAACGCTGCCGATGTGGTAAACAATGAACAGCGCCATCGCGTTCCTGAAAACGTTATCATTTCCGGCGCCCAGAAACTGGGTGCAAAAAAAGGGCGCAAACCGACGTTCACGCAACAACCGGAATTGATGAGGAGATGGCGTACTCACAATGAACTAAAAAAATGCGATGTTTCGCATAATGAGAGCTTGGCGCCGATGCGTCAAGCGTTATTGAGACGTGCCGCTTCCCCAAGGACGCTCTGAATAAACCATTCCGTCATTCTGCGCGTAGCGTAGCGAAGTCGCAGAATGACACGCGCAGGATGACGAACAGTGAATGGGAAATTATTCAGCGCTCCCCTAACATACGCAATAGTTGCGTACAATAGTATTTTCCGCGCTACGCTTGGCACACGCTTGGAATTTTCATGAAGGCATATCTTGATGTATTGCGCCGCGTGCGCGAAACCGGCATCCCGAAAGACGACCGCACCGGCACCGGTACGGTGTCGTTGTTCGCCCAGCAAATGCGCTTCGATCTGTCTGTCGGTTTCCCGCTGGTGACCACGAAGAAAGTTCACCTGAAGTCGATCATTTATGAATTGCTGTGGTTTCTGCGCGGCGAGCACAACGTGCGCTGGCTACAGCAGCACGGCGTCACCATCTGGGATGAATGGGCTGACGACAACGGCGATCTCGGCCCCGTCTATGGCGCACAGTGGCGCGGCTGGCAAACCGCCGACGGCAAGCGCATCGACCAAATGGCGCAATTGATCGAGACGATTCGCCAAAATCCCGATTCACGACGGTTAATCGTATCGGCCTGGAACGTCGGCGAAATCGACGCCATGCGCCTGCCGCCTTGCCATGCGTTTTTTCAGTTTTACGTTGCAGCAGGGAAGCTGTCCTGCCAGCTCTATCAGCGCAGCGCCGATTTGTTTCTGGGCGTGCCTTTCAACATCGCCTCTTACGCGCTGCTCACGCATATGGTCGCGCAGCAAACCGATCTGGACGTCGGCGAATTCATCTGGACTGGTGGCGATTGCCATTTGTACCGTAACCATTTTGCGCAGGCCGACGAACAACTGGCGCGTTCTCCGCTCCTGTTACCAACACTTCAGATCAAGTCTCGACCGCCTACCTTGTTTGACTACACATTTGAAGACTTCGAGATCGTCAATTACCAGAGCCATCCGCCGATCAAAGCGCCGGTCGCGGTATAAAGCACGTTCGGTTGTTCGTCAATGTTTAAACAATAACGCCGCCGCCGAGGCAAACATCGCCCTCGTAGAACACGCAGTATTGACCCGGCGTCGGCGTCCATTGCGGTGTGTCGAAACGCACTGTGAGCGTATCGTTGTCGCGCCATTCAAGTCGGCACGGCGCATCGGGCATTCGGTAGCGCAATTTGGCGCCGTAAGTGAGCGCGGTGTCAGGCGGGGTTCCGGCAATCCAGTGAAGTTGTTGCACGGTGACGGTATCGTTGTAAAGCCGTGGATGGTTGTGTCCTTGCACGACGATCAGTTCGTTTTCTTTCAAGCGTTTTCCTGCGACAAACCACGGTGTGCCATCGCCGTCGCGGGTTCCGCCGATGCCCAGTCCTTGTCGTTGTCCAAGCGTGTAATACGCCAGTCCTTGATGTTCACCAACGACGGTTCCTTCCGGCGTGACCATTCGACCCGGTGTGCGCGGCAAGTAACGCTCAAGAAATTCGCGGAAAGGGCGTTCACCGATGAAACAAATTCCGGTGGAGTCTTTCTTTTGCCAGGTCGAAAAACCTTCGCGTTGCGCGATGGCGCGGACTTCGCTTTTGAGCAGATCGCCGAGCGGAAAACACGCGGGCTGCAATTGCGTTTGGTGCAATTGGTGAAGAAAGTAGCTTTGATCTTTGCTGGTGTCACGCGCTTTGAGCAAAACGGCGTGGCCGTCTTCTCCGCGCATCACCCGTGCGTAGTGCCCCGTGGCGATGGTGTCGGCGCCAAGCGTCATCGCATGATCGAGAAACGCACGGAATTTGATTTCGCTGTTGCACAAAACGTCTGGATTCGGCGTGCGCCCGGCCTCATATTCGCGCAGGAAATAAGCGAAAACGCGCTCGCGGTATTCAGCGGCAAAATTGACGGCATCAAATTCAATGCCGATCACGTCGGCAACGCTGGCCGCGTCGATCAAATCCTGGCGCGAGGTGCAGTACGTATCGGTATCATCGTCTTCCCAGTTTTTCATGAAAACGCCGATCACATCGTGGCCTTGTTGCTTCAACAACCAGGCGGCGACTGAGGAATCAACCCCACCGGACAATCCGACGACAATGCGTTGACGTGAACTCATGATTGTGTTTCTCCGTAGCGGGTCATCGTTTGTTGTTGCAACCACTCACGCACCAGCGGAAGCGTGAGAGGGCGTTTCAGCGACAACGAATAATGATCAAGCGCATCGAGCACAGCCAGGAGTGAGCGCATATCGCGGCGGCTGTGCTTGAGAAGATAAACAACGATTTCGGGAGGCAGGCGCAAACCGCGTGCGTTGGCGTGCGCGATCAGGGCTTGCGGTTTGTCTTCGTCGCGCAGCGTTGCGATTTCATAAATGCCACCCCAACCCAGGCGCGTTCGCAAATCTTCGCGCAGCGTCAACCGCGCCGGAGGAACAGAGGCGCTGACCAGAAGGCCACCGCCGTTTTCTTTCAGTGCGTTGTACAGTGTGAAAAGATAACCCTGAAAATCATCATTGGCGTTATCGACATCATCGGCGATCCACAATGCGGGCGGCGTTGATAATTCCGGTAACGGCGGGAACGCATTGTTTTTGATGAGCGTATATATGGAAAAACCGGATGCCGATGCCAGCGCACGCGCCGCTTGCAGCAGATGTGTTTTGCCCGCGCCCGGTGCGCCCCAGAGGAACAGGCTGGTGTGTGGCAACGCATGACCCGAAAGGGCTTTGATGAAAGCGTTTACCGCAGCAAGCGCTTCATCGTTGCGACCGACGACGAAATTGTCGAACGACGGCGGCGCTGCCGGATACAGATCAAAAATCAGTTGTTGCATGGCAGAGTGTTCAATGCTTTTCCTGATACAGCGGACTTTGTTTGTAGGCAGTGCGCAAATGGCGCAGCGCCACCAGTATCGCTGCTGACATTGGCAACGCCAGCAACACGCCGACGAATCCGAAAAGTTGTCCGAACGCCAGCAGCACGAAGATGACGGTGAGCGGATGCAAACCGATGCGGTCACCGACGAGGCGCGGCGTGAGAATGTAGCTTTCAAGCAGTTGGCCGACGCCATAGACGGCCAACACAGCAACGAATGGCGGCCAGCCACTCCATTGCAACAACGCAGCGACGACTGCCAGCGTCAGCCCGATACCAAAGCCAACGTAAGGAACAAACACCAGCAATCCGGTCAAAAGACCGATCGGCAATGCGAATTCGAGACCGACAACCCATAGCGCAGTGACGTAATAAACGCAAAGCACCAGCATCACCAAAAACTGACCGCGAACGAATTCGGCGAGTACCGCATCAATTTGACCGGCGATCTCGGTAGTTTTACCGTGCCAACGGCGCGGCACCAAATCGTCGATACCGCGCAGAAGGACGTTCCAGTCGCGCAAAAGGTAGAACATCACGACCGGAATCAGCACGATATTGATGATGATCGACAGCAACACCTGACCTCCGCTCTTGACGCCGGTGAGAATGTGCAACGAAACGGCTTGCGCACTGTCGAGATTTTCGGCAAGCAGCGTGCGCAATGCGTTCATGTCGAGCGACAACGTGATACCGAGCCATGATTCGATGGTTGGCAAAAGCGTTGCAGAGAAGTGATCAAAGAGTTCGGGAACACGTTTTGCAATCACCGCCCCTTCCGAACGGATCAATGGGATCAACACGAGCAGCAGGACGGAGAGTGCCGTCAACAGCAACGCTATCACGGCAAGCGTTCCCAGCGTGCGCGACAGCCCTTTTTTCGACAACCATTCGACCAGCGGAGAACCAAGATAGGCGAGAATCGCGGCGGCAAAGAAGGGCGTCAGAATCGTCCCCAAACCCTGCAACAGCAACACGAACACCACAACAGCGCCGATTACCCAGACATAATGGTGCCAAGACAGCGGCACTATCGGACGCGCAGGCCGTTGCGGTGATGCTGATGACGCCGGAGCGACAGGCGCAGACGCGGCAGAGTGCGCGGGAGCAGGCGCGGGCGGCGAGGCGGGTGACGATGGCGGTTGCGGCGGCGGTTCTGAGGGCGGTAGCGGAGCGCTCATAAGAGGGGTTTTCCGTTAGAATTCAGCTTCAGGTTTAAAGTTTATCGCGGTCGGGCGCATTGCTCAAACCCGCATTGCCGAAACCCGCTTTTTGTGAGGATATCATGACCGCTTCTCCCGGGGATTGTTCCAACACGCCGCTGACGTACCGTGATGCCGGTGTCGATATCGACGCTGGCGATGCGTTGGTTGATCGAATCAAACCACTGGCGCGACGAACGCTGCGCCCAGAGGTGTTAAACGGCATCGGCGGGTTTGGCGCATTGATCGGTCTGGGTGGCCGTTATCGTGAACCGGTGTTGGTGGCCGGAACCGACGGCGTTGGAACCAAACTGAAACTGGCGTTTGAGCTTGACCGCCACGACACGATCGGCATCGACCTTGTGGCGATGTGCGTCAACGATATTTTGGTGCAAGGCGCTGAACCGCTCTTCTTCCTCGATTATTTTTCATGCGGCAAGCTGGATGTTGATCGCGCTGCGCGTGTTGTGCAAGGCATTGCCGCCGGTTGCGAGAGCGCGGGTTGTGCGTTGGTCGGTGGCGAAACGGCGGAGATGCCGGGCATGTACGCTGATGGTGAATACGATCTGGCGGGTTTTGCAGTCGGTGTTGTCGAGCGAGACGCCATCATCGACGGCAGCACGATCCGGGCAGGTGATGTCGTGCTCGGGCTGGCGTCAAGCGGGCCGCATTCAAACGGCTATTCGTTGATCCGGAAAATCATTGCGCGTAGCGGCGTCGATCTTCAAACGGAGCGTTGCGGTGACGGCACATTGGCCGACGCGCTGATGATGCCGACCCGGATTTATGTCAAGCCGCTGCTGGCATTGATGAAAACATTGCCGGTCAAAGGAATGGCACACATTACCGGCGGCGGATTGACTGAAAACATTCCGCGTGTGTTGCCGAAAACATTGGGCGTGCGTTTGCAAAGAAATGCCTGGCAGCGGTTGCCGGTGTTTGACTGGTTGCAACAGCATGGCAGCGTTGCCGAAGAAGAAATGCACCGCGTTTTCAATGGTGGTATCGGGATGGTGGTGATTGTTGCCGCCGAACAAGCGGAAGCGGCCTTGGCATCGTTGCGTGCGCACGGAGAAACGGTGACGAAAATCGGTGACGTGATTGAGCGTGATGGTTCGGCGGTGATGATTGAACCTAAAAACCTCAGTTGACCGCCCGACAATCTATGGAAAACCGCATGGCAATTTGCTTTGGAGTCTTTTTTAACGCTCCCCCATTGGGAGAGAGCGCTACGCACCCGCCAGCACAACGCACGTCGCGCCTTGCCTGGCACACCGTGCGCAGCACTGACGAGTACGTCCAACTGAGGTTTTCAGGTTGAAGGTTAAGCGATGCGTGATACCAAAAAAATCAGCGTTCTGATTTCAGGAAGAGGATCGAATCTGGTGGCGTTGCTCGACGCCATCGACGCCGGTCGAATTCAGGGGCGCGTGGTGCGTGTGTTAAGCCAACGTGCGGATGCCGCCGGTTTGCAGCATGCCGAAAAGCGCGGCATTCCAACGACTGTGGTCGATGTCAAAGCGTATCCGACGCGAGAGGCGTTCGATGCGGCACTCGGCGATGCCATTGCGGCGGATGCGCCGGACTTGGTGGTGCTTGCCGGTTTCATGCGTGTGCTTGGTGCTGCGCTGGTGCAGCGTTTCGCCGGACGCATGTTCAACATTCATCCTGCGTTGTTGCCGTCGTATCCGGGGCTGCACACACATCAGCGGGCGTTGGCGGACGGTGTGAAATGGCACGGCTGCACCGTGCATTTTGTCACGCCTGAAGTCGATGTCGGCCCCATCGTGGGACAAAGCGTTGTTCCGGTGTTGCCTGGCGATGATGAGGCAACATTGGCAGCGCGTGTGCTCGATGCGGAACACCGCTTGCTGGAAGATGCGGTGCGCTGGTTTTGCGAGGATCGCTTGAGCGTTGACGGCCACACCGTGACACTGCGCGATGCTGCGAATCCTCCCGCGTCTTGCCAGCATCCGCAGGATCAGGGATCAGAAACACATTGAACCACAAAGTATGCAAAGAATATCTCACGCGAAAACGCGAAGAAGAACAAACCCTCCCCTCGTGGGAGAGTGGACAATCCCTTTCCTGAACCCTGTGATATGAGCAAGCGGGAACAGAGCGCCTTGGAATGGCGCCATTACCATATTCAGGCGTTGGCGGAGGCCATTCGTCGCGCTGACACACTGTGTTATCCGGCAGACAGCGTGCTGCGCCAATTTTTTCGTGAGCACGCATCGCTGGGACAGCGTGACCGCGCTTTTGTTGCGGAAGGCGTGTTCGCGTATTTGCGCCGTCGCCGTTCGCTGAAAGCCTTGACACAAACAACAAAGCCGCGACGGTTGGCGTTGGCGGTGCTGGTGCGTGAGTTGAATGATGCGCCGAAAGGAACAAGAGCGCTGGCCGACGCCGCTGATCGTGAATGGCTGATTGATTTTGAATCGCACTGGAAAGCGTCGGAAGCGTTGCTCTCCGACATTGACAACGCCGACGTGCCCGATGAATTGTGGACGCGGTTGGGCAGCGATTACGACGACGCAACCCGCTCACAACTGACGCAAGCATGGATGCAATCTGCACAATTTGACTTGCGTGTCAATGTGATGAAAACAACACGCGACGAAGCGCTGACTGCATTGCGTGCTGAAGGACGACAAGCCGAGCCGACGCCGTATTCGCCGCTCGGCATCCGCGTGTATGGCCGCCCCATGCTGGCGCGTCATCCCTGGCTTGTCGAAGGCAAACTCGAAGTGCAAAGCGAAAGCAGTCAGTTGATTGGCTATGTGGTCGCGCCGCGCCGTGGTGAAATGGTGGCCGACTTTTGCGCGGGCGCGGGCGGAAAAACATTGCTGCTGGGCATGTTGATGCGTTCGCAAGGGCGCTTGTACGCATTCGATGTCTCAGACAAGCGCTTGCAAAAGCTGACGCCGCGATTGGCGCGTTCCGGTTTATCAAATGTGCATCCGCAACGAATCAATAGCGAGCGTGACGCCAAACTCAAACGGCTGGCCGGAAAAATGGATCGGGTGCTGGTGGATGCGCCGTGTACCGGAACCGGGACCTTGCAACGCAACCCCGATTTGAAATGGCGCTACAGCGAAGCGGGACTGATGGAATTAAACGCCAAACAAACAGCCATCCTGACGGCAGCATCGCGGTTGGTCAAACCGGGCGGGCGTTTGGTGTACGCAACATGCAGCGTGTTGTCGGCTGAGAACGAAGCCATCGTGGCGCAGTTTCTGGAAACGCATCCTGAATTTTCATTGCAATCGGCAGCGGAAACATTGGCACGTTCGCAAGCGCCACTCGATACCGGCGAGACCCTCAAGTTGCTTCCGCATCAACACCATACCGACGGATTCTTTGCGGCAGTAATGAAGCGCTCAAACGAAAAGGAATGAATTCCTGTATTCTGTCGCCTGAACACGCTTGAGGATTTCCAAAATGAACAGCATTGATTTTTCACGAATCCCGGAGATATTGTCCTCACCATTGGGTTGGCTGGATTTGGCGTTAACACTGATGAGTGTTGCCCTTGCTTACGGGCTGGCTCGATACTGGTACACAAAACAACAGGAAAAATGGCAGGCGCTGTCGAAGCAAACGTTTTCCGGCGGCATGATACGCATCATGTTTCCATTGTTGGCGCTGTTGTTCGTGTTATTGGTGCGCTCGGTTTTTAGTATCTACGAAACGCCGGTTTTTCTCAACATCGCATTGCCGCTGATGTTGGCGTTGGTGGCGATTCGGATATTGGTTTACACGCTTCACACCATGTTCAGCCACACCGCCTGGTTGAAAATGTCGGAACACGCCGTTACGTTTGCCATCTGGGCTGTGGTGGTATTGCATTTTCTCGGCATCCTTCCGGAATTGAAAGTAGAACTCGACAGTATCGTATTGCCGATCGGCAAGGGCGTGTCGCTGTGGACGCTGATTAAGGGTATTGTAGTGTTGATCCTGACGGTGTCGGCGACATTATGGCTGGCCGGAATGATTGAACGCCGCCTGCTACCAAAAACACCGGAGCAGGAAGTCTCGTACAACGGTCGCTTGTTGCTGGCGCGTTTCCTGCGAACACTGCTGTTGGTTGTGGCGGTGTTATTTGTGTTGCAAAACATCGGCATCGACTTGACCGTATTTGCCGTGTTGGGAGGCGCGATTGGTGTCGGCATCGGCCTTGGATTGCAGAAACTCGTCGCTAACTACATTGCCGGTTTTGCCGTGCTGTTTGAACACGCAATCAAGATCGGGGACATGATCACGGCTGATGGCCGTTTCGGTATCGTCCGCGAAGTGACCGCCCGCTATGTCGTCATCCGCAGTCTCGATGGCATTGACGCGATGATACCGAACGAAGCATTGCTGACGCAAACGGTGCTCAACCATTCGTCGAGTCAGCGTGAAGCACGCGCAACGGTATCGGTGCAGGTGGCCTATGGTACGGACTTGCGGTTAGCGCTACGACTGATGGAACAGGCGGCAATGGCTGAACCGCGCGTTGCCGACGGAAAAAGAGCGCCGACAGCAACGGTTGTCGATTTCGGCGACAGCGGCATCAATCTGCTGCTGGGTTTTTGGGTTCGCGATCCGGAAAACGGACAGGGTACGCTAAAAAGCAACATCAGCCTGCGCCTCTGGGATCTTTTTACGCAACATGGTATCGAGATTCCGTTTCCACAACGCGAAGTGCGTTTGCTTAATGCGGCAACGGATGAGTCATCGCGGTCGTAGCAGCGATAAACACCAACGCGCCTCAAAGCAAATCGCGGCGACGAAAGACGAGATAACCCAGCGACAGAAACAAAAATCCGATAAAGCACAGATACGACAGCGCGTAAGCGATGATGCCGGTCGAGCCAAACGTATCGAGTAAAAAGTACGAAGTTGGGCCGATCACGGACAACACAGGGTCGAAAAGCGCAATCGCCGCGATGCGAAAAGTTTGAACAGGATTGAACAACGCCAACGCAAAGATGAGGTTGTCCGGCACCATCTGCTGAATCAAAAATCCGATTAAAGCAATATCAATGAGCGCGATTAAAAGCAGCCAGATAAAAAGCGCCATACCAAGCGCCAACTCCTGGCTCTTGGTCGATACGGAGATAAAAAAGCCGATGCCGAGAAATGTCAGCGACGAGCAAGCGAGCAGTGCCGTATACAGCACCAGAAGCCGCCAGGGAATCTCGCTGCCTTGCGCCAACCCGATGCCGAGCGCCAACAAAAGAGCGAGCAGCAGCGGAAGCCAGATGACCAACAGCCGTCCCAACACTTTTCCCCAGTAATACGTCGCCAACGGAACCGGAAACGACAACAGGTACTCGAAAACGTTGCTGTCCCGCTCTTTCGCAATGGTGCGTACCGTTGTGACAAGAATGAATATCGGCAGAATGATGTTGCACGCCTGAATGAAGATCAGCAAAAGCCGCGTCAGGCCAGAGAATCCCATCACTCGGCTTTCCGTAACGCCGGAAAGGAAAATGGCGACGACGAGCAGCAGGAACACCGCCGCATAACCAATGAACCAGCGTGACCGGAAAGATTCAAAAAAATCGAGCTTGGCAATCGTAAAAAGTTGGCTCATGGGAAATTCTTGTTAACGGAGCGGCTGTTGCGGCGCGTGTTCTTGCAAAGACTCGTGCTGCGGTTGTTCTTGTTGCGGTTCGTTTTGCTCGTGTCCGTGTGGCTCGTCGCGCTCGTGTTCGTGCTGATGCTCAGGTGGCTGCTGATGTTGATGCTGGTTTTGCTCTCTTTTTTGCTTGCGTTCCCGAACGGTGTCGAGGACGATTTTCTCGGCTTCCTGAGCGGTAACCACCGTTTTATCGCCCTCGACCTTTTCCTTATGACTAAAAGCGGCAATACCAAACGACATCGGAGTGATGTAGGGCATCGCCAAAACAGCGTCTTCCAGCTTCAGCCATGCGCCGTCTGTCGCGTCGTTGACATAGACAACCGCTTCGCTGCGCCACGCCGGTTGATTTTCATTAAGCCAGGCAATCGCGCAGCCAAGATCATCAAACATGAAAGCGTTTCCTGTCTTTGGGTCGATGATTTGCGCCGAGTTCTGAGGGTCGCCCAACGCCATTTTGCACCGCACGCATGTGTCGCGATCCCAAACAGGTGTGCGTGCGCTGATGTCGATTTTCCTGTCGCACGCCAGAAGCGGAAGCGCCGATACCGCCGACAAGAAAATCAAGAAGGTTCGTCTCTGTTTAGATGTGCTCATTTCGTATTCCCTTTCTCAAGTCAAGTTTCATGTCGGACAGTCTTGCGACAAAGCCTATTCATGACCAATTATGGCGACTTATGTTAACGTTGTTTTTGCTGCTGTTGCTGTTCTCTTTTTCGCCTGCGCTCGCGAACCGTCTCCAAAATGAGCTTCTCGGCTTCCTGCATCGTGAGCACCGTCTTGTCGGCGCCAACTTTTTCTTTGCTGCGAAATGCCGCAATGCCGAACGACATCGGAGTGGCGTATGGCGTTGCCAAAACAGCTTCATCCGCCTTCAACCATGTGCCGTCGGTGGCGTCGTTAACGTAAATGGCGGCGTTGCCGCGCCATGCCGGTTTCTTTTCGTCGAGCCAAGCGACCGCGCAACCAAGATCGTCGAACATGAGCATTTCACCTGTTTCAGGATCGATGATTTGCGCCGAGTTCAGGCGATCTTTCAACGCCATCTTGCAACGCGTGCAGGTATCTTGTTTCAGTTTGATTTCCCGTGGCTGCGCCCCGCTTTTCTGGTTTTGCGCGAAAGCCAGCAGCGGAACCGTCGAAAGAAATATCAAAAGAGTTCGTCTTTGTTTAAATGCGCTCATCTTGCACTACCTTTCCAAAAAAAAGAACCAACAAAATATATCATGCCGACACTGTTAAAGTACGCTCGTCTCGCACAACCCTTCCCAAATCAAGCTCAATAACCCGCGTCACCACATTGGCCAGCTCCTCCAGACGATGGCTGATGAATATGACCGTCTTGTTGCTCATCTCCGGCGCACCGATCAATTCGCGGAAGCGATCCCTTCCGATGGCATCGAGGTTGGCCGTGGGTTCATCAAAAATATAAACATCGACATCGCGCGAAAAAGCAACGCTGATCAGAATTTTCTGTTTCATGCCGCCGGACAATTTGTAAAAAGCCTTGTGCTTGTGCGCATTGGCGTCCAAGCCGAAATACAAACTGGTTTCCTTGATCTTGTCGATAGAGCAAAGACCTATTTTGGACGCATATTCAAAAAGCTCATTGAGCGTGAAACGAATCGGCGGAGGCAATTGCGGAACAAACGCAATTTTGCGCAAAGCCTCTACCCGCTCACTGGCAAGCGGGTGCCCGTTTACGGAAACTTTTCCGCAGTCTGGCCGGTACTCTCCCAGCAAGCAGCGGATCAGCGTCGTTTTCCCTGCGCCGTTATGCCCGAGAAAGAGGACTTTTTCTCCGTCGGCAATGTTGAGCGTAATGCCGGAAAGAATTTTCTGTCCAGAGAGCGATTTGTCCAGGTTCTGAATATCAATCATACGTTAGACAATATTTTTCAGTCGGTTGAAAAAGGTCAGCGCGTCTTCGCCGCAAACATCTATGCAGCGTCCGCACAGTGTGCAATCTGTACTTACAATGTAAATCGCTTTTTCGTCTTTGGAGAAGACCGGCGCCAGCGCCTTCGGGACGTGACAAACGGCGGTACATGCCCCGCAGTTGTTGCAGCGCGATTTATCCGCCTTAAGTTTCAGCAATGCAATCGGGTTCAAAAATCCATACGTTGTTCCGACCGGACAAATCGATCGGCACCAAACCCGCCGGGAAACAAAAATCTCAACAAGAAGAACGAAAAGAACGATCGTTAATGAAAGCAGCCCGCCATAAAGAAGCGCCCTGTAAATAACGCCTACGACGTTGAATATTTCGAAAACGAGAATTCCGGTCAAAAAACTTGCCAGAAGAAACGCCGCCCAGATGATGTACTTCGTTTTATCCGGTAGGTGTCCTCCTTTTTTGAGGATTTTCTTTTCGATCAGCCAAAAACGAATACTCTCTCCGATTTCACTCAATACCCCGTACGGACAAATCCATGAGCAAAAGGAGCGCCCCCCCAAGGCAAGGTAAACAACAAGAACGGTTGCCGCTCCGATCGCCAGATTTCTCGGGATGGCGTGATGTGCCGCGAACACTTGCAAGGTGACGAATAAATCGATCAGATGCAGCCCGATAAAACGCGAGCCGACAAGCGTTCCTTCCAAAAGTTGGAGGTCAATCCGGTAAGAAAGCACGAACAGAAGCAAACAGCCGATGACCGTCAGGAACCGCCAGGCACGCAACGAGGGTCGAGGCCCGCGCACCGTCTCACGGACAAAAGTCTTCCGTAAAGGCGCGTTCTGCGCCAGAATGCATTGCCGCTTACTCACGTTCGGTCGTTAAAATGCAGCGGTTTCCCTGGCCAGCATTTCAAGTTCCTGATCGCTGGTTTGCTCCAGCAGGCCGAGCATCGCGGAATTCGACACCTGCTTCATTTTGTACCTCATCAAAATCGCCATATTCTCTTCTACACTCTTGCCGGCTATCGACGGCCCGACCGGCCCGCGCCCATCGCGTCCGTGGCAGGCGGAACATTTCACCAGATACAAGAGGCTCAATCCATCGCTGGACACCGCGCCCTGTTGCGCTTTCAGCTCTTGCAGCTTCGAATCGGTTTCCTCCATCGGCTGAATGTCACCGGCGCTCGAACGGAAACCCGCCTCTTCCGCAGAGGCCGCAGGTTGCCGCGCAGTAGCGCTTTCCTCTTCAGGTTTCGTGCCTATGGCTCCAAAAAGGTAGAAAAAAAGCGCCGCTACCAGAACCAGCATCGCGGCAACAAAGATATTTCGTGCGCTCATTTTTTCATCTCCTTTCTAACCTCTTCGTTAAATTTGGCAATATCTTCAGCGATGAAACGAATTTCCTTGTCGTCCATTTTTCGAACCAGTTCGCGCATCGGAACGTTCTTTACCTGATCCGTTTTGTACTTTACGATCATATCGTACACTTCATCACCGGACAGGCCAAGAAGCGTCGGCCCGATCACGCCGTTGGCGTAATTGTCGTGACAAGCGGAACATAAGACGATGAAATTCTTGCTCAACCTTTTCATCTTCAAGCTGTTATGGATCGCCGCATAAGGCATGTTCCGAACGATGACATAGGGCGCGACGTTTTTCGATTCCTCCGTTTCCTCCCCGGGCGCATAACGGATGATTTGTTCTCCCTTGAGATCGTAGGCGAGAAAGCGGTCGCGTTCCGCATCCACGGGCGCCGCCTCGCCGGAAATCACGGTGATCTTGCCCGGTGTTTCCGGAATCGGCGCCTGTTCTTCCGTTTTGCCGCACCCGGCAAGAAACAGTACCGCAATCAAACACAAATAGCGCTTCATGAGCCTCGCTCCTTTCGATAAACTTCCTGATATGTTTTGCGAGGTATGATTTCAATGATTTGCGTCGGGCAAAGTTCCTGACAAACCGCACAACCAACGCACCGCTCATGAAATTCGGGATAGCCCCCGTCCAACGTAATGGCCGCATCCCTGTCAGGGTAAGGGCAAAAATCACGGCACAATACGCAGTCCTTCCCGACATGTTCCCGCAATTTTTCGGCCAGCTCTTTCTCAACCTCGTTGCGCGTACCATGGGAAATCAGCGCGTCAATCATTTCAGCGTTGACGGGCTTTTTCTGATAAAGCAGACATTGCGTCTTGTCGGTAAGCACGGCAACACCCATGTGAACTTGCTCTGCCCCTGAAACGTTATGATCGAGCGCCATCGTGGGGCACGCCAGCACGCAAGGCAAAAGGTCACACAAATAACAGCCACGAAGTTCCGGTCGGATGATCGGCGTCCCCGTCGCCGCGCCGTCATCGATGTCAAGCAGGAATACCGCATGGTAAGGGCAAACTTGAACGCATTGTCCGCACTTGATGCACAGCGCGAGAAACGCTTTTTCATCAAGTGCGCCCGGAAGGCGCAACCAATCTTTTTTATGCGCTTGACCCAGCATCAAGTAGCCTGCCCCCGGAATACCGGCCAGCAAAGCGGCGATGGTAACGCCTTGCGCGAATTTTCGGCGGTTAATCGTCATCTCGCTTATCTCGCTTCCGCACGGCGGGCTGCGGGTCGGTCGCCAGCAATTCAGGCTCGGAAAAAGGTATCAAACGAGCCATGAAGTTAATAGCACTGATGATCGGCGCCGCGTAGAAAAAACGCGCTGTCGGTCGGTGTCCCCACAGTTGATCGGCGTAGGCATACACTTCATGCGGGGTATCGCCGTAGCCGTCCTTGTTCCGGTCGAATCCTTCGTACTTGTCCCATCTGTTTTGAAACCATCGATTCAGATAAATCTTTGATCCCTGTGAATCGTTGCTGATATCGGAAATGTTTCCATCGAAACGATTGCCTTCGTAAATACTGCCGTGAATCGTTCCCTGTAGTTGAATGGCGATCGCGTTGTACAGAAAATGATTCTCCAGAAATTTATTGATCGTGCCGGGCTGATAAGGCGAATGGTCGAGATACAGGCCGGCGGCGTTATAAAGAAAGGTGTTTTTTTCAACGATGCAATCGGAGACTTCTTTCAGTCCGAGACCGATGCCGAATTTTTCAGAAGCGCCGACAAGGGTGTTGCTGTTTACCGTGCTGCCATGACTGTACATCAGGAAAACGCCGACCGAGTTGTCCTGAAAACGGTTGAAACGAACCTCGTTTCGGTCGGCGTACATAAAATGCAGCGAGTATCTCGAATCGGAACCGGTGTTGTCCTCGATCCGGTTGGCGCTGGAGTACCAGAAAACGTTGTCGCGCACGGCGTAGGTGGTATTGCCGCGGATAATGTTCGCGTGGCTGTACCAGAGTCGGATTCCGTCGCCTCTTAGCCCGAGCGAAAACGGTTTCGACGTAATGGTATTGCTCTGAATCTGGCCGCGATGGGCTTGTTCAAAATTGACACCGAAAAGACAATCACGCAACGTGTTGCCCATGATTTTGACGGTATGAACCTCTTGCACAACGATGCAGGAATCAATCGCCTGATGTGATTCGCCACTGCCTTCGACGATAAGATTGCTGACGACAGCATGGTTGGCCGTGACGGTAATAACGCTGCCCTCCCCCGTACCGCGAATGACCGCGCCGCCATCTTCGCTGGTCAGCGTGATGGCTTTGTCGATACGAACAGGACCGGGATAAACACCGCGCCCCAGTTTGATAATACTGCCAGGCTCAACGTTGTCGATCGCTTCCTGCAGCGCATTGCCAAAACACGGCAAGGGCAGCAACAACAGCGGGAGCATGATGGCTCTTGAAAACATCCGGTTCTTTCTGTTGACGGCACGCCCCGGTTTGATAATACGGCCCGGCGCTGCCATCATTTTACCGTTGCCGCGCCCTCTTTTCTCCGCGACAAAACAGCAAAAATACACAATACCGAAATAATCAGCAAAATATAAAAGCCTATCGTCGGATAAGAGTGCGTCGTGAATTGCGCGACCCTGCCGTCACCGAGAGCCGTCGGCATGAACGGCTTCACTTTGAACATTCCCCACTCCTGCAAATTGTGGCCATACCAGTAAAGCCAGCCCGCATAGAAGGCGAAAAAACCCAGCGGGGTCAAAATCGACGGAACCAGAAGCAGCGACGACCATTTCCCCCGGAAAACAAAAAACAGGATCATCATGAGCGTTATCGCCACCAGAATGAATGGCGACAATGCCCGCTCAACCTGAGCGCCGACTTCCATCGGATACATACCGATGAAATGGTTGATGATGTTCATTTCGTGAACGTCTCCAGAGAAGCCGTCCAGATGAAAATAAACCGGTATTCCTTTGGGAAACGCCTCCTTCGGATAATTGGGCGCTTCGAGCGTCACGAACCAGACAGGAAAAGACATCGTGTTAATTTCGCCTTTTCTTTCGATGATCTGGCGCAAGTCTCCCTCCGCCCCTTTGGGCGTATAAGGGCTGGTATAACGCCCCTTCTGATAAAGATTCCACATCGGGAAAACGAACGACGCCACTTCTTGCGTCCCCGACCGTTTTATTTTTTCCGGAACCTTATAGAAAGCCACCGTCGGAATGGTGAAGCAAAAAAGAAAGAGCAGTAGCGCAACCGCCGCAAAAATATCTGACTTGGTAAATTTCTTCATTGCCTCTAACCGATCCTGTCAACGTAAATGTTTTAAGCCAAAGGAGAGCGGTTCCGCCGTAGCGAAACCGCCTCCATAAGTTACAACAGAACCCTGTTAGAAAAGATCTGCGTTAGCATCGATCCATTTCATGTACTCGACGATATCTTTCGCCTCCTCGGGCTTCATGTTCTGGTTCGGCATTCTCAAGTTGAAGTAACGGATCATGAACTGCGTGTATTCTTCATTGAACTTCGTTTCCGGCTTCAATGTGAATTCATACACCCATTGTTCGCTGGTCCGTGCGATTGCTCCCGTCAAGTCCGGGCCGGAACTGACCTGGCCGATGACGTGGCAACCGTTACAACCACCTCTGAGGTACGCAGTTTCACCACGTTCCGCCGCTGGCGACATCTTCGTTGCCAACTCACGCGACAGTCGGTTCTTCGCACGCAAGCCGACGTCTGCCGTTTTCACCATGTACTGCCATACCTGGTTTTCCCACAGGATCGCCTGATCAAGGTTACCCGCTTTGAGCGCAGCATCCGCTTTCGCCTTGACGTCAGGAATCTTCCCATACTGATCCAGCGCATCGGTGACCAGCGCGGCGATTTCCGGGAATTTCTGGAAGCCTTTGTCCTTGAGGTATTTCACCACGGACTGGATCACGTCATCGGTGGCTTTATTGGTAGCGACAATTTTGTTGTATTCCGCCTCCAAGTCAGCTTTCGACATCGTGCTCAGTTTGGCTTGCTGGAAGTCTTCGTATTTCTTGGCCGGGTCTTTCACGAACAGATAACCCATCATTTCCAAGTGAAGCGCCGAGCAGAACTCGGTGCAGTAGTACGGGAAAACGCCTTCCAGATCGGCGACGAACGTGACAGAAGCCACTTTGCCCGGCTCGATTGAAGCGTGAACGTTCATCCCGTCAATACCGAACCCGTGCGTTTCGTCCTGCGCACGCTCAAGGCTGGAGATGTGGAGGGTCACTGTATCGCCCTTGTTAACCGTGATGTGCTCCGGATTCAGGTGCGAGCGGATTGCCGTCATGTAAACCGTCACCTTGTTACCGTCACGCACGACACGCTCCTGACCGGCAAGCGTTGCAGCCGGGTGCGGTTTTCCGGTACGGCTGTCCGTACCGATGTCGTATGCGGCCTTCGGTTTGAGCTTGCTTGCAGCAATCGCCACCATGTCGTGCGGCTCGCCCAACGGAATCGGCATGTCGTACAACAGTTCCATCTTCGGCCCGGAGATATCGATCAACTGGTGGTTCTGCGGGTGCAGCGGGCCAACAGGATTGAAACGGTCAATCGCCAGCTTATTCAGCGCAACAAGGTATTTCCCTCGCGGCTTGGTCGATTTACCCTCCGGAGAATCAAGGTGTCCGATGTTGTAATGAACATTCAGCCGGTCAAGAACCTTGAGGTTTTTGTAATCCCAGCGCACGACCTGCGAATCGACGTACAGCGACGTATAAACAATACCGGCCTTCGAATCAAAGACCGTATGCAACGGCCCCAAACCCAGCGCAACTTGTCCATGCAGCGATTTCTTGATGTCAAGAATCGGAACGCCGTACGGATCTTTGCCAGCGAAGTCCTTCTTGTCAATCAATGCCTTGATTTTCTGGAAATCATAAACCGAGGCATGGGTATCCAATTTGCCACCGACGATGATGTAACGTCCATCGGGAGAAACATCAACGCCGTGAGGCGACTTCGGTTCCGGAATCAAGAACAGCGCTCCGGCCTTAACCGCCGCATCCATGGTGATGACGCGATGGCCGTTGATGACCTTGAAGTTCTTCGGATCTTTCAGCAGTGGTTCCAGCATCTTCCAGTTATACACATGCAGGAAGTCGTTGTCGTTACGGCTCATCCCCGCTTCGAACGGCGGCAACCCCAGATGAATCCCTCCAGAGTACATTTCCGAGTTGAACGAGTTGATGAAAACCCATCCGTCGGAAATGCCTTTACCAGCGTCAGCAAGGTCCTGCATATACGGCGGCAATTCCAGCGTCCACGAGTTCTTCTCATCGATGCGTCCTGCTTTGAGATCAAACTTCCACATGGTCACCGCGCCACGGAACATTTCTTGATAACTCTCGATCGGATGATAATTGTTATCAAGCGGCGCTGCGTATTGGGACGCTTCGATGATGTACTCGGAGTTCGGCGTAACAAACGCGCCGCCGTGCGCACTCTTGATCACCGGATTGGTGACTATCTGCACCGTCTCGAAATCCTTGAGGTCAATGACCGCAACGCGCGGGTTGGCTTTGTCGCTGATGAACAGATAGTCACCCGTATATTCACCGTTTCTCTCCGTGAATGCTGCGTGGTGCGTATCGCCCCAAGTGATTTCCTTGCCGCGAATCTTTCCGGCGGCAAGAATTTTCTTCGATTCGTCATCAAAACCGTACCCTTGCCAAGGTTCCGGCGTGAAAACGGCGATATATTTATAAATACGCATTGACGGGATGCCGTAAACAATCACTTGTCCCGAGTGGCCGCCAGAAGAAAAGGCGATGAATTCGTCTTTCCGCCCAGATGGTTGATACGTTTTTGCAGCGGCGATGATATCTTTCTCTGAAAGATTGCGTTCCTTCATGATGGTTTGAAGGTCATTCGCCAAAACTGGAACAGCAAACAGCCCGAGCGATAGCAACGAGGCCGCAATGATGCTTCTTATATAGTTCATACAGTTCTCCTTGGTGCAAAAAAATGACGGCTTATGAAATGCACACGTTCTAGGAATCAACTGCAAACGTGATGATTCATCCAAACAGAATACACCCACTATTAGCAGGGTGTTTGCCTTAGGTCAAGAAAAGGAGGGTGCAAAACCCTCTGTAGTTATGCTAGGCGACGAGCGGTAACAGCGCAGGTGACGGGCGGTAGGCGGTAGGCGACAAGCGGTAACAAAGCAGGTGACGGGCGGTAGGCGGCAGGTAGCAAGTGACCGATTGCCTCTCCCGCGCCGCCATGGACACGCCTTGCTCAAAGGGGTGGGTTCCATGCCGCCCGCCACGTGGTGACAGCGCACATTTTACCCACCCGCCTTGGGTCGTTCAGCTTGCGGATTGGCCGCTGTTCACTCTTATCTCGAGCAACTCGCGTTTCAACGCAAGATGCTTCGGCATTTTCTCACCGAGTTTGTCGAACGACTCTTTATGACCTTCAATCTCCGCCTTCCAGGAATCGACATTGACTTCGGTCAATGCCTCAAAGGTGGCTTTGTCAGTATTAGAGTCAGTCCAAACGATGTCTTCGTAGCGCGGCATCCAACCAAGCGCGGTTTCCTTGGCGCCAACACGATCATGCACACGGTTAACGATCCAGTGCAGGACGCGCATGTTTTCACCGAACCCCGGCCACATAAACTTGCCTTTTTCGTCTACGCGGAACCAATTGACGCAGAAGAATTTGGGCGCATGCCTGACATTTTTGCTCATTTTCAGCCAGTGATCGAAATAGTCGCCTATGTGGTAACCGCAGAAAGGCAGCATCGCAAACGGATCGCGGCGTACCACGCCTTGTGCGCCAAAGGCGGCGGCGGTGGTTTCGGAGCCGATGGTGGCGGCCATATAGACGCCGTAATTCCAGTTGAACGACTGATAGATCAGCGGCACCGTCGTAGCGCGGCGACCGCCAAAAAGAAACGCGGAAATCGGCACGCCGTTCGGGTCTTCCCAACGTGGATCAATCGACGGACACTGGCTGGCCGGCACAGTGAAACGCGCGTTCGGATGCGCCGCTTTGCGACCGGACTCGCGAGCGATTTCCGGCGTCCAGTCTTTGCCTGTCCAGTCGATCAAATGCGCGGGCATTTCTTTGGTCATGCCTTCCCACCAGACATCGCCGTCATCGGTCAACGCAACGTTGGTGAAAATCGTGTTTTCCCTGAGCATGGCGATACCGTTGTAGTTGGTCGCTTCCGACGTGTTGGGCGCGACGCCGAAGCAGCCGGCTTCAGGATTGATCGCATAAAAGCGGCCATCTTCTCCTGCCTTGATCCAGGCAATATCGTCGCCGACCATCGTGATTTTCCAGCCGTCAAACGCCTTCGGCGGGATCAGCATCGCAAGGTTGGTTTTCCCGCACGCAGAGGGGAACGCGCCAGCAATGTAGGTTTTTTCGCCCTCTGGCGATTCGACGCCGAGAATCAGCATGTGCTCGGCCAGCCAGCCTTCTTCGCGCGCCATTGTCGAGGCAATCCGCAACGCAAAACATTTTTTGCCCAACAGCGCGTTGCCGCCATAGCCGGAGCCATACGACCAGATTTCGCGCGATTCCGGATAATGAACAATGTATTTCACATCCGGATTGCACGGCCAGGAAACGTCTTTTTGTCCCGGAGCGAGCGGTGCGCCGACCGTATGAACGCACGGGACGAATTCGCCGCTCGTGCCCAAAACATCGAACACCGCCTGACCCATGCGCGTCATGATGCGCATATTGATCACCACATAAGGAGAGTCGGTAATTTCGATGCCGATATGCGCGATCGGCGAACCGAGCGGCCCCATCGAGAACGGCACAATGTACATCGTACGTCCGCGCATACAGCCTTTGAACAGCCCGTTCAAAATCTCGCGCATTTTCGTGGGATCCATCCAGTTATTGGTCGGGCCGGCATCTTCTTCCTTGGCGGAACAAATATAAGTGCGGTCCTCGACACGCGCCACATCCGACGGATCGGACCGCGCCAAAAAGCAGTTTTTACGCTTTTCCGGATTCAGCGGGATCAGCGTTTCGGAAGCGACCATTTCGGCACAAAGCCGGTCGTATTCCTCCTGAGAGCCATCGACCCAAACGACACGATCGGGCTGGGTCAATGCCGCAATTTCAGCGACCCACTTTTTTATCTCTTCGTGCTTAACGTATTCAGGAATATTCAGATTTACGGATGGGCTCATAGCAATACTCTCTTTTCAGTTGGTAATAAGAAGGTCGTCGCACCAGCAAACGTAAATACCGTCTGCTTTCAGGTGGAAGCGAAATTCCGGAAAATACCCTGATTTCTCAAGGCGCCAAAATGCAGATTTTTTAATTATAAATCTTCTTTACATGCCAGTCTTTGCGAATACTCAAAATGATTGACGTTAATTGTGGCAAATGCGCGTCGCTTCCAGGCAACAAAAAGCCCGCCATTCGACAAAAATGAGCGGGCTTTTTAGGTATTTAATAGCTGAGGAAACGCTTACTTCAGCTTTATTTCCTTATACATCACATGCTTACGCACGACGGGATCAAACTTCTTGATCTCCATCTTCTCGGGCATGTTCTTTTTATTCTTGGTCGTCGTATAAAAATGGCCGGTTCCGGCAGTCGATTCCAATTTGATTTTGTCACGCATGATCGGTCTCCGTGCGTCGCTCGTAGGCAACGCGCTCTAGTTAAATATGTTGGCCTTGCGCACGCAAGTCGGCCAGAACAGCGTCGATCCCTTTTTTATCGATCGTGCGCAGCGCGGCATTGGTCAGGCGCAGGCTGACAAAACGGTTTTCGCTTTCGACCCAGATCCGGCGCTGCTGCAAATTCGGCAAAAAACGCCGCTTGGTCTTGTTGTTCGCGTGAGAAACATGATGCCCCGTCATCGGGCCTTTCCCTGTCACCTGGCATACTCGAGCCATGGTTTGCTCCTACGATTTCAATATTCATTATCGGACGACGGCAAAGCCGTCGGAGAACTTTTTATTATGCCCCAACCAGAGGAAAGAAGCAACAGCAAGCTTTCCCCAATGGCAAATGGGTTTGAACGAGGTTCAGCAGGTCGATCATTGAGGTATGTTGATCGATATGAATATGTCAAAACTCGGTAATCGCCCCTGCACAATTTGTGATCGTTCAAGCCTTCTCAACCCTGGCTTAACGCATAGATACGTTGTGCAATCAACGTTTGCAGTGCATGGGTGATACGCGCAGGATCACGTTTGCAGCAGCGATCGCTTTGGTCAAGCCAATCGCACGATCTACTCGCTGCAGCAGCATGACGGAGCCCTCAGTGGTGATGTCGCCGCCATCAAAATAGCGCTGATTTGACGCCTTTCAAGGAACCCTATTTCGATCTCGTTAGTGACACGCTTTGGCATCGGCTCAGCCCTCGTAAAATCGTTGTTAACACACTGATTTTACACGAGTTTTATACTGAGCCGACCACTTTCCCGCAAGCGGGCGAGGGGAAGCAAGTAGAGGCGAATAATCATTCGCCCTCCACCACTCCTCCCACGCAAGCGGGGGAAAGGAGCTTTTCTTCTTCGCGGTTTCGTGCGGGCGCTTTTTAGATTCTGCGTTTTGCGCCTCCCGCAGAATGACGCTGATGTCTTCAAGGTCGGGTTTGAAACCCGCCCCTGCACCTGATTCCTGATCTCCGCCCCCCGATCTTTGCTACAATCTCCCATCGTGTAAATCAGTGCGGCGACATGCTGGATCGCCGCTTTTTTTCAGATGCGTGGCGCGGTGTAAAAACCGCAGCGAGGGTCGAGGCGGCGCATCGGGGGTTAGGTTAGGGCCAAGTTCCGATATGCTAGAAATTCAGGATCTTGCGGCACGCCGCGGTTATGTGATGTTGTTCAGTCAGGTTTCCTTCAAGGTGGAAGCGGGCGAGGCATTGATCATTACCGGCGCGAACGGCACCGGCAAGACGACGCTGTTGCGAATGCTGGCCGGTTTGTCGCATCCGTTGTCGGGAAAAATTCTGTGGCAAGGACGAGAAACACGGGCGTTTGATCCGGTGTTGCGTAACAACATTATGTTTGTTGGCCACGCACCAGCGCTCAAGGACGAATTGACGGCAGAGGAAAATCTGGCGTTGCTGGTCAAATTGGCCGGTGAAGAGGTGGCGCTGGGCGCGTTGCGCGAAGCGTTACAGGAAGTCGCGCTGGGCGCACGACTGACGGTGCCGGCGCGTGTTTTGTCGCAGGGGCAGCGGCGGAGGATTGGATTGGCGCGTTTGGCGTTGGTGCCTCGACCGCTGTGGGTGCTTGATGAACCGGTGACGGCGCTGGACCCGGCGGGGATTGCGTTGTTGACGGGTATGATGGCGGCGCATTTATCAAAAGGCGGCGCGGTGATTGCGGCAACGCATCAGGCGCTGGATTTGCCGACGGGTGCAATGCGACAGTTGTCGTTTCAATGACCGTGAGGAGAGTAATGTGACGACGAATTCTTCTCCTGTGTTTCCGGTTCGGACGGCGATGGAGCCTGGTGACGGTGTTTTTACGGCTTTTTTCTGGGCGTTGCGGCGCGATTTGCGTTTGGCGCTGCGTTCGCGGGCTGAACTGGGTGTTCAGATCTTGTTTTATATCATTGTGGTGGCGCTGTTTCCGCTGTCGATGTCGCCGGACAAAGAATTGTTAATGTTGCTTGGGCCTGGCGTACTGTGGGTGGCGGCGTTGCTGGCTTCGTTGTTGTCGTTGCCGCGTTTGTTTGCCAGCGATTATGCTGATGGGACGCTTGAACAGATGGCGCTGTCGCCGTTACCGTTACCGGCACTCATCCTGGGAAAAATCAGCGCACATTGGTTGACAACGGGCTTGCCGGTGGTGGTGTTGGCGCCGTTGCTGAGTATCCAGTACTGGCTGGAGCCCGAAGTGATTTGGGTGTTGATGGCGGGATTACTCATCGGCACGCCGGTGTTGTCGTTGTTGGGTGCGATTGGCGCGGCGTTGACGCTGGGGTTGCGTTCAGGAGGTGGCAGTTTGTTGGCGTTGCTGATTTTACCGCTGTATATTCCGGTGCTGATTTTCGGCGCGGGCGCTGTTGAAGCTGTGCGTGGCGGCATGGGCGCGGACGCCAATTTTTCGCTGCTGGCGGCGGGTTTGTTGCTGGCGCTGGCAGGAGCGCCGTTTGCAACGTCGGCGGCGGTACGGATTTCTTTGGATTGATGGCATAGGGCTTGAGCGATGAGTGGATTCAAATACGCAGCACCGGCACAGTTTTATCCGTTGGCGGGCAAGATGGCGTTGTGGTTTGGGGTGTCGGCGGCGGTTCTGGCAGTGATCGGGCTGGTCATCGGTTTGTATATTGCGCCCATTGACGTTACGCAAAAGGATTCGTACCGGATCATTTTCATTCATGTGCCTGCCGCGTGGATGTCGATGTTCTTATATGTGGTGATGGCGTTCTGGGGGGCGATAGCGCTGGGGATGAACACGCGACTGTCGGCGATGATGGCGCAGTCGATCGCGCCGACCGGGGCGCTGATGACGGCGATCGCGCTGTGGACGGGCGCACTCTGGGGCAAGCCGACTTGGGGAACGTATTGGGCGTGGGACGCGCGGATGACCTCGGAATTGATCTTGCTATTTCTTTATCTCGGTATCATCGCGCTGCGCAACGCGATCGACGATCCGCGCCGCGCCGATAAAGCGTGCAGTGTGCTGGCGCTGGTCGGCGTCGTCAATGTGCCGATCATTTATATGTCGGTGAACTGGTGGAATACGTTACATCAAGGCGCTACGATTAAGGCCGGAAATTCTTCAATCGACGATATCATGCTGGCGGGTCTGTTGTTTATGGTCTTTGCTTTCTGGTTTTATTCGGTTGCGGTGACTCTGGTGAGGTTGCGCACAATTATGCTGGAGCGAGAAGTCGGCGCTGCTTGGGTGGCGCGTTTGCCGGAAGTAAAGGAGGAACGGTGATGGGTGAGTTTTTCGCAATGGGTGGTTACGCTTTTTTCGTCTGGATGGCTTACGGTATGGCGGCGCTGTTGATCGTGCTGGAAATCGTTGCCGTGTGTGCACACCGCAAGCGAGCGCTACACTTGGTTCGGCATAGCGATGTTCACGGGAGCGGCACGGTCAATGCCGGAGCGCAATTGAAGGAGGCCGAATGAGCGCTGAACAGGGAACACAGGGAGCGGCGGAAGCCCCGTCGGGAGGCATCAAGTCGCGGCACAAGCGGTTTCTTTGGATTATTTTCGGACTGGCATTTTTCGCGGCCATTGTGGCGCTGGTATTAAACGCATTCGGTTCAAGCATTACTTACTTCTATTCGCCGACACAGGTGATGAATAACGAAGTGCCGCAAGGACGGGCGTTCCGGGTCGGCGGGATGGTCGAGGGCGGCAGCGTGGTGCGCGCCGGCGACGGGCTGACGGTACATTTCAAAGTCACCGATACTGCCGAGACGGTAGCAGTGGTCTATACCGGCATTCTGCCGGATCTTTTTGCTGAGGAAAAAGGCGTGGTGGCGCAGGGTAGGCTCGACGATCACGGTGTCTTTCAAGCGACGCAGGTGCTGGCCAAGCACGATGAAAATTATGTGGCGCCGGAAGTTCAGGCAGCATTGGACGAGGCGCACAAAACGCGCGCGGCGCAGACGTTGGCGCAATAAGGCTGAAACAATAAGACCGGCACGTATGTGCGTGTTTTCTGTTGGGGTGGATAAAAGATGATTCCTGAAATTGGGCAATTTGCATTGGTTCTGGCGGCGTTGCTGATGGTTGTGCAAGGCACCTTGCCGCTGGTGGGAGCTTCGAAAGGCATTTCGGCGTGGATGACGCTGTCGCGCCGTACCGCACAAGGTGCGTTTTTCTTTTTGGCGCTGGCATTGGGTTGTTTGATTTATTCGTTCATCGTCAATGATTTTTCGGTGCTGAACGTGGCAAACAACTCCAACACCAAATTGCCGGTGATTTACCGGATCGCCGCGTCGTGGGGGTCGCACGAAGGGTCGATCCTGATGTGGGTGTTCATGCTGGGACTATGGTCGTGCGCGGTCAGTATTTTCTCCAAGCATCTGCCCGAAGAGATGACTGCGCGCGTTTTGGGCGTGATGGGGCTGGTCACCACGGGGTTGCTGTTTTTTTTGCTATTGACGTCGAATCCGTTTGACCGGATTTTCCCAGTGCCGCTCGAAGGGCGCGATCTGAATCCGTTGTTGCAAGACATCGGGATGATCTTGCACCCGCCAATGCTGTACATGGGTTACGTCGGATTTTCGGTGGCGTTCGCGTTTGCCATTGCGGCACTTCTGGGCGGTCGGCTCGACGCGACTTGGGCGCGTTGGTCAAGGCCGTGGACGACGCTGGCCTGGTGTTTTCTGACGGTCGGTATTCTGATCGGAAGCTGGTGGGCGTATTACGAATTGGGCTGGGGCGGCTGGTGGTTTTGGGACCCGGTTGAAAACGCTTCACTGATGCCCTGGCTGGTCGGTACGGCGCTGATTCACTCGTTGGCGGTGACCGAAAAGCGCGGGACGTTCAAAGTGTGGACGGTGTTGTTGGCGATCTGCACGTTTTCGCTGTCGCTGCTCGGCACGTTCCTGGTGCGTTCGGGAGTGCTGACTTCGGTGCATGCGTTTGCGACCGACCCGCAGCGCGGTATGTTCATTCTGACGTTTCTGGCGCTGGTGATCGGCGGCTCGCTGGCGCTGTTTGCGTTTCGGGCGCCGAAAGTAGGCACGGCCGGAACATTCAAAATCATTTCGCGGGAATCCGCATTGCTTGCCAATAACGTCTTGCTGACGGTGGCGTGCGGAACGGTATTGCTCGGTACATTGTATCCGCTGTTTCTCGACGCGCTGAAGCTCGGCAAGATTTCCGTCGGCCCTCCGTATTTTGAAGCGGTGTTTGTGCCGCTGATGGCGCCGCTGGTGTTTTTGATGGGCGTCGGCGCGGTGGCGCGTTGGAAAGAATCAACGTTGCCAGATCTGTGGGCACGGCTGCGCTGGGCAGCGGTGATTACGCTCGTCGCGGCGGTGGCGTTGCCGTTTATTCTCGGTCGCACATCGCCAACAAGCGTTGCGCTGCTGGCGCTCGGTTTTGCGATGGCGTTTTGGATCGTAACTGCGTCGCTGGCCGGTTTCTTCGATCGCGTCAAGCATGTTGAAGGCGGTTTCAGAGAAAAACTGGCGCGGCAACCGCGCAGTTTCTGGGGAATGTTCGCAGCGCATATCGGTGTGGCGGTGTTCATCATCGGTGTGACCGTGGTCAAAGGCTTTGAAGCCGAGCGCGATGTGCGGATGATGCCGGGTGATACGGTGAGCGTGGGCGGGTACACCTTCCGCTTTGAAAGCATTGAAGACCGTAGCGGCCCCAATTACCATGCAACGCGAGGAACCTTTGAATTGAGCAAAGACGGAAAAGCGATACGCAAACTGTACCCTGAAAAACGGGTGTATTTCGCACACGGAATGCCGATGACCGAAGCGGCGATTGACAGCGGCTTTTTCGGAGATCGTTATGTTTCTCTGGGTGAGCCGATCAACGACGGCAAGCAATCATGGAGCGCTCGCGTTTATCACAAGCCTTTTGTGACCTGGATTTGGTACGGCAGCCTTCTGATGACGCTGGGCGGACTGCTGGCAATTTCCGACCGCCGTTATCGGGTGAGCGCACGGCGCGAAACGGCAAAACCGTCCCTGTCGCCGCTGGAACCGGCGAAACTGGAGAAAGCATGAAGAAAAAGTTACTGTTGCTGATTCCGCTGCTGGTGTTTTTTGTACTGGCGGGTTTTTTCGTCGCTGGATTGGGGCTTAATCCGCGAGAAATTCCTTCGCCGCTGATCGGCAAGCCGGCGCCTGCGTTTTTGCTGCCGGATTTGAACGCGCCGGAAAAAATGGTGACGGAGAAAGATTTTCTCGGCCAGGTGTGGCTGCTCAACGTCTGGGCATCATGGTGCGTTTCATGTAAAACGGAGCATCCGTCACTGGCTGAACTTGCGAGAACCAATGAAGTGTCGATCGTCGGAATGCTCTACAGGGATAAGCCTGAAAACGGAAGCGAATGGTTGCGGCAACATGGCGATCCGTACACGGCATCAATTGCGGACGCCAATGGCAGCGTCGGAATCGATTTCGGTGTGATCGGAACACCTGAAACCTTTTTGATCGACAAGCAAGGCATTATTCGCTACAAACAAACCGGCCCGATCAACGAAGAGGTGTTGAATAAAAAGATCATCCCGATGATCAAGGAGCTGAAACAGCAATGAGAAAAGCAATGAAAGGTTTTCTTCTGGCTTGCGCGATAAGCGTGATGGGCTGTTGGGGCGGCATGGCTGTTGCCGACGAAGCGGTGCCGACGGAAAACGATCCGATCGCGCAAAAGCGTGCGGTAGAACTGGCGGCAAAGCTGCGCTGCCTGGTGTGCCAGAATCAGTCGATTGCCGAATCGGATGCGGAGCTGGCCGTCGATTTGCGACAACAGGTACGCGAGCAAATTGCCGCTGGCAAGAGCGACAAAGAAATCATTACCTTCATGACCGACCGCTACGGCGATTTTGTTTTGTACGAACCGCCAATGAAACCGGCGACACTATTGCTGTGGATTGGCCCGTTGCTGTTGCTGGTAGCAGGAGTGATGGCGATGACTTTTCTTCTGCGCGGTCGCAGTCAGGCGGAGGCAGCGTCAGCGCCGTTGACGGAGGCCGAACAGGCGCGAGCGGCAGCGTTGCTCGAAGGGCGCGAATCAAAGTGAACCACATACATCTTCATGTTTCGTTGGTTTTGCCTCGTCTGAGAATGGATGCAGTCCACAATACCGAACGGAAAGGAGAAGTGACGTGATCGGATTTCTGGTAGTTGCTCTCGTATTGACCGCGCTTGCGTGCGTGTGGATTTTTGTGCCGCTGTTCAAGGGGCGTATCGGCAAAGACGGTGCGCCGGAACACGGTCAGGCCAATTTGCAGATTTTGCGCGATCAATGGGAAGAACTCGAAAACGACCACCGCACTGGCGCGATCGGCGATGCCGAGCTGGCTGAAGCGCGGGCCGAGCTTGAACGCCGGACACTGGAAGAGGCAGCGCTTCAAAAACAAGTGACGATGATCCAGGAAGCGCCACTGCGGAAGTCGGCCATCATCTGGGCTGTCGCAGGATCGCTGATGGTGTTGTGCGTGGCAGGCGTATTTTACGCCGTGGTCGGGACACCGTCAGCGTTTGATCCGAAAGTGGCGACCACGGAAGCGGCGGAAAAAAGCCACCATGATTTTTCACCCGCGCAAATGGAGGAAATGTTGAACGCTTTTGCTGCCAAGATGGAAAACGAGCCAGACAACATTGAAGGCCATATGATGCTGGCGCGTTCGTATGCACAGGTCGGCAGGTACATACAAGCAGGAGCGACATATGAAAAAATTCTTGAACGTGTTCCCGATGAGGCCAATATCCTCGCCGATTATGCCGATCTGCTGGCGATGATGCAGAACGGTCGCTTGGACGGGCGGCCAATGGAACTGGTGGGGAGGGCGCTACAGGCCGATCCGACCCACTGGAAAGCGCTGGCGCTGGCGGGGACATATGCGTTCGAAAACCAGGATTACGCCCAAGCAGAGGCGTTCTGGGTACGGATGAAGGCGACCGTGCCCCCTGGTTCTGAAATCGCCCGCTCGATAGATGGCAGCATTGCCGAAGCACGGGCGCGGGCAGAGAGGGGGGCAAGCGCTTCCCTCGGGAACCCCTTGCCGGAGTGACGTCGGATATCGAAATGCCGGACGGGGCGGCGCTATAGGAACGGCTCTATAGCGAAGAAGCCAAAAAAGCAAGAAAAATTTTTAGGTAAAGGCCACTCTTATCGGGTGGCCTTTTTGTAACATTCTTTCCCTGTTTGTTTGACATAAATCAAATAACGGGGAAGGTGCCGCTTTGGAAATTCAAAACTCTTGCTAGACTCGCACAAACGGCATTGTCTGCTGTTTTTTTAGTAACGTCGTCTAACGCTGTTAACTGATAGGAGTTCCACCATGAAGTACAATCTGATGGGTCTCTGGCGGCATGTAGTACTCGCGTGCGCATTGGGTCTTCTCGCTTTAGCTTCGCCAGCAATGGCGCAGCAAAAACCAAGAAACGTCAATGTGTCGCAATGTTACGCTTGTCACCAACCAATACAAGAGTTTCACGCAGGCAGTGCGCACAAGTCTGTTAATTGTGTGTCTTGCCATGGCAAGTTGAATGAGCACAATGCTAATGCATCCGTGCGTCCTACCACCGATGTCAATCCGGCAGCTTGCGGCACTTGCCACAAGAACCAGTTTGACACGGCATACCAGATGAACCCGAAGAAAAAAGCGCGTCATGAAAAAGCGCACAATGCGGGCCCGACACCTGATCCGGCATTCACCAAACTGATGATGCCGCACGGCTTTACCAAAGAGCATGCTGAGCCGCGTTCACACGCTTTCATGGTGATCGACCAGTACATTGCTGACCGTGCTTTCGGTGGCCGTTTCCAACCGAAGGATGGCTGGAGATGGTACGCAGATCAAAAAGGCGGCAACCTCAAGACTTGGGATATTCTGGTAGACAAACATCCGGGCGAACCGCACAAAGCGTTCAAGCCTGGCTATGCAGCAGCAGCCAACCCGGTTTGTATGTCGTGCAAGTCGCAGGATCACATCCTTGACTGGGCGTACATGGGCGATCCGGTACCGGGCGCTACATTCAGCCGTACATCGAACGTTCTGGATGTTGCCAAAGCGGTTAACTATGCGGTCAACTGCTTCATGTGCCATGACCCGCACTCGGCCAAGCCGCGTGTTGTTCGTGACGCTCTGATCGACGCAATCACCACCCGGACAGACACACTGTTCCATAAGGATCCGCATGCGGCGAAGATTCAAGTCAAAGAACTTGGCCTCCGCGGCTTTACGCGCAAGATTGCGACGATGGACAAGTATGACATGAACCTGCAATGCGGTCAGTGCCACGTCGAATACAACTGTAACCCGGGTATCGACATGGCGACCAATGAAGGGGTCACAATGGCGGACCGCCGTACCAATCATTTCCCGTATGTTGACGTGTGGAATCTTGGGAAGCACTACAACGATCTCAAATTCCGTGATTTCAGACACGGGATCAGCGGTGCGAGACTGTGGAAAGCGCAGCATCCTGACGTAGAAGTGTTCTACAACTCGAAGCACCAGATTGCCGGTGTTCAGTGTAACGATTGCCATATGCCGAAGACGAAAGACAAGGCTGGCAAGACCTACACGAAGCACTGGGTAACCTCGCCGAGGAACTACATCAAAGAAACCTGTTTGTCATGCCACAACGACTGGAACGAGAAGCAGGCTGAGTACATCATTGATGTCAAGAAGTATCGCTACTACGGCAAGATGCGTCACATTGAGTTCTGGCTGTCCCGTTTGATCGACAAGATCGAAGAAGCCAGGAATCTGGGTGTTGATGCGGCGCTCATCGCAGAATCCCAGGAAGCGCATTGGGAAACGCACATCCATTGGGAATGGTGGGGTGCTGCCAACGGCGCATACTTCCACAACCAGGATCAAGCGGTTGACTCGATGAACTTCGGTATGGATATCGCACAGAAGATGATCGCCAAGCTCGACAAGGGAATGGCGGATCTGCGTGCTGCACGTCTGGCTAGCGGAAAATAAGCTGGTAGATAAGCAGTTCTTCTGAAAAAACGGCGCCTTTGGGCGCCGTTTTTTTAAATCCATTCCTCTCACGCAAGCACAAAAAATGAGTTGGGATCGGGAGCTATGGTATTGATTGTTGATTCGGGGGCGCGCCGTCTCCCCCACATGGCTTGACAGGGTGCAGCCCTCTTATCTGCCCGATCTGATCCTCAATACCCCGATCCCTGCTACAATGACACCAACTTATTAATTAAGCAGGTGCAAGATGCTGGATCGGGATGGTTATCGACCGAGCATCGCTATCGTGATCGCCAACGCCAGAAACCAGGTTTTCTGGGGAAAGCGGCTTCGTGAGCATTCCTGGCAGTTTCCGCAAGGCGGTATCGACCTTGACGAAGCTCCGGAAGAAGCGATGTACCGGGAGCTATGGGAAGAAGTGGGTCTTTCCCCGCAGCACGTCCGTATTCTGGGGCGAACGCGCGACTGGTTGCGCTACCATGTGCCGCGACAATGGGTGCGGCGCGAGTGGCGCGGTAATTACCGTGGGCAAAAGCAGATCTGGTATCTGCTGCGTTTTGTCGGTCGCGATTCCGACATCAATCTGCGGGTGACCGAGAAGCCCGAATTCGATGCCTGGCGCTGGCACGATTATCAAGTGCCGCTTGATGCCGTGATCGAATTCAAGCGCGACGTTTACAGAAACGCGCTACAGGAACTGGAGCGTTTTCTGTACCGGCGTTCCAGAAATCAGGGATCAGGAGCCAGGGATCAAAGATCAGAGATCAGAGGCTCGGGATCAGAAATCAGGAATCAAGACTCAAATGCTTCGTCGTCACTTCGCGCAGAATGACAGCGCGTGGTAGCGCCGCAGGCAGGCAACATGAGTAACCGTCGGAACCGGCGGAGATGAGAAGTTGCCCCTCTCCCGCAAGTGGGCAAGGGGCGGCATTTCTCTCCTCTCTCCCTTTTGGGGAGAGAGGGTGAACCTCCACCCAAAATCGCTGTGTGATTGGGCGGAAAAAGACGCTGGATTCCCGCCAAAGTTGTCCCCGCAGCGATTTTGGGCGGGGATGCACACGGGAATGCCTTTCTCCGCGCCTTCGCGTGAATCTTTCCCCGGAATTCCACGATGCGCCAAATTTAATGTGGGGCTTGAAGGATTTGGACTAATTCCATAAACCGGAAACTCCTTGCATGCGCACTTGATTCGTGCGGTCTTTTTCAGGTGACTATATGCCCTAAACCCATAGACCCCAAACCCATTTCTAATCAAGCACTTATTCTATTGGCAGCCATTAGAAATCGTTTCTAATGGGAAATCTGGGTTAATTTGTTTTGGTCGTCGCGCGTAATAAACGATCTCGCACCGCCAGCCATTCGGTGGTTGTCGGGACATCCTCGATCAACAAAACATCGTCGCCATGCGTGTCTAACGTGCGCAGAGCCGCGTAGAGCGCACGCGCGTAACCGGAGATGCTAACCGGTGCAACGATGGTGTGCGCGGCGTGTTCGAGCGCGGGGGCGGTGCGCAACAGCGCTGCCACGCTCTTGCCTTCTTGGTGGTAGCGGCAACAAATGGCATCCAATGCTTCGGCGGCGACGAGTTCTGCCGGTGTACGCGGCGCGTAATGAGACGCCAATGTCCCTGATGCACGCGGCGCGGCAGCGGTTTTAGTACAGTCCAGACGTTGCAGCGAAATGCCCAACGTTGCTTCGAGCGTCGCCAGCGGCAGTGAGCCGGGGCGCAGCAACAGCGGTGTATCTCCGGTGAAGGCGATGATGGTGCTTTCAATGCCATGTTCGCAAGAGCCGCCATCGACGATTAACGCAACACGGTTTTGTAAATCGTCGGCGACGTGCTGCGCGGTGGTCGGAGAAACATGACCGAAACAGTTGGCCGACGGCGCGGCGATACCGCGTCCGCCCTGCGCGGTGAACGCTTGCAGCAAACGCCTTGCGACCGGATGCGACGGCATCCGAATACCGATGCTGTCCTGGCCGCCGGTGATGGTGTCGCTGACGTGCGCGGCACGCGGCAAGATCAGCGTCAACGGGCCTGGGCAGAAACGAGCGATGAGTTTTTGAGCAGGCTCGGGAATGTCATGCGCCCAGAACGCAAAGTCTTCCGCAGCGGCGACGTGAACGATCACTGGGTGATCGGCAGGCCGTCCCTTGGCGGCGAAGATTTTGGCGACAGCAGTGGGGTTGCCTGCGTCGGCGCCAAGACCGTAAACCGTTTCCGTCGGGAAAGCGACGAGTTCACCGGCGCACAGCAAGGCGGCGGCGTGCTTTAACGTGGCGTCGGACGCGAGTGCGATAGACGAGGAAGATGGAGAGACGGTCATGAACGATGCGAAAAACGGCGGCCAAAATGAAAGCCTAAGTGAAAAGCCGGGAATTTGCTACAATTATAAGTTTCCTCCCTCTATCGCTTGCGGGAGAGAATCTAGGGTAGAGGGTATCAGAAAGTAGCTCAGGGATCATGCGGATGCCTGAGTCCTGATCCCGGGATTAGGCAACAGGAGTCATGATGAACGATTTTCTTTTTACGTCGGAGTCGGTTTCGGAAGGTCACCCCGACAAAGTGGCCGACCAGATTTCGGATGCCGTACTCGATGCCATTCTGGCGCAAGACCCACAGGCACGAGTAGCGGCGGAAACGCTGGTTTCTACGGGGCTTGTAGTGATGACCGGCGAGATCACGACGCACGCTACCGTTGACTACGCGAACGTCGCTCGTTCGGCAATCCGCCGGATCGGCTACAACGATCCGATGCTGCGTTTTGACGCCGATGGTTGCGCCGTGATGGTGTGCTACGGCCATCAGTCGCCCGACATCGCGCAGGGCGTTGACCAAGCTTCGGATGAAGCGCTTGATCAGGGCGCGGGCGACCAGGGGCTGATGTTCGGCTACGCCTGTGACGAAACGCCAACGCTGATGCCGTTCCCGATCTATTACGCGCACCGGCTGGTTCAGCGCCAGGCCGACGTGCGGCGCGATGGTCGCTTGCCGTGGCTACGGCCTGACGCCAAATCGCAAGTCACTGTCCGTTATAGCGAAGGCCGACCCGTAGCCATTGACACTGTCGTTCTCTCAACCCAACACCATCCCGAGATGAACGACAGGCAAGACGCATTAGCCGAGGCGGTAATCGAAGAAATCATCAAGCCGGTGTTGCCGATCGAAATGCTCAAAGGCACGCGCTTTCTGGTTAATCCGACCGGGCGTTTCGAGATCGGCGGCCCGCATGGTGACGCCGGACTGACCGGACGGAAAATCATCGTCGATACCTACGGCGGCGCCGCGCCGCACGGCGGCGGTGCTTTCTCCGGAAAGGACCCGTCCAAAGTTGACCGCTCGGCGGCTTACGCGGCGCGCTACGTCGCCAAAAACATTGTCGCCGCCGGGCTGGCGCGGAAATGTCAGGTACAGCTCTCTTATGTCATCGGCGTTGCCCGGCCCATCAATGTGACCGTTCACACCGAAGGCACCGGCGCTATCGACGACGCCAAGATCGCAGCGCTGGTCAACGCCCATTTCGATCTGCGCCCCAAGGGCATCACCAAAGCGTTACAATTGTTACGCCCAGTTTATGTAAAAACTGCCGCATATGGTCACTTTGGACGCGATGAGCCGGAATTCACCTGGGAGCATACCGATAAAGTGCCATTGCTGCGCGAAGCCGCCGGGCTGAAAGGCGAAGCTCCGACACAAAAATCTGCAACCATTTGATTTTTATTAATTTTTATACCATGCTGAGAGCGTCGAAATTTTCTCTGAGCCGATTTTTTGACAGGGCTGTTTTGATAGACACCTAAGGAAGCTCTGAATAAACCATTCCGTCATTCTGCACGTAGCGCATCGTCATCCTGCGTGGGGCGCAGCGGAAGCGCAGGACGACGAACAGTGAATAGGGAGTTGTTCAGATGTCCCCTAATCGCATTATTTTTTTTAACACTTTGAAATTATTGAAAAAGGAATCATCATGGCCGAACGTACCCGTACCCGCCGCAACACCATCGAACGCCGCTGCCTCGGCAAAACCTTCAAACGCATGTTCGTCGGCGCCCCGAAAGGCGTTTTCAAGATGCTGGAGCAAGTGAAAAAACCGAAATCTGGAAAATGAGCGCACGCTGTTTGCATTAGTGCGTAAGAGGTTTGTGTATAGCCCCTTTCTGGCTTTACCTCTTCTTTTTGTATGCGCGTACTCCGCGTGCACAAGGTCTTGATTCAGCGCGTTCGGGCTTGGCAAAGGGAGCTCATGCAAAAGGGATTGCCTTCGGGCGATCCTGCTCTGCTACTTTGCGCATCCAAATTGCAATGAGGTAACGGTAGAAAAAACGATTCGAAAAGAATAAAAAGAAAAGCTACCGAGGAAATAAAAAATAATTAAACTCAACAAAAACAACATGTTGTGTTTTTTTGAGGGGCAAATGGAAAGATTGGCACACTCCTTGCGTGAGGTGATGCAAGCCCTGCGTTATCTGGGCAGGGGTTCCTAAGTAGTCTCTCCTCTTTTGAAAGGAAATATCATGAAATCTGTACAAAAAGGTTTTACCCTGATCGAGCTGATGATCGTTGTAGCGATTATTGGTATTTTGGCGGCGATTGCGTTGCCAGCGTATATGGATTACACAATGCGCGCCAAGGTGGGTGAAGGTGTAATGGCGGCTAGCAAGTGTCGTTCTGCGGTAACCGAAGTTTATCAGACGGGCGAACCCTCTCCAGGGGCTGATAACTTTGGATGCGAGTATGATGACGCTGGCGGTGCCGCACCCGACGCAACGAGATATGTCCAAACTGTGTCAACAGATGATGATGGTCTTGTCACGATAACGTTCCGGAATATCGGCGCCGGTGTTGACACCAACACCATCACCTTGACTCCGGAAGATAATGGGGGGACTGCAATGACGGTTACGGGAACTCCGCAAAACGTTTTTGTATGGGTTTGCCGCAATACGTTTTCGAAATCCAACTATGCGCCGGCTAACTGCCGTAACTAATCGTGGTTTAGATGTAACCTTGAGAACCGCCCCTTTGGGGCGGTTCTCAAATGGCAAAAAATTTCGGCAAGGTAATGCAAAAACTGGAATATCCAATCGCTTTAAGTAGAACAATATGAGTCGGTTGCAAGCGGCGGGAACACATTTGCTGATCAGTTTTGCTATCGCATGCTCGGTAGTATTTCTCATAAAGCTTGTGCTTTACCCTGATTATTATTTTCAACTGTCAGGAGGATTCGGTCTCCTGCTCTTAATCATAGGGGTTGATGTTACTGTTGGTCCACTGCTAACGCTGATTGTTTATAAACAAGAAAAGAAAACACTTATATTTGATCTTGCTGTTATTGCAGTTTTGCAAGTGGCCGCCTTGGCTTATGGCGTGTATGCCGTATGGGTTTCACGACCAGTTTATAACGTTTTTGTCATAGACCGGTTTTCGGTCGTTGCCCCTGTTAATATTGAAAAAGGGAACCTTGAGAAAGCAGCGCTGGAATATAAAAATTTTTCGTGGTATGGCCCCAGGTTGGTTTCGGCTGAATTGCCGAGTAAAGCAGAAGAACAGTTGCAGATCACTTTTTCTGCATTGCTCGGAGCAGATATTGAGACCTATCCGCAATATTACGTCCCGTTCGAGTCTAAAAAAGTGCAAGTCGCAGAAAAATCAAAGCCTCTTTCTGATTTGCGAGGAAAAACGCCGAAAGCATCAAAGCTTATCGATGGTTTTTTGCGCCGCCAAAAAGGAAGGGAAGAGGATTATCGCTATCTTCCAATAAAAGGGTTTTCGCCGGATTCTATGTCGATGATCGTTACAACAGACGGTACGCCAGTGACGGCTTTAGCAATTGATCCGTGGTAGATGTGACGTTAAGTATTTCCCGGTAAAACTCTTCTTATCTTTCGCCACTTTTTCCGGTGCTCCTTGAACAAGGAGCTTCCCTCCGTTGTCTCCCCCTTCCGGCCCAAGGTCGATGATCCAGTCGGCGGTTTTGATCACGTCAAGGTTGTGTTCGATCACGACGATGGTGTTGCCGTGGTCACGTAGCCGATGGAGAACGGCAAGAAGCTGTTCGATGTCGTGGAAGTGCAAGCCAGTGGTGGGTTCGTCAAGGATGTAAAGTGTACGGCCTGTGTCGCGTTTGGAGAGTTCGAGCGCCAGTTTGACGCGCTGGGCTTCACCGCCGGAGAGGGTTGTCGCTGACTGGCCGAGGGTGATGTAGCCGAGGCCGACATCAAGCAAGGTTTTCAGTTTTCGTTCGACGTTGGGTACCGGCGCGAAGAATTCGTGCGCTTGTTCGACGGTCATCGACAGAATGTCGTGAATGTTTTTTCCTTTGTAGCGGATTTCGAGCGTCTCACGGTTGTAGCGCTGTCCTTTGCACAGGTCGCAGGGAACGTAGATGTCGGGAAGAAAGTGCATTTCGACTTTGATCACGCCATCGCCTTCGCAAGCCTCGCAGCGTCCGCCTTTGACGTTAAAGGAGAAGCGCCCCGGCGCGTAGCCGCGTTCACGTGATTCTTTGACTTGCGCAAACAATTCGCGTATCGGCGTAAAAAGGCCGGTGTAGGTCGCCGGGTTGGAACGCGGCGTGCGACCAATCGGCGATTGATCAACATCGATAACTTTGTCGAAGTGCTCAAGGCCGTCGATGGTGTCGTAGGGTGCCGGTGCTTGCGCACTGCCGTAGAGATGATGAGCGACGGCGCGGTACAGGGTGTCGTTGATCAAAGTCGATTTGCCGGAACCGGAAACACCGGTGACGCAGGTGAAAAGGCCGACCGGAAGATTCAGTGTGACGTTTTTCAAATTGTTGCCGCGTGCGCCGGTCAGTGTCAGCCATTTGCCTTTTTTCGGCGCGTGGCGTTGTTTCGGTATTTCGATGCGACGTTTGCCAGAAAGGTATTGTCCGGTTAGCGAGCGCGGTGCTTTGCGGAGGTCTTCGACTTTTCCTTGTGCGACAATTTCCCCGCCATGTTCGCCGGCGCCTGGCCCCATGTCTACAATAACATCGGCGGTGCGAATCGCGTCTTCATCGTGCTCGACGACGATAACGGTGTTGCCGAGGTCGCGCAGGTGTTTCAACGTTTTGAGCAAGCGCTCGTTGTCGCGTTGATGCAAACCAATTGAAGGTTCATCGAGAACGTACATTACACCCGTCAATCCGGAACCGATCTGACTGGCCAAACGGATGCGTTGCGCTTCGCCGCCGGACAGCGTTTCCGCAGAGCGGTCGAGCGACAGATATTCCAGGCCGACATCGTTGAGGAAGGACAAACGCGCAGTAATTTCTTTGACGATTTTGTCGGCGATTTGAGCGCGTTGTCCGGTGAAGCAGAGGTTCTTGAAAAATTGTGTGGCTTCTTTCAGTGAGTCTGCGCTGATTTTATGAATGGCGCGGTTGCCGACTTTGACGTTGCAGGCTTCGCGCCGTAACCGTGAGCCGTGGCATTCGGGGCAGGGTTTGTCGTTGAGGTATTTCGCCAGTTCTTCGCGCACGGCGGTGGAGTCGGTGTCACGGTAGCGGCGCTCCAATGTGTTGACGATGCCCTCGAACGGGTGTTCACGAATGACGGTGCGACCGCGTTCGTTGGTGTAAGGAAACGGAATCGCATCTTTGCCGGAACCGTAAAGAACGAGTTGACGAATTTTTTCCGGCAGTTTGTCGAACGGTTTTTCGAGATCGAATTTCGCGTGTTTCGCAATGCCTTGCAGTAGTTGAAAATAATATGGATTGCGTTTGTCCCAGCTTTTGATTGCGCCGGAAGCCAGCGACAAATGCGGAAACGCGACGACGCGCTGCGGATCGAAGAAGGTGATGGCGCCGAGGCCGTCACACTTCGGGCACGCGCCGACCGGGTTGTTGAATGAAAACATCCTCGGTTCCAGTTCGGCAAGCGCGTAGTTGCAAATCGGGCAGGCAAAACGCGCTGAGAACAAGTGTTCTTCGTCACTGTCGAGATCAACAGCAATGGCGCGTGAGTCGCCATGTTGCAAGGCGGTTTCAAACGATTCGGCAAGGCGCTGCTTGAATTCGGGGCGGAGTTTGAGACGGTCAACAACAACTTCCAGGGTGTGCTTGGTGTTCTTCGCGAGCTTCGGAACGGCGTCGATTTCGTACACCACGCCATCAACGCGGATGCGCACAAAACCTTGACCGCGCAGTGCGTCGATCAAGTCGTGGTGCTCGCCTTTGCGGTTGACCATCAGCGGCGCCAAAATCATCAATTTCGTATCTTCCGGCCAGGACAGCACGGCATCGACCATTTGCGAAACGCTCATCGCGTCCAGTTTTTGTTCGGGATGGTCGGGGCAATACGGTTCGCCAACACGCGCAAACAACAATCGCAAATAATCATGAATTTCCGTCACCGTACCGACGGTCGAGCGCGGGTTGTGCGACGCTGCTTTTTGCTCAATCGAAATGGCCGGCGACAAACCTTCGATCAGATCGACATCGGGTTTTTCCATCAACTGCAAAAATTGGCGTGCGTAAGCCGACAAGGATTCGACGTAACGCCGTTGCCCTTCCGCGTACAGCGTATCAAACGCCAACGAGCTTTTGCCGGAACCGGACAAGCCGGTGATCACGATCAGCTGATGACGCGGCAAATCGAGATTGATGTTTTTGAGGTTGTGGGTTCGCGCACCGCGAATGCGTAAATAATCCATATAGTGTTATTTCTATAAATAATTTGCCCTTTCTCCGACCCGCTTCTTTTCCAAAAGAGGTGTCCGTCGAAGACGGACGGAGTTTGTTTCTCCTGCCCCTTTCACGCTCTGGATTTTCACTTTCGCGGGAATGACAGGAAGAGGAGAACAGTGTCCAAGGCTAACCTGATACTATACTGCGTTTCGACTTTCCGATTCGGCTCAAGTTTTCAGGCTGCCGCCGACAGCCAATTGCAAATCGCCCACCCTTATCATGCCCGACGACATATCATCCCCACGCGCCTCCTCCCGCCCGCAAATGACGGCTGCCGAGCGTAGCGCGACCATCAACCTTGCCGGAATTTTTGGCTTGCGGATGATGGGGATGTTCATTATCTTGCCAGTGTTCGCCTTCTATGCCGAAACGATTCCCGGCGGCGATAACCGTCTCCTGATCGGCATGGCGCTTGGTATTTACGGGCTGACTCAGGCGTTGCTGCAAGTTCCGTTTGGCTGGGCATCCGACCGTTATGGACGCAAGTCATTGATTTATATTGGGTTGATCATTTTTGCCATCGGCAGCTTTGTGGCGGCGTGGGCGCCGACGATCTTCTGGGTGGTGATTGGCCGGACATTGCAGGGCGTCGGCGCGATTTCCGGCGTGGTGATTGCGCTGGCCGCCGACCTCACGCGACCCGAAGTGCGTACCCGGGCGATGGCCGTGATCGGCATTACCATCGGCGCGACTTTTGCGTTGTCGCTGATGGCGGGTCCCGTGCTCAAAAACTGGATCGGTGTACCGGGCATTTTCATGCTGACCGGCATGCTGGCGCTGGTGGCGCTCGCCGTTGTCCGCTATCGGGTTCCCGAACCGCAAAAAGTGTCGCATGGCCGCCGGGTTGAGATGCGCGATTTCAACAAAGTGCTGATGGATCCACATTTGCTGCGGCTGAATATCGGCATTCTGTCGCTTCATGCCATCCTGATGGCGCTGTTTGTGCAAGTGCCCTTCGATTTACGTGCTGCCGGGCTGGCCGCCGAGTCGCACTGGCAGGTTTACCTGCCGGTATTGGTCGGCTCCGTGCTGTTGATGATGCCGGCGATTCGTCGGATCGACCAGCCGCGCTACGGGCGCTGGATGTTCAGCGGCGCTATCGTCGTCCTGCTGCTGGCGCAGGCCTTGCTGATGTTTTCGCAACAAAACCTGATCTGGCTGGTGGTTGCGCTCCTGGTGTTTTTTACCGCCTTCAACCTGCTCGAAGCTACGCTGCCCGCGCTGGTTTCCAAACAAGCCCCCGTGGAACTCAAAGGCACGGCAACCGGCGTTTATTCGAGCCTGCAATTTCTGGGGGCGTTCATCGGCGCGGCGGCAGGCGGCGCACTGGCGCAGTATTGGGGCGAAATGACGGTTTTTGGGTTCTGCCTGGGACTGAGCCTCATCTGGCTTATCGCCAGCCTGACCGCGCCAAGGGAGCGGGGATCAGAGGCCAGAACAGAGACCGGGGATTAGGAATCAGATATCGTTCCCCAACCGCTTCGATTTCAAGAGAAGCGGTTTTTTGCTACAGGAAGCATGCCCGCTCTGGTACGATAATGCCTGTTTTCATTGCTTTCAGAACAAGGAACCCTCATGGCCTCAGTCAACAAAGTCATCCTGCTCGGCAATCTTGGGCGTGACCCGGAAATGCGTTACACCACCGACGGCGCCGCCATATGCAGCTTCAGCATTGCTACCAGCGACCAATGGCGCGACAAAAACAGCGGCGAAAAACAGGAGCGCACCGAATGGCACCGCATCGTCCTGTTCGGGCGCACCGCCGAGATCGCGGGCGAATACCTGAAAAAAGGGCGCCCGGTCTATATTGAAGGGCGGCTACAAACAAAGAAATGGACAGATAAAGACGGTATCGAACGCTACACCACCGAAATTGTTGGCGACCGGATGCAACTGATCGGTAGCGGCGACCGCAGCGGCACCAGCGATGCCGCGTTCAACGACAACGCGCCATCATCAACGCAGCGCACCTCCGCTGCTCCAGCGGGTGGGACGGGAAAGAACGTCGATGATTTCGACGACGATATTCCGTTTTGAGGAATCATCACGCAGGGGCGAATAATGATTCGCCCTTATCGTTTGTCCCGCATGTGGTCGCAGAGGTCGTGGTGAACGCAGCAAACCGCGACAAAGGCGGCGAGCGTTTTGTTTTCTCTGATTTCTGATCCCTGCTCTCCATGTTCCAACAGTTATTCTCCGCACTTCTGCGTGAACTCCTGCAAAACAAGGAGGTATTTTATGCAACCGGCGCATCGACGGCACGTTCTATAACGCCGAAGCGTTTTCGCGGACGGAAGCCATGCGTTGCAGATAGGCCTCCAAGTCGTCAGGCTGGAACACCAACAACGACGCTTCGGCGAGCAAGGTGCCGTCAAGATGGCGGATCGTGCAGGACATGGCGACCAAGCCATCGTCGGCCATGAGGTCTTCATCGGCGGTGATGCGAAGGGTATCACCGGCATGAAATTGCGATACGTGGCTTTGGTAATGGCGCGTTCCCACCAGGAAACCGATTCTGACGGGTAACTGTCTCTCCAGCGCCCGCCAACCGGCCAGAACGCCGACGGTTTGCGCCATGTATTCAATGCCGACCCAGCCGGGAACAGCGGCGCCATCACAAAACGGGCTGTCGATCTGAAGCGTCACTTCACAAACGGTGTGCGATTCAGAGGCCTCCACGAGACGATCCAACAAAACCATCGGAGGGCGATGCGGAAGATAATCAACAACGGGGCGGTAAGCTAGGCGGTGGCTCATGGCGTCATCCCTTAATTTTACTGTGTCATAAAAGTAATTTTTGCTTGTTTGCCCGCGGCGGGGGCAGTGGCCGAGACGAGCGAGCAGCGCGTAGCCGAGTTTGTGGCGCAGCGTTGTGATTGAGTGAGCCACATTTTGCGGTTAATTCTCTTTGATTTCCAAAACCCGACAGCCTGCTTTCGATAGCTCCAGATACGGGCCACCAGTCCTCCAATCGGGCAACACAATACGCTCACGTTCGCGCCCATGAAGGTCGAAATGGTAGGTGTCGGGTCGATGGGTATGGCCGTGAATCATCCGATTCGCGTCATGCTCGAGTAAACAAGCGGCAACGGCGTCCTGATTCACGTCCGTTTGATAGTCGGTCTTGCTCTGCGCCTTGTTCATGCTGCGGCGACGAAAATGTCCGGCCATCCAACGCCGCAAAAAAAGCGGAAGCGCCAGATATTGCCGGATTCGTGACGGCGTGCGCCAGAAACGACGCGCCGCCTGATAGTCGGCATCGTCGGTACACAAAGCATCGCCGTGCGTCAGCACCGTTCGCACACCGTAAAAATCGAGCGCACAAGGATCGGGAAGCAGCGTAACTCGCGCCTCTCGCGCAAACCGTTCGCCGATCAGAAAATCGCGGTTCCCGTGCTGTAAAAAGACCGACCCGCCCGCTGCTTCGATTCCAGCCAGATGACGCGCAACCTCCTGATAATACGGCTCACGCAACTGATCGTCGCCCAGCCAGTAGTCGAACAAATCGCCGAGGATGTAAACAGCGGTTGCTTCCCGTGCCGATCCGGCGCAAAACGCCTCAAAGCATCGCGTCAACAGCAGTTGCTGCGGCGACAGATGCAAGTCCGAAAGAAACAGGATTGATCCCGCTTCCTCCCTTTCAAGAGGAGGGATGAAGTGGGAATGGGGTAGCTCCGTCCCAATGGCTGCTGGCGAAGAAAGGTTCATACTACTCACACCATAGTATAAAAAACGCTGCCGTGTGATCTCTCAATCACGGCAGCGTTTTAAACAACTTCCATCCCATCAGGAGATGGCTTCAATGCTATTGATGATGATATCGCTCTTCGGCACATCCTGATGAAACCCGTAACTTCCCGTCGGCTGCATCTTGATTTCGTCGATGACGTTTTCGCCTTCAATCACCTTGCCGAACACGCAGTAACCCCAGCCCTGCGCCGTAGCGCCCTTGAAATCCAGAAATGCGTTGTCTTGAACGTTGATGAAAAATTGCGAGGTCGCCGAATGCGGATCGGTCGTACGCGCCATCGCTACTGTGTACATCTCGTTCTTGAGCTTGTTATTGGCTTCGTTGTCGATCGGGTCACGCGTCGGTTTTTCCTGCATTCCCGGCAGGAACCCTCCCCCCTGAATCATGAAATTGCTGATGACCCGGTGAAAGATGGTGCCGTTGTAATGGCCTTCGCGCACGTATTCAAGAAAATTGGCGACCGTTTTCGGTGCCTGTTTGCCGTTCAGTTCTATCGTGAAATCACCGTAATTGGTGCTTACCCGAACAAGTGAATTTTTCATAATGCTCCCCCTGTCTTTTGGAAGTAATTTACCTATTCCTTTTTTTCCGATGCGTCGCCGCTTTTGGCAGCTTCCACTTTAGCGGCCTCAGTTTTGGCAACCTCTACAACGGAGGCTTTCCGAATCACGATCGGCGTTTTGGGGACATTGGCATGACCGCTTTGTTGGCCGGTTTCGACCTTGGCGATTTTGCTAACCACGTCCATCCCCTCGATGACTTTGCCGAATACGGTGTAGCCAAACCCTTGCGGCGTCGAAGCGGTATAGTCGAGGGGCACGTTGTTGGCAACATTGATGAAAAACTGCGCGGTGGCCGAATGTGGATTGTTCGTTCTCGCCATCGCGATGGTGCCAATGGTATTTTTGGCGCCCGCTTTCTGATTCTCTTCGCCTTCGTTGGCCACCGGCGGCCGGGTCGGTTTTTGCTGGAATTTGTCGTCAAAACCTCCGCCCTGGATCATAAACCCGTCAATCACCCGATGAAACTGCGTGCCATCGTAAAAGCCGGACTTGACGTATTCGAGGAAATTTTCAACCGTTTTCGGCGCTGCCTGCGGAGAAAGTTCCAGCTTGATCTTACCCATCGTCGTGTCGAATTCCACCTGCGGCGCGGCTGCCATCGCTGCGCCCGCCCCAAATCCCATCGCCAGAAAAAAAGACATCACTCTTGCCCATACATAACGCTTCATCGTTCTTTCTCCAAAAAAACCGGGGAAACTCCCCTTTTCAAAATCGCAGATCTATTATGATACAACATCACAGCGACCATGCTAACGTCGCCCCCCCCCTTCAGAAACCCGAAAGACATGGCCTTACACGAAGCTGCTCTGCGCTCTGGCAATCAAACCCGCTTGGCCAGCGCCGAGGCGCGTCCCAGATAGGTTGCCGGCGTCAGCGCCTTCAGTTGCGCCTTCACCGTTTCGGGCAAGGCCAGCCCCTCGATGAACACATGTAACGTCTCGCGTGTGATGCCTCCCTTGCCGCGTGTCAATTCCTTCAACTTTTCATAGGGCTGCTCAATTGCGTAGCGGCGCATGACAGTCTGAATCGGCTCGGCAAGCACTTCCCAGCACTGATCGAGGTCTTCGGCCAGTCGCGCCGGGTTGGCTTCCAGTTTCGCTAGCCCGACTCGCAGCGTACTCCATCCCAGCAGCGTATGACCAACCGCCACACCCATGTTGCGCAAGACCGTCGAATCGGTCAAATCGCGTTGCCAGCGCGACACCGGCAATTTCTCGGCCAAGTGCCGCAGCAACGCATTGGCGATGCCGAGATTACCTTCGGAATTTTCAAAATCGATCGGATTGACTTTGTGCGGCATCGTTGACGAGCCGACTTCGCCTTCCTTCGTTTTCTGCTTGAAATAACCGAGCGAGATGTATCCCCACACATCGCGGTTGAAATCAATCAGGATGGTATTGAAACGCGCCAGCGCGTCGAACAACACGGCCATTCCGTCGTGCGGCTCGATCTGCGTGGTGTAATCATGAAACACCAGCCCCATGTGCTCGATGAAGCGGCGCGACAACGCTTCCCAATCCACGTCGGGATACGCCGCAAGATGCGCGTTGTAATTGCCGACTGCGCCATTGCATTTGGCGCGTAGCGGCGCACGCTCGATTTCGACCAGCGCCTGTTCCAGACGTACGCAGACATTCGCCATTTCCTTACCCAGTGTCGTCGGCGTCGCCGGTTGTCCATGCGTGCGCGACAGCATTGGCACATTGGCCAGCGCATGTGCCAAACCGCGCACATCGCCGATCAATTCACGCAGAACCGGCAGCAACGCTTGTTCACGCGCATCCTTGAGCGCCCGCGCATGCGCGACGTTGTTGATGTCTTCCGACGTACAGGCGAAATGAAAAAACTCCTCGACCTCGGCCACTTCAGGATGCGATTTGAAACGCTCCTTCAACCAGTACTCGACCGCTTTCACGTCGTGGTTGGTCGTGCGCTCAATCGTCTTGACCCGCTCGGCCTCCTCTATCGAAAAACGCTCGCCGACCTCCCGCATCAGAAACACCGTGCTTTGCGAAAACGTCGGCACCTCGGTAATTCCGGGCGTTTCCGACAACGCCTGCAGCCACGCCAATTCGATCTGCACCCGATAACGGATCAGCGCAAATTCGCTGAAGCACGCCCGCAGTGCTTCCACTTTTTTCTCGTAACGCCCGTCCAGCGGCGATAGCGCCAAAAGCGCGTGATGAAAGGCCGATGTCGGCATTGTCATTTTCCTTTTCTGTTTGTCTTCCTATAGACGTTTTTATTGTAACCGCAAAGAATACATAGAGCGCAAAGAAAGCGCATCATTCGTGGGAGCGCGATTCATCGCGCCTTCGTAGCTTCATGTGAATCGCTCCCTCTCCCGCGAGGAGAGAGGAGGTTAAGACGTTGGTATCCGCTACGCTCGCCCACATGCCCTCTCCAACCTTTTTCCGCGCCAATCGCAGGAGTGACCCCCGTGCCTGCCCTGATCTCACACGAAGGCGCGGTGTGCGAATTCACGACTACCGTAGAAAATGGTACGAAGCACCGTCATTCCCGCGTGCTTCTAGCGGGAATCCAGCGTCTTTTGTTTTTCACACGAAGGCACGGTGTGCGAATTCACGATTACCGTAGAAAATGGTACGGTCAGGCTCTTCCCCTTGAAGGGAAAGGTTTTAGAGGAGAGCTTCTTCGTGCGTTACCTCTCCATACACCGTTTCTTGGTACGCTGCTTCTCTCTCCATGTTGCGGAACGCCACCGACAGCATCAACTTGATTCGATTCAACTGATTGACTTCCGACGAGCCGGGGTCGTAGTCGATCGCGGTGATGTTGGCGTGCGGATAGCGGCCTTTCAGCGCCTTGATGACGCCTTTGCCAGTGATGTGGTTGGGCAAACAGGCGAACGGCTGCATACAAACGATATTGGCCGCGCCTTGTTCGATCAACGACACCATTTCAGCAGTCAGGAACCAGCCTTCGCCGGTCTGGTTGCCGCGCGACAAAATCGGCGCAGCGCCAAACGCTAGTTCGTCAATGCTGTGCGGCGGATCGAAGCGGCGGCTTTGCGTTAACGCTTTGCGCATGTCGCGCCGGTAAAATTCCATCGCTTTGATCACGGCGCTGCCAGCAAGCGCCGCCAATCTGCTTTTCGACAAAAACTGATAGTTGAAATCGTAGTCGTACGCGCAATACAAAAGGAAATCCATCAACCCCGGCATCACGGCTTCGCCGCCTTCTTTTTCGATGGTCTTGACCAGATCGTTGTTGGCCATCGGATGGAATTTCACCAGAATCTCGCCGACGAGGCCAACGCGCGGTTTGCGTTGTTCGGCGATTTCGAGGCGATCAAAATCGTCAACGATGCCGTAAATATTCTTTTTGTATGTGGCAAAATCGCCCTTGAGGAGCGCCTCCTTGCAGTGCGCCACCCAGTGCCGGTACAACGCCTCTGCCGAGCCTGGCACTTTCTCATACGGGCGCGTTCGGAACAGGGTTTGCATCAACAAATCGCCATAGACAATGCCCATCATCATCCGACCGAGCAGCGGTAGCGTCAGCTTGAAGCCATCGTTTTTTTCCATTCCGACTACGTTGAGCGACAGCACCGGCACATCGGGAAAACCGCCGTCGTGCAACGCTTTGCGCAGATAGCTGATGTAATTGGTTGCACGGCAACCGCCTCCTGTCTGCGAAATCAGCGCTGCTGTCGTCTTGGGATCGTATTCGCCGGACTTCAGCGCCTCGATAAGCTGGCCGACAACGATGATCGCCGGATAACAAGCGTCGTTGTTGACGTAGCGCAGCCCTTCGTCAACGGCAGCCGGACTGACTTCTTCGAGAATCTTCAACCGATAACCGAAGGCTTTGAATGCGGGTTCGAGAAACTGGAAATGAACCGGCGACATCTGCGGCGCGATAATGGTGTGCGTCTCGCGCATCGCTTTTGTGAAAGGCCGATGCCGGTATTTGGGCGGATGAAAACGACACGTCTGAGGCGCTTGCGCCGTGCGTTCTTTCAGCGCGGCTTTCAGCGAACGAATGCGAATCCGCGCGGCGCCGAGGTTGTTGCCTTCGTCGATTTTGATTGTCGTGTAAATCCTGCCGCGCGCCTCAAGAATTTCCTGAACCTGATCGGTCGAAATCGAGTCCAGTCCGCAGCCGAACGAATTCAAGTGAATCACTTCCAGGTCTTGCCGCGCCGATGCCAGCGCGGCGGCGCGATACAGCCGTGCGTGGTACATCCATTGATCGACGACGCGCAACGGCCCCTCAAGTTTGCCGAGATGCGCCACCGAATCTTCGGTGAGCACAGCCATGCCCAGCGCGGTAATGATCTGCGGAATGCCGTGATGAATTTCGGGATCGATGTGATATGGTCGTCCGACCAGAACAATGCCACGGGTTCCGGTTTCCGCCAGCCAGGCCAGAACTTCCTCGCCCTTGCGCTGAACATCTTGTTTGAAACGTCGCTGTTCTTCCCACCCGGCCTCAAGCGCACGGCGAATTTCCGCCGCCTTGATCCCGAATGGCGCAAACACTTGTGTCAGGCGTTTGGCGAGTTTTCCCTTGTCCGCCAACGACATGAAAGGCTGGATCAACGTGACGTTATTTTCCTTTAACAGATCGATGTTGTTGCGGATCAGCTCGGGGTAGGAAGTCACGATCGGACAGTTGAAATGGTTGTCGCTGTCGTCGAACTCTTTATGTTCGTAAGACACGCACGGATAAAAAATCGTTTTGACCCCCTGCCGCACCAGATCGACGATGTGGCCGTTTGCCAGCTTGGCCGGATAACAGATCGAATCGGAAGGAAGCGTGTCGAGTCCCTGTTCCAGAACCGCTCTCGACGACGGCGGCGACAGCACCACACGGTAGCCCAGCGTCGTCAAAAAGGTGAACCACAGCGGATAATTTTCAAAAAGATTGAGGACGCGCGGAATCCCAATAGCACCACGCGATCCTTCTTTCAGCGGTTCGTAGTCGAACACGCGCTCATATTTGTAAGCGAACAGATCGGGCAGTTCGTTGCCGTCTTTTTTCTTGCCGACGCCGCGTTCGCAGCGGTTTCCGGAAATGAATTTGCGTCCGTCGGAGAAGCGGTTGACGGTCATCGCGCACTGATTGGTGCAATGGCCGCAACGCGCCATAGATTGTTTTACCGAAAACTGTTGCAGCGCTTCTGGGTCCAGCATCGCCGAAGGCTCGATGCCTTGCCAGCGTTCCTTCGCAATCAGCGCCGAACCGAACGCGCCCATCAAGCCGGCGATGTCGGGTCTTACCGCTTCCCGCTCTGAAATCAGCTCAAAAGCGCGTAGCACCGAATCATTGTAAAACGTCCCGCCTTGAACGATGATTTTTTCACCGAGTTCGTGCGGGTTGCGCACTTTCATCACTTTGATCAGCGCGTTTTTGACCACCGCGTACGACAACCCCGCCGAAATATCCGCAACCGAAGCGCCCTCTTTTTGCGCTTGTTTGACGCTCGAATTCATGAACACGGTGCAGCGCGATCCCAAATCGGCCGGCGCCCGCGATTCCAGTGCTTCTTTCGCAAAGGTATCAACCGACATTTGCACCGATTGCGCAAAGGTTTCAATGAACGATCCGCATCCGGAGGAACACGCCTCGTTCAACAGAATGTTGTCGATCACGCCGTTCTTGATCCGCAAACATTTCATGTCCTGACCGCCGATGTCCAGAATGAAATCGACGCCGGGCAAAAAGTGATTGGCCGCTTTGTAGTGGGCGATCGTCTCGACTTCGGAAAAGTCGATTTTGTACGCTTCACGAATCAGCGCTTCACCATAACCCGTTACCGACGACGCGGCAATTGTGACGCCCTCCGGCAGCGCCGCATAGATTTCATCAAGCGCCGCCGCGACGATGCGCAGCGGATCGCCTTCGTTACTGCCGTAATAGGAATGCAGAAGTTCGCCGTTCTCGCCGATCAACACGGCTTTGGTCGTCGTCGAACCGCCATCGATTCCCAGAAACACCGGGCCGTGATGTTTTGCCAGTTCAGCGCGCACCACCTTCGCTTCCCGATGGCGCACGTCGAATGCCTGCCGCGTTTTGGCATCGGCGAAGAAGGGACGCAACGTAGCGATTTCACTTTGGCCGCTGTTGCGCACTTCCTCGAAGGCGTCGGCGATACAGAAAAAAGGACGCGCTTCCTCTTGTTTGCCGTGTAACGCCGCGCCCAGCGCCACGAACAATTCGCTGTTGTCCGTCAGCACCACATCGTCGGCACCCAATTGTAAGGTTTCGATGAAACGTTTTTTCAGTTCGGGCAGAAAATTCAACGGCCCGCCGAGAAAAGCCACTTTCCCCCTGATCTTGCGACCGCACGCAAGACCGCTGATGGTTTGATGCGCCACCGCCTGAAAAATCGACAACGCAATGTCTTCCCGCGCCACACCTTCGTTCAATAGCGGCTGCACATCGGTTTTTGCAAACACGCCACAACGCGCCGCGATTGGATAAATGTTTTTCGCTTCCTTCGCCAGCTCATCGAGCCCGACCGCGTCGGTACGCAACAGGCTCGCCATTTGGTCGATAAACGCGCCGGTGCCGCCCGCGCAGATGCCGTTCATTCGTTGCTCGACGCCGTTGGTAAAAAACGTGATCTTGGCGTCTTCGCCGCCCAGTTCGATCGCCACATCGGTGCGCGGCGCCAATGTCTCAACGGCTTCGGCGCAGGCGATCACCTCCTGCACGAACGGAAAACCGGAAATCTCCGCGATCCCGAGGCCGCCGGAACCAGTGACGACCAGCGTTGCCGACGCGCCATCGGAGAACAAGCCGCTCTGACGCAATCGCGCTATATTGTCGACCACCGTCCGGCGAACTTCGGAGAGGTGCCGGGTATAGGTCTTGTAGAGAAGACGCTGTTCACCATCGACGACAACGACCTTGACCGTCGTTGAGCCTACATCGATGCCGATACGTAAAAAAACGGACATACGCGAAAAGTACCAAGGAAAGCGCCAAGATGACCTTTAGTAATTTTCTAGTCTAGCATTAAATGTTGGGGTTATTTTTACAATGCCGTCCGCTCATTCTTTTGCGACCGTCCTGCCGCTCAAGGAGGTGGGCGCAAACCGCGTGGATAAAAAAAATCCCCGCCGCGCTCTGCGATGGGGATACCCCCTTTGGAACACCAGCTTTCGTATTTACTTCGCGCGATATAGTTATAAGTTTGCCCGCGCCGCCTTTATGCTCCAAACAACCACCATTGCGATAAGTACAGCAAGAGTCGTGCCAAACGCCAAGAAACACGCTTGCGCCATATTCATGAATTTTAGCGAAGGAATCAGGTACCAACCTCCCGATGCCGTGTACATGTCAACGAACCACTGCTGAAGACTGTTCAGCGTCACATTCGCTGGAACAATGGGAGCGTCGTAGCCGCAGTCTCCGGTCGGTTTGAACCATTCCGGCCACCACTTCGCCAGTGGCAAATCGAGCGGATAACGAGGCTCCGTCGAACAACCCTGTACGCCGAAAAAGTCCCCTGCCGGATTGTGCACCGCATAGTGAATCTTGTTGAGCGTAAGCGAATACAGGATGCCGGCGATCGCGCCGTAAAAGGCCAATAGGCACCCAATCAGTTTCAGCACAATGTTTTTCGGGTTGATCGCGGCGATCAGGCCGCCCGCCGCCATCACCAGCATCGCAAAACGGATGTAAACGCAATGCTCGCACGGCGGCATGTAGAGATAGTTCTGAAAAAATGCGTGGGCGATAAACACCAGCCCGCCCGCCGCTGCCGCCATCAAGAGCCACAGAAACCGCTGGTTCTGCCACTTGAAAAGCGTATCGACCGGGGACGCGCACAGCGCCTCCCAGTCTCCCTTGAGCGCCACCCAGTGCCCTTTACTTGGCGGACAGTTCTTTAATCAAACTTGTCAAGCCGTTTTCCGACCGGATACTCTTGGTGTAAATCAAATACTTGCCGTTAACGATGTAAGCCGGAACTCCCTGAATGGCGGCAACCTCGTGACCGGCCTTCCATTTCTGAAGCATCTCCTCGATCTTGGGATCCTTGGCCGCCGCGTCATACTCGGCGCGACTCATGCCTGCCGCGTCAAGTCCGGTTTTCAGGAAATCGCTTTCACCGCCGTCCCAACGCTCCGCTTTCTCGTGGTACGCCGTGTAATACGCCATTTTTGCCTTCATGAAAAGCGATTTGTCGTCGGTCAACGGCGTCCCGCTGGCCTGATCCTTAAGTATCAGCACCGCAAAAAGCCGACTGGCTTGCGGCCCGTATTTCGCCTTGGTTTCGAGATGGTACGGCTCAAACTTAACAGCACTTCCGAGCTTTTGCACAACCGCCCCAGTGACCCTTTTGTCATACCTGTAACAGAACGGGCAATCGTAACTGGTAACCTTGATCAGTGTCTTGTCCGCATTGGGGATCGGTTTTTCCAGAACGACATAATCCGTTCCCGCGGTAAAAGCCGAAGCCGAAAAAGCCGCAGCAAGAAAAGAGGCACACAAAGCGCCCTTCAAAAAACGTCTTAAAAATTTCGATTGCATAAATTGCTCCTTGTCGGTAGATTACTTTCCACATCCTCCGAGATCATAGCAACCTTCAAAAGGCTCGACACAAACTTAGGTAACACTTTTTAACCATAGCCGATACACGCCACTTCGGCAGCCGGTTGTTTTTATTATAGGCGGGGCATTTTTTCCCTGAAACAGTCATCGCCGCAGCATACCCCCCGTTGACCGTTTATTTTACGGGCAATGCAATAATCGTAATAGGATACCCCGATAAAACAAATACCGTTTCAGAATAACAGCTACTCGAAAAATGAAAAATCTCACGATCGACACCGATTTGCTGCTACTGTTCAAAGCCCTGCACGAAACGCGTTCGCTGACACTGACAGCCAGCCGCCTCAACATAAGCCAGGCGGCAGCCAGTCGGGCGCTCTCCAAACTGCGCGTTATTTTCAGCGACAACCTCTTCATCAAGTCCGGTCACGGAATGCTGGTGACACCCCGGGCGGAAGCCCTGTACCCGCTCGTGCAAGACTCGCTGACCGCCATCGTGCAACTGACTGCTCCACCGGAGCAATTCGATCCGGCATCGCTCGTTCGCGTTTTCCGGGTCGGCGGCACCGATGACGGGGTTTTCACCATCCTCTCGCGCGTTTTGCAAGAACTTTTTTCGCGAGCGCCGCGTACGCAACTGGATATCATTCCGATTAACGACGACCTATATACCTGCCTCAAGGATGGTCGGATGGATATCGCGATCCATCCGGTGCAAGCCCTGCCGCCCGACTTCCACGAATACCGCCTCTCAGAGGAGCAATACGCTTGCCTCGTCCGCAAAAGTCATCCTTTGGCATACTATGCCGAAAAAGGGCAGGCGCCACCCCTTGAAGAAATCCGCCGCTACCGCCGAATGCAAATCTCCATTCAGCAGGGCGGAAAACCGCGATACGTGGTTGACGACGTGGCCTTCCTCACCCCGCCTCCCCAGGAAGAAGTCGCCATGTGGGTGCCTTATTTTCTGGCGGCGCCGTTACTGCTGACCGAAACCGATTTTGTGTTGACGCTCCCTCGGAAAACGGCTGAACATTTTGCCGAAATAGCGCCACTGGTCATGTTTCCCAGCCCCTTTCCTTCCAGAACTTATTTCACCCGTTTGATCTGGCACCACCGCGTCCACCACGATCCGGCGATCCAATGGTTGCGCTCGCTTTTTGTCAAATACACCTCCAACAAAGCAGAAAAGCCGATTGCTTGATTTAGACAGTGTGGTCGCTATCTCCTTGAACGACATGCCACGCCGATGCAATCGCACCGTCTACTTGCACCTCTCGTGCTGTGCTTCACGTGATAGCTTGTGCCTGTCTTCTTTATCCATGTTCTCCATATGGGGAATCATCTCAATAATTCAGCCCTCAATGGCCGGAGAAACAGCGACAAGCCAACCTTTTCCATCTCTCCCTCTTTATGTTTATTTTAAATGACGCAATAAATACAGCTGTCCTGGCCACATCATATGATATATTGTATAGTATTCTTTCGCGTCACAAGGGGTGATGTTTTGACCTCAAGTGTGCGGAATTTCTTCTATCGACATTGAAAAATTGGAAGGGCTTTATGAGGGTCAGATTTTCAACCTTGCTGCGAGTCATTTTAGGGGTGGCGATGGCCTCAGGATTGCATACCCAGGCGCTTGCCGAAACTGCTGACCCTTTGTACTTGGTTTACATGAACCCTTTTGTCGTCCAGGAATATGAGCAGGGCGCCATAGATGCAGGGTATGTTCGCCCGGAAATTCCGGTCATGATCCGGGAGGAGGAAAAAGACAATTATCTGTTTCGGAATCTGGATCAATTCAAATACTCACCGGGTGTGGAGCGCACAAAAAGTGAAATCGCCAGACAGTTTTCCCTGCGCCATGTCAAAGAAACTGCTTCGCCGATGCCTGCGTTTTACGCACGTCTGAATGAAAGCGAGGTTCGAGAATTAGTCAAATCTGATCGTGTCGTTTCCGTTGATCGAATGGACACAGATGGAGAAAATTTTACTTTTTCCTCGTACTATGATTACACCTCCGGAGGCGAGGTGATCCCGTGGGGAAAACAGGCGGTCGGCGCCAACGACATCGTTCTGGTCAACAATAATTTCTATATTGTAGATGCTCCATACAACAGCCCCGCGCTGAGAAACGAAATAAACTTGTCCTATACAGATACTCCCACTACTGCTCTAGATGGGTATCACGCGGCACACATCCTTTCGATAGTCGCCGCCAAAGTAAATTCGTTCGGGATTAGAGGAATAAACACGGGGCAGCAGATAGTGCATCTTGAAACTGATTTAACCGACCCCTCTATTATTAACAAGATTGCGCTGATAGCGGCCATGTCGGAGTGGCGGGGACAATTCTCTACATTGAATTTGTCGTTCAACTACGATGCCCCCAACCAATCATCAAACCCTTTTAATCACGAAGCGTCGTTGGGGCGAGTTATCAGGAGAGCGTCGGGACGGTTGTTTGTCGCGCAGTCGGCGGGCAATCATAGCGCAAATGCCTGCTTGAAAGCTTTTAACTATAACGGTGCGCCCGTCCAGACGAACGACGGGATTATGGTCGTTGGCGGAACGGATCGCTTCGGTGACAGATATCCGCAAACATGGATCCCCTATCCTTATGGCCGATGGGAGAATCGATCAAATTATGGCTCGTGTGTCGATGTATGGGCACCCGGTAACGAGATGACTACTACAATGCCCGATGGGACACTCATTTCCATGACAGGAACTTCTTTTTCGGCACCAATCGTTGCCGCGATTGCGGGACGCTATGGAAATGCCAGCACTCGCCCCATTGAGCGAGAGTCCTATATACGAAACGGGATGGCTTTTACAGGAAAGTACGATGGAGCGGCAGGTTCAAACCTTCCTATCTATTTGGCTCAATACACTCCGCCCTCTTGGCACAACATTCCGAGGCAGCTTCCGGTTGCCGCCGTATACTCAAACACTAACACGACAAACCTTAACAAACTCGTAGATCAGCAATTCTATGATGGAATCGACTGGAATGCTGGCGGCCAATGGGGAAGCATCGTTCTCGACCTTGGATCAGTGAAAAATTTGAAGGGCGTGCGCGTGATGATTCGATCTTCCGCAGCGGGAGGGTTGCTCGCATTTACCGTTCATGGTGGAAATTCAATCACCATGACCGGGCCAGGAATAGCTGTGACCCCATCAAATGTCATTGCAACCAAAAACATCACCGACCAGTACGATCTGGTTCCATATTACATCCCTTTTGATGGAAACTACAGGTATGTGATGATTGAAGCGAACAATACGGTTTCCTGGCTTTCTTATTCCGAGGTTGAAGTGTATGGACACTAAACGATTATCGTTGGCTTCTCTCGCTGCATTGATGGCGCTACTGATAATGAGTTGTGGCGGCGGAGGCGATTCCGCCCAGCCCAAACCGCCCGCCCCGATAGACCCGCCGCTCGGCTCGATAGACCTGCCGCGCGGCCCGAAGTTGGAACTACTCACCGGCAAAATTTCAGCGGATTTCGACAACTGTCAATCGGCCAACGGCGCGATGGACGAGGCGCAGTTTTCGCACCTGCTACGCGCTACTGTGTACAAAGACGCGGTGTATCTGGCGGAAACTGGCGAGAACTGTGCCAATGTGGGCCTTGACATCAACCTAAGCCCCCGCAATCTTCTGCCTGCGATTCGCAAGCTGTCCGGCGGGACGGTAGAGACTGCCTTGGTTTTTTACCCTTACTCCACTTTCGGATATGACCCCGTCACGGTTAGATACCCCAGCGGCTTCCACCGCAAGGAGAGCACGGGAGAATCTTTTGTGCTGGGTTATGCTGCGGCCTCCAGCGAATGGAACTTTGCGCTCAACGAAAATGAGGTGTCTCTATACACTGAACGAGGAGGATGGAGCCGCTACGTCCCTGGCCTTTTCAGGTTCAGGCCGTCACAGTCATGGGCAAGCTACGATGATCTTGTCGCAGGCGCAGGGATAGGCGGCGGGCTTGGAGCGGGCGAACCACCTTCACATGCTGACGGAAAAGGGTTTGAGGCGAGATTTACCGCGCCGCACGACTTGGAGGCGGATGCTGCAGGTCGGTTCTACTTGATCGACGATGGCCGCATCCGCACCATCGACAGCGATTACGAGGTAGCGACGTTGGATCATGCGGCGCTGGGTATCGCGGATATGGGTAAGGTCAAGGCGCTCGATGCCGATCATCAGGGGAACATCCATGTGCTAGAGCAGCGCATTGGCGGCTACAAAAGATACACATGGCACAGACTTGCGGATGGGTCTCAGGCCGATTTCCAGATCCCTGGAGCAGAGTTTGGGGCGACACTGCCGACGTTGGAAACGTTCGCAGTGACAGGCAACGATATCGTGCTGGCCGTGCGCCATCCCTTTTCTCTTACCCAATTGTACCGGGTGTCCGCTACGGGCGAAGTGGTGGAATTGACCGGTACCGACACGCCTACGGATCAGCCTTCGCAATACTTGCTGCCCCCGGTAAAACACATTGAGTATGGGGTTGACGGGCACCTGTATATCGTGCTGCCGCAAGGGGTGTTGATAGCGCGAGACTATAGCGTTCAATAAAATTTTTGAATAGATTTTTATTACGCATCCGGCGGCACATACCCCGCCGGTTTTTCCGCGCCCGCGCCGAAAAAATTGGCTTCGGTTTGTTGCGCCAGCCAGCGCCGCGCTTCGGGGTCGGCCATGTTCAGCCGGTGTTCGTTGACCAGCATGGTCTGCTGGCGCACCCACTGCTGCCAGGCTTCTTTAGACACATTCTCAAAAATCCGCTGTCCCAGCGCCCCCGGATATGGCGGAAAATCCAGCCCTTCGGCTTCTCGATCCAGTTTCACACAATGCACCAAACGCGCCATTCTTCACTCCTCGACAAAATTACAATTCTTTCCAGTAAACCTGCGACTTACGCTGGTAATTGTACAACGCCTGCTTTTCTCTCGGCAGACGCGAAACCGGCGCCAGCCTGAAGCCGCGTTCGACGAACCAATGCGCTGTGCGCGTTGTCAGTATGAACAATTCCTTCAATCCGATCTTGCGCGCCCAGACTTCGATGTGTTGCAACAAGGATTCGCCATAACCTTCGCGTTGAAATTCGGGATGCACCGCCAGCGCTGCCATTTCACCGACTTTTTCTTCGGGAAATGGCGACAATGCCGCGCAACCGATAATCAGATTGTCGTACTCGACGACGATGAAACGCTCGATCTCCGCTTCCAGGCGCTCGCGTGAACGACGTACCAGAATGCCCTGCGCCTCAAGCGGCTCGATCAGCGCCAGAACGCTGCTGATATCGTCGATGGTCGCTGTCCGAAAAATGGCCAGCGGCCGCGACGCCAACATCGTACCTACCCCTTGCCGTGTAAAGAGTTCAAGCAGCAAAGAGCCATCTTTTCGGCTCGATAAAAAATGGGTGCGCGGCACGCCGCCGCGACAAGCGTATATCGCCTGCGGCAAATACAACCGATGCAATAGTGACAGTCTATCCGGCGTTTTCATCAGTTTTTCGGCATCGTCCATCGAAATACTGTCCAGCAGTTTACGCCCTTTTCGGATACCATCGTCTTCAGACAGGAAGATCAGCTTCATGGCCTCCAGCGACACGGAAACTTTAGCGGCGACTTCTTCGATCGACAAATTGAAAATCTCACCTGTCGGCGAATAGCCGAGCGGGGAAATCAGCACGATATCGCCGTCGTCAAGCCGTTGTTGAATTGCTTCGCGGTCAATGCGACGCACTTCTCCTGTCAGTTGCATATCGACGCCGCCGATGACTCCCATTGGTTTTGCCGTCAGGTAATTGCCGCTTGACACGCGATTGCGAGCGCCCGCCATCGGAGAATTGGCCAAGCCCAGCGACAGTAACGCTTCAATGCGACTGCGAACTTGCCCCGCCGCTTCCAGCACGCAATCCATGGTTTCGGCGTCGGTGATACGCACGCCTTCGGAAAAACGCGCTTCGATGTTTTGCTGCGTCAAAATCGCGTCAATCTGCGGGCGCATGCCATGCACCACGACAAGACGCACGCCGAGGCTGTGCAACAAGTTCAAATCGTGAACGATGCCGAGAAACGTTTCGTCAGCCACCACTTCGCCGCCCAGCGCGATAACGAACGTGTTGCCGCGAAACGCATAGATGTAGGGCGCCGCCGCACGAATTCCCTGTACAAAAGTACGCAACGCTGTCGGCGATGTGAGTTCGAGAGTGCTCATGGCATTCCAGAGAGTGGTCAGAATTACGAGAGGATTATAGCGTTGCCTTCTCCCAGGATTGATGGGTTCCGGCGAAAACCACGCACTTTGTCCCTCTCTTTGTCGTCTTGACAACATTCGGGGCAAGGCGGGGTGCGCCAAGCTGCCGTTTCCGGGATAATTCCGGCATGAACCCTCCTTTGAATACGATTCTTGATTCCCTGAACGCCGAACAGTGCGCCGCCGTCACGCTCCCGCAAGGCTCGGCGCTGATCCTTGCCGGCGCCGGCAGCGGCAAAACGCGGGTGCTAACTTCCCGCATCGCCTGGTTGCTGGCGCATGGCCAGGCATCGCCGATGTCGATCCTCGCCGTGACCTTTACCAATAAAGCGGCGAGAGAGATGCTGACGCGGCTGTCAGCATTGACGCCGATCCACACCCGAGGCATGTGGGTCGGCACATTCCACGGCCTGTGCAACCGGATGCTACGCGCCCACCACCGCGACGCCAATCTTCCGGCGCTGTTTCAAATCATCGACACCGCCGATCAACTGGCGTCGATCAAGCGACTTTACCGCGCCCACCAGCTCGACGACGAACGCTTCCCGCCCAAAGCGCTGCAATGGTTTATCCAGAATGCCAAAGAAGAAGGGCTACGTCCCAACGCTGTCGAAGCCTCGCACGAACACGCCCGCCGGATGGTCGAGCATTACGCACTCTACGAAGCGCAATGTCAACGCGAAGGCGTTGTCGATTTCGGCGAGTTGTTGTTACGCAGCTACGAGTTGCTGGAAACGCGGCCACCATTGCGCGACCATTACCGGCAACGTTTCACGCATCTGTTCGTCGATGAATTTCAGGACACCAATGTATTGCAGTATCGCTGGTTAAAACTGCTGGCCGGGCCAGAAGCGTCGGTATTCGCCGTCGGCGACGACGACCAATCCATCTACGCATTTCGCGGCGCCAACGTCGGCAACATGCAACGATTCGAGCACGATTTCGCCAAACCCGATCAACCGGTGCGCATCGTTAAACTCGAACAAAATTACCGTTCACACGGCTGCATTCTCGACGCTGCCAATGCGCTGATCTGCCACAACCAGGCGCGAATGGGCAAAAACCTGTGGACAGAAGCGCCGCACGGAGAACCGTTATCCGCGTTCTCCGCCAACAACGATTTCGAAGAAGTGCAATTCGTCACCGACACCGCGAGAGAACAAGCCGAGCAAGGCGTGCCGCTTTCCGACATCGCCGTGCTGTACCGCTCGAACGCCCAATCGCGTGTGCTTGAACACGCCCTCTTCTCCGCGGGTTTGCCCTATCGGGTTTACGGAGGCCTGCGCTTCTTTGAACGCGCCGAAATCAAACACGCGCTGGCGTACCTGCGATTGATCGCCTCGTCCGACGACGATGGCGCGTTACTGCGAATCATCAACTTCCCGCCGCGCGGCATTGGCGCACGCACATTGGAACAACTGCAAGCCAGCGCCCGCGCACAAGGCGTTTCGCTGTGGCAAGCCGCCCGCACGAGCGCCGTTGGCGGCAAAGCCAGCACACACATTGCCGCCTTCATTCAACTCATCGAAAAATGTCGCAACGACATTGCACCGCTTTCTTTGCCGGAAATGATTGAGCAGATGCTCGAAACGTCCGGCCTCAGTGCGCACTATCGGCAAGAGCGCGAAAGCGAAGAACGTCTGCAAAATCTCGACGAATTGGTCGCCGCTGCACGCTTGTTTCTTGAAGAACGCGATGTCAGCCAGCCGCTTGACGGCGACGGAAACAGCCCGGCAACCAGTGATAACGCAGCCATACTGACCGCGTTCCTCGCTCACGCCGCGCTGGAAGCAGGCGACGCCCAAGCCGACGAAGGACGACCGGCATTGCAACTGATGACCATGCACGCCGCTAAAGGATTGGAATTCCACACCGTTTTTATTACCGGCCTTGAAGAAGGATTGTTCCCACATGAAAACAGCTTGCAGGAAACACACGGCCTCGAAGAAGAGCGGCGATTGATGTATGTCGCCATCACCCGCGCCCGCCGCCGCCTGTATCTGACCTATGCGCAAACTCGCCGATTGCACGGACAATCCCGCTACAACTTGCCGTCACGCTTCCTGGGCGAACTGCCCACTGAACTGATGCAATGGTTGTCGCCGTCACCCTTGCATGAAACGTCAGCGAAGTTTCGTCAAACCTTTTACGATGACGAACGCGATATTTCTTCTCACACAAATGCCCGCAACCGCTCACGCGCAACAACGACATCGACAACAACACGCGGCACCAGCACCGTGCCACGTGTTAATTCGCCCAAGCCGATGCCGTCGATTCATACCCGCGCCGGTCATTTTCGAATCGGCCAAAGCGTGCGCCACACCAAATTCGGCGACGGCATGATCATCGACGCCGAAGGCAACGGCAACGATGCGCGTATTCAGATCAACTTCCGCGATCACGGCGCCAAATGGTTGTCGCTGGCGCATACGACACTGGAAGCGTTGTAAGTGAGCTCAGGAGCGCGGGTGCCTCACCTAACGGATAATCTATCCTAATGGAGGACATAGTTTCGCTTGCACGCCGTTCGCATGTTCTTTACGTTCCTAAACCAGGTTATGGTATTACAATCCTGAACGGCCAAAATGATGCCTGATGCCGCGAGGGTTTACCCCTATTCAGAGTCTTGCCAAACCGCCAGACTTTTCTCACTCTTAAACGACTTTTTAGGGAACGGATGATCGCATGAGCCAAACGCATTTTTCACTTTTGCACCGATTTTTACATTGGACGATCGCTCTAAGCATTTTACTGGCGCTTTCCACCGCGTTTTTAAACCACACGTGGATGAACATTCCCGAAAACGGGAACGTTATCGCTTCTGCGCTGGCGGAAAACGATGTTTCGATTTCGCCTCAAGAAGCGAACAGCATTGCAAGAAAAATCAGAACCCCCATGTTTGATTGGCATTTTTATGCGGGTTATGTGCTGGTCGGCTTGCTGCTTTTGAGATTTTTAGATTTTTTTGTAAACGGCGTCAAATTTAATTCGCCGTGTTGCAAAGGGGCGACCGCGAACGAGCGATTGCGAGGCGGGTTGTATATTTTGCTCTACACCGCTTTGGTTGTGATTCTCGCGATAGGATTGTTCCTGAAATTCGGCCCAAGAGGGGACGACGTGCGTGAACTGCGTACCTTTCTGAGAGATATCCACGTTTACTTCGGATACTTCGTCGGAGTGTATGTCTTTGTGCATCTCGCCGGTGTCTTTATCGGTGAAAACACGACCGATAAAGGGATTGTCTCCAAGATGATTAACGGCGGAAAATAGTCAACGGATACTACGTTGATTTAGGGCGACAAGACACGGGCGGCAACCTGCCGCCCGCACACGTCCGATAAAATGACGTTTCTTGCTCCTGAAAATCAGTGAGGCAAATCATGAAATCTTTTCGAAAAGAACTGCACGTTCATACCAAGACCCGCCGCGGCATGGTCAACATCACACCGCAAATCAACGCCGCGCTCACCGAGAGCGGCATCCGTGAGGGGCTGTGCCTCGTAAACGCCATGCACATCACAGCGAGCGTGTTTATCAACGACGATGAGAGCGGTTTGCACCGCGACTTTGAACGTTGGCTGGAAAAGCTGGCGCCCGAAAAACCACATAATCAGTACAACCACAACGGCTATGAAGACAACGCCGACGCGCATCTGAAGCGCACCGTGATGGGACGCGAAGTTGTCGTTGCGGTCACAAACGGTCAGCTTGATTTTGGAACTTGGGAACAAATTTTCTACGGTGAATTTGACGGCATGCGCGATAAACGGGTGCTTGTGAAAATTGTCGGGGAGTAAATATCAGAGGCCAGGAATTAGGGATCAGAAAAGCATTATTCCACGCGAAGACGCGGTGCGTGAATTCACGATTCCATTGTAAAAGGCACAATGCACCGTCATTCCCGCGTGCTTCCCCGCCCAAAATCGCTGCGGGGACAAGTCTGGCGGGAATCTAGTGTCGTTTATTATTCACGCGAAGGCACGGAGAAAAATCATTTTCACGCGGAGGCGCGGAGAAAGGCACGAATGTGCCGTCATTCCCGCGTGTTTCTGGCGGGAATCCAGTGTCTTTTTTCCGTCCAATCAGTACTCTGTCATTCTGCGCGTAGCGCAGCGAAGTCGCAGAATCTATAAAAGCATCTCACAAATATATCTCACAAGAAGCCGCGGTGCATCCGAAGCCCCCTTTTCAAAGAGCTTGTCCCCGAAACGATTTTGATCGGGGAGGGTAGACGCCTGCGTTCTGCGACTCCGCTTCGCTTCGCGCAGAAGA
>JAITMR010000068.1 GCA_031277215.1 Burkholderiales bacterium
GCGCTTGGATACACTTCCCCTATGAAGTTCATGGAAGATTGGATCAACAAGCAACTCGCGCAGGAGAAGGCTGCATGATTCAAACGGGCACGGGAAACGAAAAACCGAGGGAAGGTCAACTCGCGCAGGAGAGGGCTGCATGACTCAAACGGGCACGGGAAACGAAAAACCGAGGGAAGGTCACTAAACCCATTTTAATCAAGCCCTTATTCTGTTGGTAGCCATTAGAAATCGTTTCTAATGGGAAATCTGGGATAATCTGGAATTTGTGAGCCAACTCCGTTGCCGACTTTGATATTCCATCCGATTAACCACTTTTCTTTCCCGCTTGTGCCAGAGGTCATGACGATGCGATTGTGGGTAAGCCTCTCTTTTTGTGGGAGAGGGGAATGGGCGTCTGATTGTTATGCCGCTTGATTTTCCTCATATCTCAAGACTTGAGACTCGCGTATCTCTCGACCGCTGGCAGACGCTGAAGTTGGGGGGGCTGGTGTTGCTGTGTCTTGCTTGGGTGGCGCTGGGGTTGGTCGGGCACGCGCCCTGGAAGGGCGAGGACGCTAGAACCATCGTTATTGCTTGGGAGATGGTTAACACCGGCGATCTTCTGGTGCCGTTACTGATCGGTGAGCCGTATTTTGTTTATGGGCCGCTGGTGGCGCAATTGGCGGCGGTGGCTATGAAGATGGCGACGCCCTGGTTGGCGCCGCATGATGCGGCGCGACTGGCGGCGGGTTTGTTGCTGCTGATCATGCTGGGATGTGTTTCGATGGCGGGGCACGAGTTAGGTCGCTATCACAAGAATAGCGGCAAGAGCGACGGCAAAGCGCAACGCTGGTTACCGATGTTGATTTTGATCGGTTCGGTCGGTTTGTTTGAACGTGCGCATCAACTGTCGCCCCAGCTGGGGCTGATGGCGGCGATTGCGTTAGGGATGTGGGCATTGGCGCTGGCGCTACGGCGTCCGGGTTTTGCCGGCGTGTTGTTGGGCGGCGCACTGACGATGGGGGCGTTTTCTTATAGTTTGGCGGCTTGGTTCTGGTTGTTGTTGCCGGCGTTATTGCTGCCGTGTTTGCATTCAGGTTGGCGGCAAAAATCGTATTTGGCGACGTTGGGGATTGCGCTGGTGTTAGCAACGGTGTTGTGCGCGTTGTGGCCGCTGGGGCTTTATCAGCGCTCTCCGGAATTGTTCGCGCAATGGTGGGCGGCGCAATGTCCGTCGGTGTGGTGGACAGGACAAAGAACCGTTGAAAATCTCGGTTGGCTATGGCGCAATTTGCCGTGGGTGGCGTTTCCGGCTTGGCCGTTGATTTTGTGGCTGGTGTGGATTCGGGCGCGTGGTTTCAACGACGGTTTTCGAACGCCACAGGTGATTTTACCGATGTGCGTGGCGGTGACAGGCGTGGTAGCGTTGCTACTGGTTCCCGACGTTCGACCGATTGAAGCGATGGTGTTGCTGGTGCCGTTGGCGTTGTTGGCGGCTATAGAAGTCGAGACTTTGCCGCGCGGCGGTTCGGCGGGACTCGACTGGTTCGGCATTCTGACGTTCGGCCTGGCGGCGATTGCGCTGTGGTTCTTCTGGTGGGATGCGTATATCAATGGTCTCGGTTCGTATGCAGCGGAATTGTTCCGCGATGCTGAGGTCGGTTATCAACCGACGTTCCGCTTGCGCGGCGCGTCGGTGTCGTTGTTTTTGACGGTGTTGTGGATTCTGTTGGTGCGTCCGGCGCGGCAATCGAACCAGCGTGCGGTGTTGAACTGGGCGGTGGGCATGATGCTGATTTGGGGGCTGGTGGCGACGATGTGGATGCCGTATGTCGATTCGCGGCGCAGCTATGAGGTGGTGGCGAAGATGTTGCGCCCGTATGCCGCGGAGGGTTGCGTGGCGAGTCGTGAAGTCGGCGAAGCGCAACGGGCGATTTTTTATTACTATGCGCAAGTGAAAACACTTCCGGAACAGAAACCGGCGGCGACAACGTGTTCGTTGTTGTTGGTGCAATACGACGCGACGAACTTGCAGAACGTGTCGGAATTGGAAGGTTTTGAAATGTTGAAATCGGGAAGTCGCTACGGTGACGATACGGAAATGTACGTGCTTTATCGCAAGGCGGAATTGTGAAATTTGTAGATGAAGCGTTTATCGAAGTGTATGCGGGCGACGGTGGTAGCGGCGCGGCCTCGTTTCGTCGTGAGAAATTCATTCCGCGCGGAGGGCCGGATGGCGGCGACGGCGGGCGCGGCGGCAGTATTTATCTGATCGCTGATCGCAATATCAACACGTTGGTCGATTACCGTTTCCTGAAAATCTTTCGCGCCAAGCGTGGAGAAAACGGTCGCGGGTCGGATCAATACGGGCGTGGCGCCGACGATATGGTGCTGCGTGTGCCGGTAGGAACAGTGGTGAAGGACGCCGAAACCGGCGAAGCGCTTGCCGATTTGGCGCACCACGAAGCGCGTGCGATGGTGGCGAAGGGCGGACGCGGCGGCTGGGGCAATCTGCATTACAAGTCGAGCACCAATCGGGCGCCGCGACAATTTCAGCCCGGCGAGAAAGGCGAAGCGCGGCGTTTGCATCTCGAATTGAAAGTGCTGGCCGATGTCGGGTTGCTCGGAATGCCTAACGCCGGTAAATCAACGCTGATTCGTGCGGTCAGCGCGGCGCAACCGAAAGTCGCCGATTATCCGTTCACGACGTTGGCGCCGAACTTGGGTGTCGTCCGCGTCGATATGGACAAAAGTTTTGTGATGGCCGATATTCCCGGGCTGATCGAAGGCGCTGCCGAAGGCGCCGGTTTGGGGCATCGATTTCTGCGCCATTTGCAGCGTACACGCTTGCTGTTGCACATCGTCGATCTGGCGCCGTTCGATCCTGAAACCGATCCGGTGCGAGAGGCGCATGCGATTGTTGAAGAATTGCGGCGTTACGATGAAGCGTTGTATCAAAAACCGCGTTGGCTGGTGCTGAACAAAATCGACATGATCGACGAAGAAGAGCGCGACGTGCGATGCGCCGATTTTTTGCGGACGTTCGGATGGACAGGGCCTGTTTATGCGGTCAGTGCGTTGACCGGAAACGGTTGCGCTGCGTTGATGCAGGCAGTTTCGCACTGGCTCGACGAACATCCGGCGGAAGCGCTGCCATTAGAGGCGGAAGATAAGGCGGAAAATGAGGCGGCCGTGGTGTTGACGCCGACGCCGATTGATGTACAGCACACGCCTCCGAAAATCAAACCAGGGGAAACATCGTGAAGCGTTCGGTTGTTGCAGAAGCCAGCCGCATTGTCGTCAAGGTCGGTTCCAGCCTCGTCACCGATGAAGGGCGTGGCATCGATCACGAAGCGGTGTTGCGCTGGGCAACAGAAATCGCGCAACTCAAAAAGGCCGGTAAGGAAGTCCTTCTGGTGTCGTCGGGCGCAATCGCTGAAGGCATGAAACGCTTAGGGTGGACGACGCGACCGCACGCAATCCCGGAATTGCAAGCTGCCGCTGCGGTCGGGCAGATGGGGTTGGCGCACGCTTATGAGGAAGCGTTTGCGTTATCGGGCTTGCGCACCGCGCAAATTTTGTTAACTCACGAAGACCTTGCCGACCGTCGGCGTTATCTGAATGCGCGTTCGACATTGCGCACACTTCTTGCGCTCGACGTCATTCCGATCATCAACGAAAACGATACTGTTACCACCGAGGAAATCAAAGTCGGCGACAACGATACACTGGGCGCGTTGGTGACCAATTTGATTGAAGCCGACGTATTGATTCTGCTGACCGATCAAATCGGTTTGTTCACCGCTGATCCGCGCCAACATCCTGACGCTGCGCCGATTGAAGAGGCGCGTGCTGGCGATCCGGCGCTGGAAGCAATGGCAGGGGGAGCCGGTTCCAGCATTGGCAAAGGCGGCATGTTGACAAAAGTACTTGCTGCCAAGCGTGCTGTCCATTCTGGCGCTTCGACCGTGATTGCCAGTGGCCGCGAAAAAGATGTGCTGACACGTCTTGCGCAAGGCGAACGGATCGGCACCCAACTGATTGCCGAAACGGCAACATTGCTTGCACGCAAACAATGGCTTGCCGATCACCTGCAACTGGCGGGAAAACTTTATCTCGACCAGGGCGCTGCGAAAGCATTGACGGAAGAAGGCAAAAGTCTGCTGGCGATCGGCGTGATCCAGGCCGAAGGAGAATTCGAGCGCGGTGAAGTGGTCGGCTGCTACGATGAAAGCGGTAAGGAACTGGCGCGTGGACTGGTTAACTATAACGCTGCCGATACGCGCCGAATCCTGCGGCAACCGTCATCACAAATCGAAGCGATTCTCGGACATATGGAAGAACCGGAACTGATTCACCGCGATAATCTGGTGGTGGTGTGATTTAACTTCCTTTTCACGCAAGCGGAATAAGGAACTGAAACTCAAAGAGCAATCACTGACAAAATCAACTCAACTTTTCGTTGGCGACTACGTTTTTGCGATAAACCTCGTACACCAGCACCGGAATATCGAGTCCGCCTAAGTATCTGTCAATCAGCGATTTGACATCAACCCAGTCTAGCCCGCCGACGCCAGTAGCCAGGCGCGACAGCGCGAGGCTTCGTACTTTTTCCTTCTGCGCGTACTTGACCAGTTCACGCAGGCAATGACCGACATTCTCCAATGTGGCCTTGCCAGGCTTCGCGTTAGAGCCGGTATGCATCATGTTCTGCGTCAGCAGATTGACGATGCAGCGCGTAATGCCTTCGTCGTCTATGCCTGTCCAAGCCCAGATACTTCCGGGTTCGGGCGCGTGCGAACGCGCTGCGTGGCGGTAGTCACGTACCATCGACGGCCAGCGTTCGCGTAACGCCAGCGCGAGGCCGCTATCGAAGTGGTCTTGCGGCGCAATGCCGTGTGCGATGGCTTGAGCTTTGCTCAACAGGATGTCGCCTTCTACGTTTCGAATCATGGGAACCTCTCTTGTGGGGGAATTGTTGGCAGGCGGTTTGGGTGCAGGGAATTATTTTTCGAATTTTTCTGAAAACAAGTCCGGCGGCGGTATGCCTTCTTCCAGCAGACGCGCGTAGTGCTCAAAGAGATCGGTCAGCAAATCGGCCATAACTTGAATGCGCGGAATGCGGCGGGCGTCGGGATGGATGAGCAGCCAGATTTCCCGCGACGGAATATCGAAATTTCCTTCGAGCGTCACGAGGGTGCCAGCAGCGCGTGCTATGCAGTGCGGCAAAACGGCAATGCCCAATTCGGCGGCAGCGGCTTTGAGCATTCCCGATGGTTGGTCGCAACGAAGCGCAAAGAGGCGGCCGTTGCTGAATGTTTCGAGCCATTGCTGCTCGGGCGTGTGACGAAGGTTGTCGTCGGCACCGATGAAGCACCAGTCTTCCGGCGGTTTCTTCGGGTAATCGGGCGAAGCGTAGAGGCCATAGCCCAAGACGGCCAATCGACGGGCGGCCAGCGAAGCGTCTTGCGGACGCCCCAGACGGATGACCAGATCGGCGCCACGGTAAAAATGGTTGGCAGTGCGCGTTTCGCCGAAGAGGTGAAGGTCGATTAACGACCAACGAGCGCGTTGCGCTGCAAGCCGCGGGATCAAGAACGTGTCAATCAGCAGAGACGGCGCCGAAAGTCGGACGGTGCCGCCGACAGTAGCGGCGCTGAGTGTGGCGCGTGAGAAGGAAAGCATTTCCTGTTCGATGCGCTCGGCGTAAGGCAGCAGTGTGTGGCCTTCGGCGGTCAGTTGCCAGCCGCGCGGCAGGCGGTCGAACAAACGGAGTTGCACCATCTCTTCCAGCGCGGCGACGCGGCGGCTGACGGTCGAATGTTCGACTTGCAACGCACGTGCGGCGGCAGACAGGCTGCCATGACGCGCCAGCGCGAGAAAATAACGAATGTCTTCCCATTGCATCGTCTGCTCCGGTTGGGATTGCGGTTAAGTTTACCAAGAAGAGCTGGGGGGCGGGCGTTTCCACAAGACATTCCGGCGTCAATCGGGCAAAATAACGACTTCTTTGTTCTGAAAAGGACTCGGAGCGTTTTCGGCGTATGTGGCAAAGCCTTTTTCTGATTTTTATCGCGTTCTTGCTGGTTTTTTTGAACGGGTTTTTCGTAGCGGCTGAATTTAGTCTAGTCAAACTGCGTCAAACTCGTGTCAAGGCGATTGCCAAAACTTACGGCTGGCGCGGGCGCATTCTTCTCAAGGTTCACGCACATCTTGATGCCTATTTGTCGGCATGTCAGCTTGGCATTACGCTGGCGTCGCTTGGATTGGGATGGATCGGCGAACCGGCATTCGCGTATCTGCTTCGCCCATTGTTCCAGGCGGTGGGCGTTGAAAATATGGGTGTTTTGCATGGTGTTTCGTTCTTTGTAGCGTTTTTCACCATCTCGTATTTGCACATTGTTGTAGGCGAACTGGCGCCGAAGTCGCTGGCAATTCGCCAGTCTGAGAGAATTGGCGTTTGGACGGCTTTTCCGTTGTATGCGTTTTACTGGCTGATGTATCCGGCGATTTGGGTTCTGAATCACAGCTCGAATTATCTGCTGCGGATCATGGGGCTTGATGCCGATGCGCTCCAGGACAGCCAGTATTCACCGGAAGAATTGAAAGTTATTCTGCGCAGCTCACGGGCGGATACGCATGCGACCAGTGATGAATGGAAAGTGCTGGCGCAATCGCTCGATTTTCGTGATCTCGATGTCGGCGACTTGATGCGTCCGGCCAACGAGATGGTGGTGTTGTCGGCCAGGGACGGACTTGAAAAGAATCTGGAAAAGATGGTTGAACACCGTTTCAGCCGCTATCCCTATCTCGACAAAGAAGGTCAGGTAGAAGGCGTCGTTCATGTGAAGGATGTGTTTCATGCCATTCAGCGCGGCGAGCCGGTTTCGTTTGAGGCGTTGGCGCGACCGATTGAAACAGTTTCGACGCATTTGCCTGCGACCGAGTTGTTGCGGCGTTTTCGTCAGGGCGCACCACACTTTACGGTGGTAACGACGCAGAAAGGACGCCCCCTCGGTTTTATCACGATGGATAATGCGCTGGGGGCGCTGGTCGGAGAGATTCGAGATGAATTCCGGCAGTCGCAACGAGAATGGACGCAACTCGACGATGGCACGTTGATCGGCAAGGGCAGTCTGCCGATTTTCACTCTGGAGCGGGCGCTGGGTATTGATATTGAGGAATCGGGCGTCGATTCCGTCGGTGGGTTGATTATGCAAAAACTGGGCGACGTTCCGGAGGAGGGGCAGAAGATCGAATTTGACAAGTTTGATGCAGTGGTCAAGAAAATGAAGGGGCCGCGGATCGTGATGGTGCGGATTTACCCCAAAAATACGGAAGAAAAGGCGCTTTGAGCGTCGTTGCAATGGCAGAGCGCCGCCCGCTTCTTTATAATCATGGCACTCATTTGCCTTTCTTAAGTTGCCCCGATTGAAACGATATGGCGCTGCCTAAAAAAATAACCGCCGACAGCTGGATGCTTTATAAGCGCCTGCTGAAATATTTGCGCGGCTATTGGAAAGTGTTTGCGGTGTCGTTGCTGGCGATGACCATTGCGGCAGCGACCGAACCTGCTTTTGTGGCGCTGATGAAGCCCTTGGTCGATGGCGGTCTTGTCGGCAAAGACCCTCAGACGATGGTATGGGTGCCGTTGGCGATCATTGGCCTTTTCCTGTTGCGCGGGCTGTCGAGTTTCGTGAACGAGTATGCGACAAGTTGGTTGTCCGGACATTTGGTGCAACGGTTGCGGCAGGAAATGTTCGCGCTCTTGCTGCGATTGCCGGTGACGTATTACGAAAATCAACCGTCGGGGCGGATGGTGTCGCGGGTGATGAACGATGTAAACCAGATCACAGAAGCTGGTTTCAACGTGATTACCATTACCGTCAAAGACGGCTTGACCGTGCTTGGGTTGTTTGGGCTGTTGCTTTACATCGACTGGCGCTTGACGTTGGTGTGCTTTACCGTGTTTCCGGCCGTGGCAATTTGCATTCAATACATCAGCCGTCGCTTGCGCGGATTGTCGCGCGAAAGCCAGAAACAAATGGGAGTGTTGACACAAGTGCTAGGAGAAAGCATCGAGTGTCAACGTGTGGTCAAGATTTACAACGGCGAAACGCACGAAACCGGGCGTTTCGCCGAAGGCGCCAAAGCGATTCGTCAGAATCTCGTCAAACAGCGGGCAACATCGGCGCTCAACACCGGCGTCACGCAACTGATCATCGCTTGCGCGTTGGCGGCAGTGTTGTATTACGCAGGAGTCTTGGCGCGGCAGGATGCGTTGACGCCGGGCGGGTTCGTCACTTTTGTGACGGCGATGATGATGGTGTTTGCGCCGATCAAGCGCATTACCAACGTGACGGTATCGTTGCAACGCGGATTGGCTGCCGCTGAAAGTGTCTTTTCATTTCTCGACGAAGCGCCGGAGCCGGATCACGGGACGCGAGTGTTGAGCGAAACACGGGGAGCGTTGTCTTTTCGGAATGTGAGCTTCCGCTACGCGCGTGCGAAGCGTGATTCCTTGAGCGGCATTACGCTGGACATCAAGCCAGGAGAAACGCTGGCGCTGGTGGGGCCGTCGGGCGGCGGCAAAACAACGTTGGTCAGTCTGATCCCACGGTTTTACGTTCCGCAATCGGGAGAAATCCTGCTCGATGGTATTCCGCTTAACGAGATTACGCTGGGCAGTTTGCGCTCGCAAATTGCGTTGGTGAGTCAGGATGTTGTTTTGTTCAACGACAGCGTGGCGGCGAACATCGCCTATGGACGACAGGAAGTTAACGGCCATGAAGCCATTGTCGAAGCGGCGCACGCGGCCAATGCGCTCGATTTTATTGAAGCGATGCCGGAAGGTTTCGACACATTGATTGGCGAGAAAGGCATGCGCTTGTCGGGCGGACAGCGGCAGCGCTTGGCTATTGCGCGGGCGTTGCTCAAGAACGCGCCGATTTTGATATTGGACGAAGCGACCAGCGCACTCGATACACAATCCGAACGGCTGGTGCAGGCGGCGCTGGAAAATCTGATGAAAAACAGAACAACGATTGTGATTGCGCACCGCTTGTCCACCATTGAAAACGCCGACCGAATCGCGGTGATGGAACGTGGCCGGATCATCGAACTGGGAACACATCGTGTTTTGTTGGCGCAACAGGGCGTTTATTCCCGATTACATCACTTGCAGTTTCACGAGGAATCATCCGTTTGAAACGAACCCGGATAGCAAACAAATGAGGCCGCAACTTTCCATTCTGCTGATGACTCACAACCAGGCCGCGTATCTTCCCGAAACGCTGGCGTCGCTTCGTGCGCAGACGATAGGAATTGACAATCTTGAAGTGGTAATGATCGAAGATGCTTCGACGGATGGAACGGGTGAGCAACTCGACGCTTTTTCCAAAGAATGCCCGTTCGCCAAAGTCGATCACGTTTCGTTTCGCAACGTCGGCAAAGCACGCAACGCGGCATTGGCGCTGGCGACGGCGCCTTATCTGATGTTCGTCGATGGCGATGATGTTTTGGCGCCAAACGCCTGCGAACTTCTATTGAAGGCTGCTCAAGCGCAATCGGCTGAAATGGTTGTGACGTCGCTACACCGCTTTCGCGGGACGCTGATACCGCAGAAAGTGGAAACGGCACTTTTTTCTCCTATCGGGGTTACGGCATTTTGGGAGGAATTGTTGCGCCATCAACGCCACATGGGGCATTTGACCGGTTGTATTTTCTCCCGTCGGCTGTTTGAGACGCTGCGTTTTCCGGAGATGTGTTGCTACGAAGATATTTTTATCGCTCTCGATCTTCTCAATCAGTCGCCGCGCATTTTGATTTCGGGCACGCCGGTTTATTTTTATCGCCAACATGAGAAAAGTCTTTCTACCGAGTTGGACGATACCAAGGCGAAAAATATGTTGTTGGTGCTTGCCAAGTTAAAGGGTAACGTCAAGACCGTTTACCAGCAACGCCTTTTCGAGGCGCTGTGTGTAAAACAGAGCCGGATTTTACTGGACAATGTAGAAGACTTGAGCCACGACAGCCGAAACGGTATCAACTCTTTGATGGAAGCCATTTCCCCGAGGGGCTTTTTGTTGTCGCCGCATGTGCGCATCAGCCGCAAAATTTTATTTGTAAAAAACAAAAGAGAATTACGGCGGTAAAAGCAACATGAAAGATAGCGACATCCAGAAAAAAAACAAGAAAACGCTTTGGGTGGAATGGGCTGTTTATGGTCTGACCCTGATTGTTTTGTTATTGGCCGTGCCGTTTCCGGCAGAGGCTCGCAAAATTTTTTATTTCGCATGCGGGCTGGCCGGGATCGGGTGGGCGCTGGACAGAAAGCGCCCTGACAACGGCGTCCTTTTTCTGCTGGCGGCGTTGGCTTCTTTTGCGTTTTACCGGACGGCTCATACAATCATCGATGCGGGGACGTTTTCATCGGAGATCGACGCACTGCAAGTCTATCTATCTACAAGCAGCCGGTTTTTAATGGGCTTGCTGTTGGTCGGATATTTGTCAACACGCCGACCGTCTTTCCATGAGCGTTGGTTCCAGGCGTTGAGTATTACGTTGGTACTCGCCCTCATGATAGCTGCGGGCTATGCGTTTATTTTGCAACAGGAAAGGGACGGACGGGAACAGTGGGCGACCCTTTTTTCTTATGAAGTGCTTGCGGTGAGCTTCGCCTATCTTGGTTTGCAGTTGACGCGACAAATTGACGAAAGAAAACACTGGGGCGTGTTGGCCTGCATCGGTTTGCTGGCGTTGGGTATTGTTTTATGGACAGAAACGCGCATAGCGCTTTTCTGTTTTTTCATCGGAGGCTCATTGTTGCTGCTCTTGAGCGAGCGCGTTCGCAAGTGGAAAATCCTGGGCATTGCATCGCTGTTGGGGGCGGTCGCTCTCATCGGAAGCTATCCCTATCTGGTCAAGCCGCGTTTGATAGAGGCTTATACCGATATCACTCAGTACGCTTCGGGAGAAAATCGGGCAACTTCAATCGGCACCCGCTTTGAACTGTGGCGGGGAAGCGTCATGGCGCTGAAGCAGGAGCCGCTGGGCGGCGGTTATTGGAAGCGTGCGCAGATCATCGCTGAAGCGGTTGAGCAACATCGTTTAGACCCTGTTGCGCTGCATTACAGTCAGATCAACATGCACAACGAGCTGCTTGAAGAGCTGTCGCTGCGCGGCGTACTGGGAGGCGTTTTGCTGCTGTGGGTGTATTTCGCAGTAATTGCTTCGGGTTGGCGTGCCAGACCGAGAAATTTGGCGTTGCTGGGAGTGATTTTCGCTTTCGCTTTTTCGGGACTGACGGATGCTTTGTTTTTTAGCCGTGAAGCAACAGTGTTGTTTATCACATTGCTGGCAGTTCTCATAAGAGCGTCACCGCGACAGGGGGAAACGTGACCGCGATTGAAAATTCTGGAGCAGGCGTGAAAGCGAAGATGCCCAAGCGCCTTTTGCACCTTGTCAACGTGCGAACGGTTGGCGGTGTCGAGCGAATCTTTGCCGATTTTGTGGCACATTCGCCACTGTTTCCGATACAACATTTAACGGTTGCCGATCATGGCGCTACCGCGCCGACGCTGGCGCCGGCAATTCTTCGCCATTCGCAAATTTGTGGCATCAATACTTTTTTAGGGCTTCCCATACCGCGGCGACCAAGAATATTGCGTGCGCTAAACCGTGAACGGCTGATCCGAAAATTAAAGCCGGATTTGATTTTGATCTGGAACCAGTTCATCGACATTCGGGCGTTTTCGCAAGACAGCCGCTGGCCATGTCCGGTGCTGCATTACGAACATGGCGGCGCCTGGTATCAACAAGCGCCCGCGTTGGCGGAGGCTTTTTTTCGGCGTATTGATGGGGTGATCGCGGTATCGCAGGCGGCCAGGCGGACGCTGCAACTGAAATATCAGATTACGCAACCGGTTGATGTGTGCTTGAACGCGCTATGTCCCGGAGTGTTGTCTGCCAAGAGCGTCGCAGAACCGCGCACATTGAAAAGTGGTCGGCCACTTATCTTGGGAGGCGCCGGTCGGCTGGTGCCGGTAAAATGCTTCGGCTTGCTGGTGTTAACGGTTAAGGCATTGCGCACGCGCGGTGTCGATGCCGAAGCCGTTATCGCCGGAACGGGGTCAGAGCGGGCGGCGCTTGAAGCGTTGATTGTGAAGGAAGGGTTGCAAGGAAAAGTTCGTCTTGTCGGTCTGCTCGACGACATGTCGGCCTTTTATCAAGGAATTGATGTTTATATCAGTTCGTCGATGCGCGAACCGTTCGGGTTGACTTGCATTGAGGCGGCGGCATGGGGCGTGCCGGTGGTTGCTGCCGCCATTGATGGTTTGCCGGAAGCAGTGCGCGATGGCGTGACAGGGCTTTGCATCAAGCCAACGCTGTCGCGCGAGGCGTATCATGCGTTGACGCAAGCGCCAATCGATCCTTCTCCGCTTGTTTATTGGCCGGGCGAAGACTGTCTGGCTCCGCCGAAAATGCTCGATCCGGAGATGTTGGCGGAAGCGGTTTTGCGACTGACAAGCGACCATGACCATTATCGGCAGATGAGTGCGCAGGCTATTGCCGACATTGCTGGGCGTGGCGATTTTGGAGCGTTGTGTGACGATCTCTATCGGGTTATGGCGCGTTATCTTGAATCTTAATTGCGCGTAGCGAGAAAAAAGCGGAAGAAACAACGCGGGAATTAGCGCAAGAAAATGAAAAAGGGTTACGCGATCTTCCGAAATTTTATTCAGATGCGCGTAACCCTGTATTTGGGGTGGCTGATGGGGCTCGAACCCACGACAACCGGAATCACAATCCGGGACTCTACCTACTGAGCTACAGCCACCGTAAAACTGTTGCCGACACATGCGTAAATTTGGCACGCCCGACAGGATTCGAACCTGTTACCCCCGGCTTAGAAGGCCGGTGCTCTATCCAGATGAGCTACGGGCGCTCTGCCGAGATACCACCACATACTGCCTGCCTTGAATCTGGTCGGGGTGGAGAGATTCGAACTCCCGACATCTTGCTCCCAAAGCAAGCGCGCTACCGGACTGCGCTACACCCCGAAGGAACGACATTATGCCATTCCTTGCTGTCTCCGCCAACAGGGGGAGCTAAAAAACTCGGTTGCCATACGAGGAGGGCGGCTGTCCGGTAGAAAAAATGCCGCAAAACTGGGAAATGCTGCGGGAAAGTGCTGCGAAAAACAGAACGGAAAGAAGCCGAGCCTTAACCTTTTTCTGCGGCGACGGTATCGCAGTAACTGTGGTTTTGGTACTATTCCCGCTTGGTTTCACGGGCCTCTAGCTCATGCATGGTTAGAGCAGCGGACTCATAATCCGTTGGTGCTGGGTTCGACTCCCAGGGGGCCCACCAAGCTGTTGTCCAAAGCCGTCCGGTAAAGTCTGCCGGACGGCTTTTTTCGTAGGGGGAGCCTGAAAAAATCGTTTGCCAGCGTATCAAGATGGCGCAATCTTGGCGCTATGTCGAAAATTTTGTACATTTCGTGAACGCAGATCATCGTCTTCATGGGCGACAGCCGTGAGTGTCCCCGCGTCTTTTCGGAAGCGGTGCGTTACGCAACAGAATGCGCTTGCGCTCAAATCAAAACGGCCGCAAATTTATAAAATGTATTATTTTGTTGAATATAAATTGCGATAACAATCAATAATAAACTATCGTATGCTTATTAAGATGAACGTAATTTTTGTGATTTCACATTTCTTTGCTTTTTAGTCAAAGGCACTCAATTAAAACAAACTGTTAAAAACACTGTCTCTCTTTAGCGATAGTTTCAAAAGAGACATTCTTTTTTGTTGCTTTTGAGAGACGAATTGGTGGTGTGATCTCTCATCCAGTTGCGTTTAAAAAAGAAAACAAAAAATTAACATTTTGTATCTTGACAGCGTAAACCTTTGTAAGCATGATTTATCCGAATATGTACCGCTGGGGAGTGTTCACGGAAATATTGGGCAATTGGCCACAAGGGGTCGTGCCTTGAATCGGGCGGCGTTCGCCGCGTCTAAAGGGAGCAAAAAGGGTTGAGACGTACCCGCAGAGTCGCTTTCGATACGAGAGTAACGATGGCGACTCTGAAGGGGAGAGGGCTTTGGCTGCGCGATGGATTTATCGGGTTGCTTTAGCCGTTTAACCGTTTCAGTTGATGGTTATTGGTTGCCGTTTTTTTAGCGGAAGCGAAATGAACTGTTTTCCCGAAGGGGAGCCCGGTTTATCTGAATTTAAATGGCCTCAAACGAGCGCGGTGCGCTGGGTTTGGGGTTTGTCTCGTCTTGCAGTAGGGGGGGTTTATGAAAACGCAAAGTCTTTTTTCAGGTTTCTTTGTTTCCAATTTTGGCCGTCAGGCCGCGACAGTGGATCATGCGGATCATGGTTCTGTGAGCGCTTCTTCTCTATTGACCAAGAGGCGAAGTATGTCCAAACCCACGGCGTTGTTGGCAACCGGTTTGCTGACGATGGGTCTTGCGGGTGGTGCGCTTTCTCAGACCATTAATACCACACCGACTTACGATTGCAACACGTTGTATTCGGCGAATACAACAGATGTTTTTAGGTTTAACGATCCTGCTGTGTCGGCAGCGACGACACAGATGTATAGAATCGCCGGCGGAGGCACAGAGCCGGCCTCGACCATTGCCTTGGGCTACCGTTACGGTATGAGCGCCAACCGTATTCCGCTAGATCAAAACGGCAATGAGGACCCGAACCAAAAGCTGATCGTCTACCACTGGTATTGGGGACAAAACGCTGACACGATTAATGTTCGTGAAGTTGAAAGCGGTTCTTCAACGGTGACGACAAAACAAATGCCTGGGAACAGATTGCCAAGCGCTTCGCGATATTGGTCGGGCGGTGAGGTCGATCAGAGAACGGGAAGAATTCTCTTCACTGGTGGTGAAGGTTCGACATTGAACACAAGACCAGATGCAAACAGCAATGCAACAGCTACCGGGTCATACAGCATGATGCTGTATGACCCGGTAACAGGGACAATGAACCGGAGCGGTACGTCCATTCGTCCGGCCACCGAATCTGACGTCATTAGGGCGCCTAATAATGTGTTATTAGATCATCGTGTTGCATCAGACGTGGCGGTTGATACCGAAGGGAACGCTTACATAATCGTTGGCCGAACCTCAACAGCTACGAATGGCAATCGGAGATGGTTGATGCGCATTGTTCCAGGCCAAGACTCCACCGACGGGAGTTACAGCGGGTGGAGGTACAACAAGGTTGTTGAGATTACCGGGATATCGGCTGACCCCTTGTGGGGAATGGCCTTTCTAAACGGAACGTTGTATGCGAAGGCCAGCGTGAACACAGCTAATGCGGGCGTTTATGCCATTAACGTGTTTTCGGGTGTGGCTACAGCATTATCAGGGACGTCAGCCGGTCAATATGACTTGGCAGCTTGTCAAGTTGCGCCAGTGATCAGGGGGGTGGTGCGCAACGATCCAGCAGGGAACGGCACAGGCGAAGGCGTCCGAGGCATCCGGGTCGATATTTACAAAGAAGAGGGTGGGCAGACTGTTTACAAAGGCTCCCGTGCGACGGACGGCTCAGGCAATTACAGCTTTATTGTCGATTCATGGGCAGATACATATTATCTTCGCGTTCGACAGCCGAAAATCGGCGGGGACACTTATGGAACCAACAATAGCACTACCAACTTTGACAATGGTGTTAACCTCGGAGGGATCAACGCTGCACAAACCTGGGTGGGTGTCGGCGGTGATCTGAACAAATCGTCGGCGCTTTGCTATGACGAGGCAGGGCACTCTCAATGGATCAATGCTTCAGGCGCTTGTAAGGGCGCACGCCGGTTCGGAAGTGATCCTGCTGGCCCTGCCACAATGGGAACGGCCTGGAATATTGAAGATCAAGCGCAATACCTCGCCAAGGTGGTGATGGCCTCTGACATGGAGGTTGCGTATGTCGATTTCGGGATCAGCGTGGAAGCGAGCTACGGTGATGCGTCAGATTGGGCAGGCACCGGTATCTCTTCCGGTTTCAGAGTGCTGCGTGCGCAGGGAGGCCCTGTCCATGTGACAGCGCACAAAAATTTGTGGCTAGGCGATACCGTTGCCTCATACTCGGACGGCGTTGCGGATATCAACTCCAACGCGCACCCGTCGGACGACGGTATCTTCATACAACGCGGCGGCGCTTGGATACCGTTTCAGGGCGTTGCGCTTGCGAACGCCAGAACGTACCGGCTGAAAGCCATAGTGAACGGGGCGCTCGCTCAGCAAGGCTACCTGAATGTTTCGGACAATACCGGCACTGGTTTTGTTATGGTGCAGAAGAATGCCGATCTCAAGGATACCGCCAACACCGGCGAGATTGAATTTGATTACAACTCGAGAAATTCTCAAGGAGCGCCAACGCCCATCATCACGCGATTTCGTTTCAGCACAACTCCGAGCTTGCCGGGGCAAGGCGCTGTTAACACGACGGGAGCGGGACAGCAAGCGTGGGGCAGCACCAGTACTACGGCGCCCTGGGTAGTAGATGGTGAGGTTGAGGATTACCAAACCTATCAATCGACGTCGATGATACATGTGGCCGCGATATCGCAGGGCGGAACTGGCACATTTAATTACACGTTTGGCAATATCACTGATTCGTTTGGCTCATCCACGACGGGCACGTTAACCACGACGGCGCCGAACGTGCGAGTTGATGAAAGCCCATACCCATCGGATAACACGCTTCATGCTGTGGCTAACTGGGGTCAGTCGGTAACAATAACGCAGACGATGCCCGCACCGACGGACAAGTGGGAGCTGTTGAGCGTACAGTGCATGGATTCCATTACCGGCGTAGCGATACAGAACGTGGGGGTGGTGCTGGGGACTGGGGCGGTTACCATTCCCGGAGCAGCGACTGGACTCGGCGGGGATATCGTTTGCTTGTTTACCAACAAGCGCAATCTCGCAGATCCGGCGCGCTCTTCGTTGACGGTGACGCCGAATGGTCCGGTTTACATCACGAATTCCTCCGGCTATACGCCCACCAGCTATACGGCAGTCGTGACGGCGAATGATTCGAGCGGCAACCCTCAAAGAGATGTCGATATCGTGTTGACTACCGGTGGTGTCAGCGCATTGACGCAGGGCGCGACTGGAACGTTTACGCCAGGCACCGGCATATGCAGAACGGACACGTCGGGTACGTGTACGGTCATCTGGACGAGCGTTGGGCACGGAACATATGATATCAATGCTACTTTGGATGGGGACAATATTGGCGCTTATTATGTTGGGGGCAATGCAAGTAATCTTAATGTAGAAAATTGTAGCCCCGGGGGTATGGGGAACAATCAGTGCAGCCCGCAGCGTCGCGTGTTCCAATCTCTTCCTGATCCGACGCTCTCTACGTTGATGGTGTCGCCAGCCGGACCGGTGGGGACGACCTACTTTGCGACGAATAACGCCTATACGGTGACCGTGACGGCGATGAATTCTTTTGGAACGCTGCCGAATGTGCCCATCATTCTGAGCGTTGATGGTGGCACGCTTGCAGGATTGGGCGGGGTCTACACTTGTACAACTAACACGGCGGGCGCTTGCACGGTGACCTGGACGAGCGCTACGCCAAGTCCGTCCACCGGATACACCGTCACGGCTACTCTGAATGGAGCGCCCATCACCGGCAGTTCACAGAGCCGCGTGTTTTATGATGAGCCGAGCTGCACCCATTCGGCGTTGACGGTGAATCCGGAAACGTTGATGGCAAACGGCACCAGCACCTCGACCGTTACCGCGACGCTCAGAGACGCGAGCGGCAACCTTGTTCTGGCACCGACGGTAGTGAGCTTCTCGTTACCGACATCGGTCTACAACTACGGCAGTCTTTCTACAACGCAGTGTACGACAAGCGCGATAACAGGAGAGTGCTCGGTGATGTACACGGCTCCGAACGCGATCCCGACTGGAGCGACTCACGCGACCGTGACTGCGGCGCTGCCGTGCGGAAACAAGGCCGTTGATATCGGGCTGACGCAAGGCGAGCGCCAAATCATCACGGTGAACAAGGCCGTGATCGGGACGGGTTACGTTACCGCACCGGCGCCAGCGGAATTTACTGTCAGTGTAAGTTGCAGCCTTGCTGGCGCTACCCACAGCAAAGAAATGAAACTGGCGCATAACGGAGAAGACAGCATCACGGTTCCGGTTGGCGCCATCTGCGTCGTGACCGAAGTTGACCCGATACCGGGCGGAGGTGTGATCGAAGCGAACCACACCAACTTTGCGACAATTGCGCCGTCGAATTTCACCGTGGTGAGAGGGCAAAACGAGATCGTCGAAATAGAAAACGAAATCATTGCTGGAACGCACCCTAAAGGCGTGCTGAGAGTTAGCAAATACGTCAGCGGAAATGCTGCCGACGTTAATGCTGGGCATGATGCGTCCAATGAATTCGAAATTTATGTGGACTGCACGGGCGACCTGATCGGCAGAGATCCGAGCTTCTTGCTGAAAGACGGTGCCGGAGCGTCTGTTGAAGCCGTGCTGGGCAGCGAATGCAACATCAGCGAACCGGGTGTGGGTGCGACTCCGCAAATTCCGCAGGCGAATTCGGGCTATCAATACTCGTCGAACATCGTCCCGAACGACATAGCGGCATTGCCGGTTTCGCTTGACGTTTCCGTGACGAACAGGGTTTCGACGGCGGGAACAGCGCATTACAAGCTGACCGTGAAAAACGTAGTGGCGGGTCACACGGATCAGTACAACCCGACCAACACCTTCACGCTGAACTTGCAATGTCTTGCCGCCACCACGCCGGTGACGTTGCTGGCGAATAACACAGCGGAACTCAGTGTGACGCAGGGATCGAGCTGTATTGTGGACACGACGGCTCGTCCGGGGATCGTCAACGGGATGCTCTATCAATGGGGAACCACGACCTACGAGCTCACGCCTGACGCCATCACTCCGCCCAACACGTTCACCATGAACAGCAATGAAACCCTTGTCGCAACGCATCCGATCATCCGGACACAACTGCGGACGGTCACCGTGACCAAGACCGTGACCGGTGCCGGTTATACGGGGCAGCCGTTCCACATCACGTTGAATTGCGGTGCTGGTTTCACATGGGAAAACGTGCTTATTACTCCCAGCACTCCGGTTATTCGTGACGTTCCAGTCGGCAGAGCATGCACCGTGACCGAAACCAACCCGAGCGCGACCGTCATTGGTGCGAACAACACCAACTTTGCGACCATCGAGCCGAATCGCTTCACCGTGAGGGATTTCCACGCGGCGATAGATGTGACGGTGACCAACGAGATTCGTTCCGGGAGCAACTTCAACAAAGCGACGCTGAGAGTGATCAAAGACGTGACCGGTGCTGACAAGGTGGCTGGTCACATCGATGGCAACACCTTTGGCATCGTTGTTGATTGCCCGAGCATGTTGGCGCCGGAAGAATTCTCGTTGGAAGACGGCCAGAGTGCGACCATACAAGGTATCGTGGGAGAACAGTGTACGATCAGCGAGCCTGCTGCCGGTATCCCGCCAGCGAAATTGGGCTACCAATACGCTTCGAACAACACCGGAACCGTGACCTTGCTGGCGGACAACGGTAACGAGCCGGGCGTCAGCCTGACCATCGAGAACATGGTGGTGCCCGATAGCGTCACCCTTTATACCGTGACCGTGACCAACGCGCTGGCGCACGATTCGCTGAATGAGTACAACGTGGCACAACCGTTTGTTCTGTCGATGAACTGTGGTGCGCCGTACATCTGGGAAGGCGCAAAAGTCATAAGCGCTACCATTGGTGACAAGAGGGAGTACAGCGTGCTGGCGGGTTCGGAATGTACGATGAGCACGGAGAACCGTCCGGCGACCAATGCGGGCTTCAAATGGGATCTGAGTCACGGAACCAACGGCACCATCTATAGTTTGACGAGTCCGTTTTTCATGAACGCTGCGGTCACCCAGACGGCGACTCATCGGATCATTCCGTCTGAAACGCGGAACATCGTTATGACCAAGACCGTGACCGGAGAGGCATACGCCGGCGCGTTCAGGATCAGCATGATCTGTGACGATGGCGGGAACAGGGCGCCTGTGGATCTGGCGCATGGTGAAAGCCACACTTTCCAGGCGATGGACGGCACGTATTGCGAGGCGTTCGAGGAAGAAGCCAATATCGGCGCTGGAAACGGCTACACCGCGCGTATCGTGCCATCGGGCTTCACCGTGACCGAAGACATGACCGTGTCCGTGACAAACCACATTGAAGGCAGAGAAGTCAACAAAGCCTGGGTTCATGTGACCAAAGAGGTCACTGGCGCCACATCGCAGCATCCCGACAGCAATCGGTTCGAAATCCATGTGAACTGCGTGGGCACGGAGCCGGATACGCTTAGACTGCTGGCCGGTCAAACCGCTTCCATTCAAGGCGAAGTCGATCAGATATGCACGATCACCGAGCCGGGGGCGGATCAGACCCCGCAGCTTCCGTCGGCGAGGGCAGGCTACTACTACGCGCCGAGTATTTCGCCGTCAAGGACGCCATTGTCTGTCGGCGGCATTGACGTGACCGTGACGAACAGAATTGTTTCAGACGGGATCGCGATGCGCAAACTGTTCCTGACCAACGCGGTGACGGGTGAGCCGACGGGGGGAGCGTATAACCGCGCCGACCCGTTCGTGCTGACGTTTGACTGCGGCACGGGCTACAACTTCGACGAAGTGGTGTTGTTGACCGGCGCCCGTTCGGAATACAGCGTGCCGCTGAACGCGCGTTGTCTCACGGATACTGTCAGGACGAAGCTTCCGGGAATCACCGACACGAACTACCGCTGGCATGAGGACTACTACAGCCAGGGAGCCGATTTCATCGTGACCGAGGGCGTGACACAGACCGTGACCCATTCGATGATAGCGGTCACCATGCGGCAGATCACCGTGACGAAGAATGTGGTTGGTGCGACAGGCGCGTACAGCGGCAAGTTTGACATCACGCTGAATTGCGGTGGCGTTTACAAGTGGGACATCTCTCTTGCTGCGGGTGAATCGTCGTCAGACCATTGGGCGCCGGACGGCAGTACTTGCAGCGTCTTTGAAGACGAACCGACGATTGCGGGTCACACCAACTTCGTGGAAATCGTGCCGGATGGGTTCCCTGTGAACCAACAGCCGCAGACCGTCACCGTAACCAACCGGATCGTTCCCGGAACGCACGATGTGGGCGATCTGTACGTTCGCAAGACTGTGACCGACACGACGACGCTGCACAACGAACAAACCGTGTTCGAGATTGTGGTGGCGTGCGGCACGGAAACGAGAACGTTCCCACTGAAGGACGGCCATAGAGGGCGGTATCAAGGCTTGGTCGGACAGGACTGCACCATCACTGAGCCGAACCCGCCGCCGTTGGGGGGAGGTTATCGCTACGTGGCGAACATCTCACCGCACACGACGGCCATCGGAACGGAAGAGCAGACCGTGGTTGTTGAGAACGAAGTGGTGACCGATGACTATCGTGTTGTGAACCTGCGCAACCTGGTGAATGGTGCAGCGAGTGCGTATGACAACGAAGACTACTTCGAGCTGACTTTGAGCTGTCCGGGTGTGCCTGATTGGACAAGAACCGTGGACAACATGCGTGTAGGCAACACCTCGCTCTTCAATGTGCCGGACAACCGCACATGCACCGTGACCGTGGACAGCAGGCCGGCGATCTTGGATCCGACGCGCTACACTTGGCGTCCCGAGATGACCAGCTATAGCGCGGACAATCCGTTCCAGGTGAACGCGACGACCGCGCCGGTCATCAACAACGTGACGCATTTCGTCATGGGTGTTGAGATGCGGACAATCACCGTGAGGAAGTCTGTGACGGGTAATACGTCTGGCGGCTCGGGTCAGTTCACGATCCATGTGAGCTGCGAGAACAGCGGCGGCAGTTACGCCAAGACCATGACCTTGGGGCATAACGGCAACGATACCCTCCAGGCACCGCTGGGCGCCACTTGTTCTGTGACGGAAAACAACCCGGGCGCGGATGTGATCGGAGTCAACAGAACCAATACGGCGGTGATCTGGCCATCGGATTTCGACGTGGATGGCGACCAGACGGTTCGGGTGGCCAACCGGATCGAGAACAGAGACTTCCCGAAGGGAACGCTGATCGTGAGCAAGACCATCAGCGGCGAAGCTGCCGATATAGCGGCGGCGCACGATCCTGATGCCTTGTTCGGCATCCTTGTCGCGTGTGCCACCACGGATCAAGCGGACTTCCAACTGAAAGGGGGTCAAAGCGCGAGCGTTGAAGGCGAAGTTGGGCAGGCATGCGTGATCGACGAGGCCGCTACGCCGACGCTGGATCCGCTCAACTACGAGTACGCATGGGGTATTTCGCCGATGGAGACAACGCTGCGAGTTGCGGGCGAAGTCGTAGAAGTGTCGGTTGACAACAAAGTAGTGCCGTCCGGTATTTCGCGTCACGGTGTAAGCCTGACCAACGTGGTTGGCGGCCCGGCTCCGACTGCGTATAACGCCATAACCGGACGATTCGTGCTGAACTTGAACTGTGGCACGGGCTACACCTGGATCACCGTGCCGATGCGGGCGGGAGACAAAGCGGGCTACAGCGTGCCGGACAACATCTCCTGCACGACGGGAGTTGACAGCAGACCGGCTCCGAACGCCTCTCACGAATGGCGCGACGACCGCACCGACTACAGTCTGGGCAGGACGTTTACCACTCTGTCTGTGGACGAGGACGGAACGGTAACTCACTGGCTCCAGCGTGCGGATCAAGAGCAAGTTACCATCGTCAAGACATTGATAGACGGCTTCGGGCTTTATCAGAGCGGAACTATCGATGTGACCTTGGCGTGCACGGACGGCACCAACAAGACTTTCCCGTTCGCGCCGACAGGGGCGCAAACCGAGATGGTGTCGAGGGACGCACAGTGTACCGTCACCTCGGATCTTTCCAGCGTCGTCCTGAGCGGCGGAACGCCTCGGAAAAGCATCGCGCCTGCTTTGTTCATCGTTCCAAGCGGTGGGCGGACGGTGGAGGTTGAAACCGAGTTGCTAAACGATCCGGTGGTTATGGCCGTGCTTACGGTGGAAAAAAAGGTTACGGGCATTCTTGCGGGACACGTTTCGGCGAACAAGTTTACGATCACGGCCTTGTGCGCGGGGACTTCGGCAGAGGTCAAGACGTTTGGCCTCTATGATGGGGAAACTGCGGCGACGGAGGCGGAGATCGGCGATACCTGTGTCGTCGAAGAACCGACCGTTCCGACGACTACTCCCCCGTACATGTATGCGCCGACAGTGGCTCAGTCCTTGCAGATGGTGGAGGATCGGCGCGCCACAGTGATCAACGAAGTCATGGGGATAAATACAACGCGGACGATCACCTTCGTTCAGGCAACCGTCGCGGATATCGCCGGGTCGGGATATGTTTCGGGGCTCCTGAACACGACGATGAACTGTGGCGCAGGTCGCGTGTACAACCTGTCACTGGCGGAAGGCGATAGTTATGAGGTGATCGTGCCGCAAGGAACAAGCTGCACAGCGGCCACAATGGGCGGCCTGCCGCCGTTGAACAACGGCTTCCTCTACAACGGCCCGACAACATCGCCGACGTTGCCGTACGCGGCGAATAACGGCATCCTGACAATCAACTACGCGATTGTGCTGGCCAGAGGAACGACCGAGGTAACGCCAATTCCGACGCTTGATATGAAGGCGCTTTTGTTGCTGACCGGACTGTTGTCAGGACTGATGTTCTGGCAAGTTCGGCGACCGAAGCGGCAGAGAGTTGATTGGTAGGAGTGATCGATAGTTGTTGGATGTAACGCGAAACGGGGCGCGAAAGCGCCCCGTTGTTTATTGTTCAATAACCTCCTTTCCCGAAAGCCGGCGAGGGAGTGCTTTTTGGACGCCTCGCTTGTCTAGCCCGTATATTTCATCACCTCTTCAAACGACCCCCCCATCACGCAAAGACGCGGAGAACGCGAAGAGGTGAAAACTTTTTTCAAAGGGAGTGGCCGCCGAAGAGTCTGCCCCCGAAATGTTTTTGGTCAAGCCCCGCCTTTATAATGCAATGACACGTCGAGCAGTGTCTGTTATGCTGATGACGCGCCATTCTTGCCTGGAGTCCGCTCGTGAAAATTATCGAAGTTGCCCATCCTCTGATTCAGCACAAGCTGGGGCTGATGCGTAGAGTCGATATCAGCACCAAGAGCTTTCGTGAACTGGCGTGCGAAGTGGCGATGCTTTTGACTTATGAAGCGACCCGCGATCTTCCGACCGAGGAGGTTGAGGTGAGCGGCTGGGCGGGACCTGTTCGCGTGCGCAAGATCAAGGGCAAAAAAATCACGATTGTGCCGATTCTGCGAGCGGGGTTGGGGCTGTTGCCGGGCGTGCTGGAGTTGATCCCCGCTGCCAAGGTGAGCGTTGTCGGCATTCAGCGCAACGAGGAAACGCTGGCGCCGATCACGTATTACGAAAAGCTGACGCACAGTATGAGCGAACGGACTGCGATGGTCATCGATCCGATGCTGGCGACCGGAGGGACGCTGGTGGCAACGATCGACATGCTGAAGGAAGCCGGTTGTACGCAGATTCGCGGCTTGTTTCTGGTGGCGGCGCCGGAAGGGCTGAAGCAGCTCGAGGAAAAGCATCCGGATGTCGAAGTTTATACGGCGTCAATCGACGAGCGGCTCAATCAGGTCGGCTATATCCTGCCCGGTCTGGGAGACGCGGGCGACCGGATTTTCGGCACCAAGGTATAGGGCGCTCAGGACAGGCTTTCGGGTTTACGCGAAGAAGAACAGCCCCCTCCCGCCCCGACCAAAAACATTTCGGGGGCAGGCTCTTTGGCGGGTTCTCTCTTTCAAAAGGGGGCAATTATGACCTGTTGCATTTTTCGTTTCTTTGTTGCAGCATTTTCCTGCGTTTTCTTGGCCGTCTTGCCCTTTTTATGGTTTCGTGGCAACATGAATATGACGTCGAAAATATTTTTTCTTAAAAGTTTTCGTTTGGGGGCGGCTTGTCATGAAAATAAAATTCTCGCTGATTTCGGCATCTCTCGGAGCGGTATTGCTGTTAACGGCAACCGGAGCTGTTGCACAACTGTACCGTTGCACCGGTAGTGATGGGCGCATCGCTTATTCGGACAAAAGATGTGCGCCGAACGAGCAACGCCAGCTTGTCAAGATCACCGACAATTCGATGGACAACTCTAATTTGCGAAACACTGCCGCTATTCAATCCGGGCTGGGCAGCTCCATGTCGGGGGGCGGTGTGGCGGTGGTCGGCAATAGCGGCTCGTCCTCTTCTTCGGCGTCGTCGTCATCTTCTTCGTCGCCATCGCCGCGCCCGGCGCGTCGTCGTTGCAGAGGGTGAGCGCTTGGGAGCAGGGACGCGAGAGTCTTTGCCATTGTGGCCGTTGCTTCTGATACTGTGCGGTATTTCATTTGGGGCAAACGCGCAGATCTACAAATGCTCGCTGCCGGGTGAGCGGGTGGTGTATTCGGATCGCAAATGTAACCCGCTGGAAAGCGGCGGGCGGCTCAAGATCGCCGACAATGTAATGAACAGCCCCGGCTCGAGGCGCGACGCCGATCTTGCCGCTCTGCGCATTGCCCGTTTGAACCATCAAGCGCAGGTACCTTACGCGGACGGCGGCACGTCCGAGTCTTTCAAAGGTGAACGTTGGGATGGCGGCGGTGAAAAGTTTATGATTTATTCGCCGCTGCTGGGTTCCGGCATGTATCTCAAGCAGTAAGCGGAAACGCCTTTATAAACTACGGCGTGAAAACAGCCACCAGCGCTGCCTGAGCTTGGCCGCACGTTGCCACGGCTTTCAACCAGCACAGCGACGCTGTTTTCGGCGTCCACCGCGATTTGCCTAGCAGGAAGGTAGCAGCTTCTCCCAAGGTCGGTTGATGGCCGATGATCACCGTGACGCTTTTTTGTTTCGGCCAGTCGGCAGCGGCAAGCAGGGCGCTCATATTTGCTTCAGGCGCCAGCGCGGCCACGGTTTCATAGGGACGCGCCAGCATGGCGGCGGTTTGCTGTGTTCGCTGCGCGGGCGATACCAGAATTCGGCAAGACGGCGGTAAACGCTCGGTCAACCATTGCGCCGCATCTCGCGCTTCTTCCTGGCCGCGTGCGCTCAACACACGCGCCAGATCAGGAAATCCGGGTTCGGCATCAGCATGTCGCCAGAGGATCAGTTCCATCGTTATTCCTTTTCCGTATGCGTTCACGCGGAGGTGCGGAGGAAAAGATAGTGCCACAAGTAAGAAATAACCGCTAGAACGTGTTTGGTTTAAGTGCTTACAGACGGTGTCGCGCTTTGCTCCCCTTTCCCTTGTGAGCATAGGTATCTACATGACCTTCCCTCGGTTTTTCGTTTCCCGTGCCCGTTTGAGTCATGCAGCCTTCTCCTGCGCGAGTTGCTTGTTGATCCAATCTTCCATGAACTTCATAGGGGAAGTGTATCCAAGCGCAGAGTGGC
>JAITMR010000027.1 GCA_031277215.1 Burkholderiales bacterium
CGTGCGAAAAGGTATTCGATTTCAGAGCGGGAACAGTCGTTGAATTGCAGATAATGTCTGAGCGTGGTCATGTTTTCCTCTACGATGAATCAACTTGTCGAGCGTTGGGGATTCTAGCATGCAGATATATCAGGAATCAGGGATCAGCGGTTGGCGGCTTGCATCTGACCGTCATTCCCGCGAAGGCGGGAACCCAGTGTCTTGCCCCCTACGCCTGTTCACTGATTCTTTTCAGCGCGGCTTCCAGATCGGGAACCAGATTTTCCCGCCCAAGTTCTTCGGTGAATCCGGTGCGTTCCATGTCGTTGAGAACGGCTTCTTCCGGGGCGCACAAAACAAGACAGCCCCCGCGTTTCTTCAGCATTTTATTCAGCGACAGCAATGAATCCATTCCGGTCGCGTCGATATCGAGTATTTTCTGAATATCGAGCACGATGAATGTGGCCGTGTTGGTGCGTGGATCCATCAGCGGCTCGATTTTTCCGACAGCGCCGAAGAACAATGAGCCGCGTAATTTATAAGCGGAAACGTTGGGAGGCGCGTTGTCGAGCGGTTGGCGCTCGATGCGCGTCAAGTTGGAAACGCGAAAGATGTAGAAGATGACGGAAAGTGTCAGTCCGATTTCGATGGCCAGCGTTAAATCGAAGACAACCGTAACGAAGAAGGTTGTCAGCAGAATCACGCGGTCTTGCAACGAGAACCGGCGCATTTCGCGGAAGGCATGCCAGTCGCCCATGTTGAGCGCGACGACGATGAGTATGGCGCACAGCGCGGGCAGTGGGATGTGGCTGGCCAATGGTGCGGCAACCAGCACGATGACAAGAAGCGTCAGCGCATGAATCATGCCGGCGATGGGGGTTTTTCCTCCGGCGCGGATATTGGTGGCGGTGCGGGCGATGGCGCCTGTTGCCGGGATGCCTCCAAAAAACGGGACGACCATGTTGGCAATGCCCTGACCCATCAATTCCTGATTGGGATCGTGGCGGTCGTCGATTTGGGCATCGGCGACACGGGCTGACAGCAACGACTCAATGGCGCCAAGCAGCGCGATGGTGACGGTCGGCGCGGCAAGTTTGCGCAGCGTTTCAAGAGAGATTTCCGGCCACTGAAATTCAGGAAAACCTTGCGGAATGCCGCCGCTGAAACGGCTGCCGATGGTTTCGACGGATAGCCCATGCGGGGTTAGCCATGCAACGATGAGCGACGCCAGAACCAACACGCCAATCGGCGCCGGAATGCGCATCAAAAACCGCCAGCCCCGGGTGGTATGCGTCATGGTTTTGTCGAAAACAGAGCGGGTTATTTTGAACATGTCGAGGCTATCGAGTTTTTCGCCGGGCTGTTTGCTTTCCTGAGCTTTGAGCGCGTCGCCGGAAGTCAGAATTCGTTTTGGCCAGAACCAGATCACCAGCACGCAAACAGTGCTTAACACGATGGCTTGCCAATTGGTTTGATCGAGGTTCTGGGCGATGATGCGCAATTTTGTGAAAAACTCATCGGGCAAGGTGACGCTCAAGCCGAGGAAATCCTTGATTTGTGAAAGCATGATCAGCACGGCGATGCCGTTGGTGAAACCGATGACGATGCAAACAGGAATAAAACGGATGAGTCCGCCCAGACGCATCACGCCCATAAAAAACAACAAAGCACCGGCGGCCATGGTACACAGCAGCAGATTGGCCAGTCCGTATTCGCTGATAATGCCGTAAACAATCACGATGTACGCGCCGGTGGGGCCGCCGATCTGCACACGCGAGCCGCCAAACATCGAAATCAGAAAACCGGCAATGATGGCTGTGAAAATACCTGCTTGTGGCGTGACACCGGAAGCAATCGCAAAAGCCATGGCCAGCGGCAGAGCGACGATGCCAACCGTAATGCCGGCGCTCAGGTCTGCCTGAAACGTGGCACGGTTATAGCCGTCAAGACTTTTCAGAAAAGCGGGGCGAAAAAGATGGGTGAACACGGGAGAGGTTGAAAATGTTCAGAGGGCAATGCTCGCCTTGAAATGGAGGTTACTTGATCTTCATCCCCGGTTGCGCGCCGCTATCCGGTTGCAGCAGGTAAATGCCGGGAGTTTCTCCAGAAGCGGCAAGCACCATTCCTTCAGAGACGCCGAATTTCATTTTGCGCGGCGCCAGATTGGTGACGGCGGCAGTGAAACGACCAATCAATTGTTCCGGCGCATAGGCGTTTTTGATACCGGCGAATACAGTACGCGGTGTGTCCTCACCGATGTCGAGGGTGAGTTTCAGCAATTTGTCGGAGCCTTCAACGGCTTCGGCATGAACGATTTTCGCTACGCGCAGATCGACTTTCGCAAAGTCGTCGATGGCGATGGTGGGAAGTGCCGGAGCGGTGCTGCTCTTTGCCGCAGGCGCAGGAGTGGATACTTTTTGCGCCTGCATTTCCAGCAGGCGATCAATGTGCTGTTTCGGGTCGATGCGGGACATCAAATGGGTGTAATCGTTGATGGTGTGACCGGCAGGCAGTGTCGTTGTGACTTCGCGCCAGTTTAACGGGGCGATATTCAAAAAGTGTTCGGCATCACTCGCAAGTTTCGGCAGGATCGGCTTTAAATACAATGTCAGCAACCGGAAGACTTCAAGCGCAACGGAACAGGTGTCGTGCAATGCTTCTCGTTCGGCGTCGTTGAGCGTGTCGAAGCGTTTGGCGAGTGTCCACGGCGCTTGCTGATCCCAGTAAGCGTTCATTTTGTCGGCAAGCTCCATGATGTTGCGCACGGCAGCGGAGAACTGGCGCTTGTCGTAGAGCGCGGAGATGGCGTTCGCCTGCTGCAACGTTTCTTTCGCCATCGGCAGGGCGGCGAAACGTTTCCCGAGGCGATTGTCGAAATATTTTTTGAGAAACGTTGCGGTGCGGCTGGCGATATTGACGTATTTTCCGATCATGTCGCTGTTGACGCGAGCAACAAAATCGTCAGGATTGAAATCAAGGTCTTCGACGCGATCGTTCAGTTTGGCGGCGAGGTAATAACGCAACCATTCGGGATTCAGCCCAAGGTCGAGATACAGTTCCGGGCTGATGCCAGTACCGCGTGATTTCGACATTTTTTCACCGGAGAAAGTGATGAAGCCATGCACGAACACATTGTCCGGCACATGGTAGGGGTCGCCAGCAAATTTCAATACCGCCGGCCAGAACAGCGTATGGAAATAAATGATGTCTTTGCCGACAAAATGGTATTGCTCGATGCCGGGGTCGCGCAGATAATCGTCAAGCGCAACGCCTTCTTGTCTCAATCGCGCTTTCAGGCTTGCAAGATAACCGATTGGCGCATCGAGCCAGACGTAAAAGTATTTTCCCGGAGCGTCGGGGATTTCAATACCGAAATACGGCGCGTCACGCGAGATGTCCCAGTCAACGAGTTTGCTTTCGCCGCTCTCATCGCCGAGCCATTCGCGTATCTTGTTGCTGACTTCGCTTTGCAGCCGGTTGTTTTGTGTCCATTCGCGCAAGAACGCGAGGCATTGCGGATCGGACAGTTTGAAGAAGTAGTGTTCCGACGTTTTCAATACCGGCGCTGCGCCCGACAGGGTTGAATACGGGTTGACCAGTTCGGTCGCGTTGTAAACCGTGCTGCAATGTTCGCAGGCGTCGCCATACTGATCCTTGGCGCCGCATTTCGGGCATTCGCCTTTGATGTAACGGTCAGGAAGAAACATGCCTTTGACCGGATCGTAAAATTGCTCAATGGTTTTCGGATAAATCAATCCACGCGCTTTGAGCTTTTGATAGATGTCGCAGGACAGTTCAGTGTTTTCCGGCGAATCCGTGCTGTGCCAATGGTCAAAACTGATCAGAAAGCCATCCAGACATTGGGGTCGGGTTGCGGCGATGCGAGCGACCAGCGCTTGCGGCGTGATGCCCTCGGCTTCGGCCTTGAGCATGATCGGCGCACCGTGCGTGTCGTCGGCGCAGACAAAATACAACTGATCCGCGTCAGTCAGTTGCAAGCGGACATGGCGCACCCAGATGTCGGCCTGGATGTATTCCATGATGTGGCCGATGTGAAAGGGACCGTTGGCGTAAGGCAGTGCGGTTGTTATAAACAGGCGGCGCGGGGGTTTTGCTGATGACATAATCGGGTTTGTGGAAAAATAAGGCGTAACTTCCTATTCTAACAAAGCAGAGCGTGATACCGGCTGATGAATAAACGATCAAACACACCACAAAGCCAATTATCCTGAAAACCTCGCGCACAAGCGTTGCTGCGGATTTCGACGTGGCGACACTGTTGAAACGTCTGCCTCTCCAGCGGCGCTGATACGGGTAAAAACGGCTCAAGCGGTTGCAAACTGCGGCATAACCGGTGGCCGGGGGCGTCGCCGAAAACTTGTGGTTCAATTCCCGCATATGTGCTAATGTGGGTTTCTGTAATGCCAAGAAAGGTTGTTCCATGAGCCGCTTGACCATCGACATGACAGATCAGCAGCACCAAAGTCTAAAGGCGTTAGCCGCCTTGCAGGGCAAGACCATCAAGCAATACGCACTGGAACGTTTATTTCCCGGTGATGCCGATGCCGATCAGGCTTGGCAGGCGTTGAAAACCTTGCTGGGCAACCGCATCAGCGATGGACTTGCGGGGAAGGTGTCCACCAAGGATATTGGTGAAATCGTTGAAGAAGAACTCGCTGGGGATGGCGCTTGACAGCCTGGGTTCTTACGGCTGACGCCGAAGCCGATCTGCGCGACATCATCCGCTATACGCGCAAGGAATGGGGCGCCGTGCAAGTGCGCCGCTATATCGCCAAGCTGGAACTGGGCATCAACCGCCTTGCCGCTGGACAAGGCGCTTTCAAGGATGTGAGCGAACTCTATCCCGCACTGCGGATGGCGCATTGCGAACACCACTATCTCTTTTGCTTGCCGCGTGAGCGTGCGCCTGCGTTGGTGGTGGCCATTTTTCATGAGCGCATGGATTTGATGGCGCGATTGGCAGACAGGCTCGGATGAATCAGACCTTCCTGAAACACCTGCCTCCAGTGACTGATACGGGTAAAAACGGCTCAAGCGGTTGCAAGCACAAGATGGCCGACCGGCTCGGACGCTGGGCGTATCTTGATTTCGATATCGTAGCCAAGGCGAGTCAGGCAATCCATTAACTTGCGCTCTGACAAGTTGGTGAAGTCGCCACGCATCATGCCCGACACTTTGGGTTGTGGAATCCCCATGCGTTTCGCCGCTTCTTGCTGTGTCAGGCCGAGTTTTTGTATCGCTTTCTTGATCTCAAACACCAGTCCGGATTTGATTTTGAGCTTTTCGGCGTCGGGCAGTTCAAGGTCGGCAAAGACATTGCCTGAACTTTGCTGAACTTCAATGCCATCAATGATTCGTTTTTGCATTTTTGCTGCTGCCAATCCATTCGAGTGGTTTTTCTTTGTCTTTCATGGGGGATTATTTTATACCTTTTCAGGTAAACCGCAAGACGGCACAAAACGAAAGCAAGCATCCTGCCAGCAGACGATAAGCGGCATCCCCCATCACACTGAAGCAACCTCATCCAAGCTAGAATACGACATTTCGCGTTGCGCTTCCGCAGCGCCATGATGAACAAATTTGCAGCCTGGAGCCACCATGACCTCAGTCGAAACCGATGTGCAATCGTGCTTGAAAACGCTAACCGACCCCAATACCGGTAAAGATTTTGTGACCGGAAAGAGCGTCAAGAAAGTGGCCGTCACAGATGGAGAAGTGCATGTCGATATCGAGTTGGGGTATCCGGCAGTCAGTCAGTTCGATGTGATACAGGAGCACATCGAGAACGCCCTGAAGCAAGTCGCCGGTGTCGACAAAGTGCGTGTTCATGTGCGTCAACGCATCATCGCTCACGTTGCGCAACAGGGGTTGAAACTGTTGCCCGGTGTGAAAAACGTGATTGCGGTGGCTTCCGGGAAAGGGGGCGTGGGCAAATCGACGACGGCGGTGAATCTGGCGCTGGCGCTGGTTGCCGAAGGGGCGAAGGTCGGCATGCTTGATGCGGACGTGTACGGACCGTCGCTGCCGACGATGTTGGGCGCCAACGGTTTGCCGCAATCGGAAGACGGAGAAACCATCGAGCCGCTCGAAGCCCACGGTATGCAAGTAATGTCCATCGGCTTCATGATCGACGTTGACACGCCGATGGTGTGGCGCGGGCCGATGGCGACGCAGGCGCTTGATCAATTGCTGCGTCAGACGAAATGGAACGATCTTGATTATCTGGTGGTCGACATGCCGCCAGGCACGGGCGATATTCAGTTGACGCTGGCGCAGAAAGTGCCGGTAACCGGCGCGGTGATCGTCACCACACCGCAGGACATTGCGCTCATTGATGCACGCAAGGGTTATAAAATGTTTGAGAAAGTCGGCATTCCGGTTGTCGGGATCGTCGAAAACATGAGCGTTCATACGTGCTCAAATTGCGGTCACACCGAACGCATTTTTGGCGAAGGCGGCGCTGCCAGAATGGGTGCTGATTACCAATTGCCGGTGTTGGGGGCGTTGCCGCTTGATTTGCACATTCGTGAGCAGGCCGATTCCGGGCAACCGACAGTCGTGAGCGATCCTGAAAGCAAGGCTGCGACCCTGTACAAGGAAATCGCACGCAAAACGGCGGTGGCGATTGCCAGAAAAGCAGTGGATTTTTCGTCGAAATTTCCGAATATCGTTGTAAAAAATTCTTGAGCGCCAACGTCGGCGGGAGATACGCATGATCAAATCAGACAAATGGATTCGCCAGATGGCGTTGCAACACAAAATGATCGAACCGTTTGAGCCGGAACAAATACGGTACGTCAACGGCGCACGCATCGTGTCGTATGGAACGTCGAGTTACGGTTACGATATTCGCTGCTCACGCGAATTCAAGATTTTCACCAACATCAATACAACCATCGTCGATCCAAAGCAATTCGACGAAAAATCGTTCGTCAATTTTGAAGGCGATGTTTGCATCATTCCGCCCAATTCGTTTGCGTTGGCAAGGACGGTCGAATACTTCCGGATACCGCGCAATGTGCTGACCATTTGCCTCGGAAAATCGACCTACGCACGTTGCGGCATCATCGTCAACGTCACGCCGTTCGAACCGGAGTGGGAAGGATTTGTCACGCTGGAATTTTCAAACACCACGCCGTTGCCGGCCAAAATTTACGCCAACGAAGGTGTGGCGCAAGTGCTGTTCTTTGAATCTGACGAGGAATGTGAAACATCTTACAAGGATCGCGGCGGCAAATACCAGGGGCAAACAGGCGTGACGCTGCCGAAAATGTAGGAGAGTGAAATGAAATTCCGTTTTCCCGTGGTGATTATCGACGAAGACTTCCGCTCTGAAAACACAAGCGGTCATGGTATTCGCGGTCTGGCGCAGGCCATCGAAGCGACGGGCTTCGAGGTTTTGGGCGTGACGGCTTACGGTGATTTGTCGGTGTTCGCACAGCAACAAAGCCGTGCGTCGGCGTTTATTCTGTCGGTCGATGACGAAGAATTTTCGGGCGAAGCGGCAGAGCAGACCGTGGCGGGGTTGCGAACGTTTGTCGAACAGATTCGCCACCGCAATTCGGAAATCCCCATCTTTCTGCACGGAGAAACACGAACATCACAGCACATTCCCAACGATGTTTTGCGTGAGCTGCATGGATTCATTCACATGTTTGAAGATACGCCGGAATTTATCGCACGCCATGTGGTGCGCGAGGCACGCGCTTACCTTGATTCATTGTCGCCGCCTTTTTTTCGGGCGTTGACGCACTATGCGGCGGACGGCTCATACTCGTGGCACTGTCCGGGACACTCGGGAGGTGTGGCGTTTCTGAAAAGCCCGGTTGGACGAATGTTCCACCAGTTTTTCGGAGAGAACATGCTTCGTGCCGATGTGTGCAACGCCGTTGATGAACTGGGGCAGTTGCTCGACCATACCGGACCGGTGGCGGCCAGCGAACGCAACGCGGCACGGATTTTTCACAGCGACCACATGTTCTTTGTCACCAACGGAACATCGACATCAAACAAAATTGTCTGGCATTCGACCGTCGCGCCGGGTGATATTGTTGTCGTTGATCGCAATTGCCACAAATCGGTGTTGCACGCGATTATTATGACCGGCGCGGTTCCGGTGTTTTTGATGCCGACGCGCAACCATTACGGAATTATCGGGCCGATCCCGAAATCAGAATTTGCCTGGAAAAACATCCAGAAAAAAATCGCGTCTCATCCTTTTGCCAAGGCACAAAAAGCGCAACCGCGTGTGTTGACGATTACGCAAAGCACTTACGACGGCATTCTCTACAACGTTGAGGAAATCAAGGAAGCGTTGGACGGCAAGATCGACACACTGCATTTCGATGAAGCCTGGTTGCCACACGCGGCGTTCCATGATTTTTACGGCGATTACCACGCTATCGGAGAAGGGCGGCCTCGTTGCAAAAAATCAATGGTGGTTTCGACACAATCGACACACAAGCTGCTTGCAGGTTTAAGTCAGGCATCGCAAATTCTGATACAGAATTCACAGGAGCGTTCTCTCGATTTGCCGCGTTTCAACGAAGCGTATTTAATGCATACTTCGACCAGTCCGCAATACGCGATTATTGCTTCGTGCGATGTGGCAGCGGCGATGATGGAGTCGCCGGGGGGAACAGCGCTTCTGGAAGAATCGCTTCAGGAGGCGATGGATTTTCGTCGGGCGATGCGAAAAGTCGGCGAAGAATGGAGCCTTACCGGTAAAGACGACGGCTGGTGGTTCAAAGTGTGGGGGCCGGACACGTTACCGGAAGACGGCATGGGCGGGCGTGAACAATGGATGTTGCGTGCCAATGAGCGCTGGCATGGCTTCGGCGATTTGGCGCCCGGCTTCAACATGCTCGACCCGATCAAGGCAACGCTGATTACGCCGGGACTTGATGTTGATGGCTCGTTTGCCGATTGGGGCATTCCGGCAGGCGTGCTGACAAAATACCTCGCTGAACACGGCATCATTGTTGAAAAAACCGGGCTGTATTCGTTCTTTATCATGTTCACGATTGGCATCACCAAAGGCCGCTGGAACACGATGGTGACCGAGCTACAACAATTCAAAGACGCTTACGACGCCAATCAGCCGCTGTGGCGAATCATGCCGGAGTTCATCGCCAAACATCCGTTGTACGAAAAAATGGGATTGCGCGATTTGTGCCGGCAACTGCACGACTTTTACAAAGCGTATGATGTGGCGCGAATCACGACCGAAATGTATGTGTCGCCGATTGAACCGGCCATGCGTCCGGCTGACGCATGGGCGAAAATGGCGCACCGTGACATCGAGCGGGTGATGATCAACGACCTCGAAGGGCGAGTGACGGCGATGTTGGTCACGCCATACCCTCCGGGGATTCCGTTGCTCATCCCGGGCGAGCGCTTCAATCAACAAATCGTTCACTTCTTGCAATTCGCACGCGAACTCAACCACACGTTCCCGGGCTTTGAAACCGATATTCACGGATTGATTTCAGAAGAGGTTGATGGGAAGACCTTGTATTTCGTTGATTGTGTGATTGAAGAGTAGCGCGGAATCAAAAAACGGACACGAATGCTCAATCAAATCGAGCTGATCTCATCGGTCGGCTTGGCTCTGGTGTTGGCAATACAAGCCTGGATTGCGCTTCGCTTATCCAGGCTTGCTATATACCCGGCGAAATAGTGAAAAAATACCGCCGCAAAAGGCGACGGTATAGACAAGAAAAAACATACAACAGGGCGCTTGTTTTTGGCTATTCGCTCTCAAGAAAGCTGCGCAATTTTTCGGAACGCGATGGATGACGCAATTTGCGCAAAGCCTTTGCTTCGATTTGCCGAATGCGTTCGCGTGTCACGTCAAATTGCTTGCCGACTTCTTCGAGAGTGTGATCGGTATTCATCTCGATGCCGAAACGCATGCGCAGCACTTTGGCTTCACGCGGTGTCAGCGAGTCGAGAATTTCTTTGCACACATCGCGCAGGCTGGCATTAACCGCCGCGTCAGACGGCGCGATCACCAGCGAATCTTCGATGAAATCACCGAGGTGGGAATCGTCGTCGTCGCCGATCGGCGTTTCCATCGAGATCGGTTCTTTTGAAATTTTTAGAATTTTACGTATTTTATCTTCGGGCATTTCCATTTTTTCGGCCAGCAATGCCGGCTCCGGTTCTTGTCCGGTTTCCTGAAGGATTTGCCGCGAGATACGGTTCATCTTGTTGATCGTTTCGATCATGTGCACTGGGATGCGAATGGTGCGCGCCTGATCGGCGATCGAACGAGTAATCGCTTGCCGTATCCACCAAGTGGCGTAGGTCGAGAATTTGAAGCCGCGCCGGTATTCGAATTTATCGACGGCTTTCATAAGACCGATATTGCCTTCCTGGATCAGATCAAGGAACTGCAAACCACGGTTGGTGTATTTCTTGGCAATCGAGATGACCAGCCGCAGGTTGGCTTCGGCCATTTCCCGTTTGGCTTTTCGCGCCTTTCTCTCGCCGTCATTCATCTGCTTGTTGATGTTTTTCAGTGCCTTGAGCGGCACCATCACCCGTGTTTGCAGGTCGATCAATTTCTTTTGTTCATCGACGATGGCTTGCCGAAAACGCGCCAGTTGACTGCTGTAAGGTGCGTCAGCGGTGATTTCTTTGTCGATCCATTTTAGGTTGACTTCGTTGGGCGGGAAGCGTTCGAGGAATAATGGCCGCGGCATTCCCGACTGCTCAACGATGAGATTTTGAATCTTGCTTTCAATTTTTCGGATGCTTTCCACTTCGGAACGCACGGCTTCGCACAAACGTTCAACAACGCGAACCGAGAAACGGATGCCGGTCAGTTCATCCGAAATTTTCTTTTGCAGTACTTCTACCTTGGGAGATTTGGCGCCCTCTTTGGCAATGACGCCACGCATCTTGGCGGAGTGTTTGCGCAATGCCTCAAATTTTTCAAGCGATCGTTCTCTGAGACGGGCAAGATTTTCGGCGGAGACGGAAGCGGCGTCGTTGCCGTCATCGTCTTCGTCTTCATCAGAATCGGTTTCATCGCTTTCGTCATCGCCGTTTTCGCTGTCGGCCATTTGCAGCAGCGCTTCCGCTTCTTCTTCAAGATCGGTTAACCCATCGACCACATCGTCGATTCTCGTTTCTCCGGTCTTGACTTTGTCGGCCATATCGAGGATTTGCGCAATGGTCATTGGGCACGCGGAGATGGCGTTGACCATGTGCTTAAGCCCCTCTTCGATTCGCCGGGCGATTTCGATTTCATCTTCGCGAGTCAGCAAATCCACCGTGCCCATTTCGCGCATGTACATCCGCACCGGATCGGTGGTACGTCCAAATTCGGAATCCAGCGTCGAGGCGGCGGCTTCGGCTTCCTCTTCGACATCTTCACTGGGAGCGCTTGGTGCGGTTTCCGACATTAGCAAGGTTTCAGCATCGGGCGCTTCATCATAGACATGGATTCCCATGTCGTTGATCATCGCGATGATGCCTTCGATTTGCTCAGGGTCGATGATTTCATCGGGCAGGTGATCGTTGACTTCGGCGTAAGTCAGATAACCGCGTTCTTTGCCGAGAACAATCAGGCTCTTTAGCCGGTGCTTGCGTGCTTCGGCTTCAGCCGGCGACACTTCACGCAGGTTCAGTTCGTCGGCCAGCTTGGTCGCTTTTGCCGATTTTTTTGGCGTCGGCGCTTTTGAGGTTTCAGCAAGTTTGGCTACCGCATTGACCAGCGCCGCTTCGGCGGCTTTGGTCGGCTTGGCCGTTTTTTCATTTTTCTCTTTGGCGGAAGGGGCGCTTTCGGGCTTGGCAGCTACCGGCTTTGCCGAAGGAGGAAGTTCCTTCTTCATTTTTTTGCTGCTTTTTTCAGCAGCAGGCGCGGTACGCTTGGGCGTTTTCGCAACGGGCGCCGCTTTTTTCGAGGGGACTGGTTTGGCGCTCGGTTTGGCGCTTTTTGACGCGAACGCGGTGCGAGGCTTTTCCGCAGCAACGGCCTTCTTCTTTGCCTGGCGAGGTTTTGCCGTGGCCTGTTTCGCGGCGGGCGTCGCTTTCTTGACGTTGGTCGTTTTAGGCGCGGCGCTCTGCTTGAGCGGCGTCGGCTTGCGGGTGGCCTTCGCTACGGTTTTCGCTGCGGTTTTTGCCGCAGCTTTTGCCTTGGTTTTGACAGCGGGCTTGACGGCTTTCGATGTGGCCTTTGGGGTAACTTTTGACGCGGCTTTGGGCATGCTTTTGACAGTCGTTCGGCTTATCGCCGCTTTTGTGGTAGTGGTTTTCTTAATCGCCTTTGCAATCGCCTGCGTGCGCACTGCCGTTTTCTTGATGCTGGCGGCTTTACGGGCGGTTGTTTTGGCGGCAGTTTTGCTTACGGTTTTTCGCGCCGTTCCGGTAGCGGCTTTCTTTGCCGCGTTGCGTGAAGGCTTTTGTCGCTGCTGCGCGGCGCTGAGTTTCTTCACGGCAGGATGCGCTTTGGCGGCGGTCTTGCCAGCGGCCTTCTGCGTCGTCTTGGAGGCGGTGCGCCGAACAGCTGTTCTACGGGAGGCTTTCGCAAGTTTTTGAGCCATGATCATCCAGTCCGCATAGCAAACATAACCCCGCAGTATAACACACCGCCTATCAAATGTTCGCTAAAAAACATGGACAAACAGCATGGGTAAAGCGCTGCGCACATGCCTACGGCCATGCCGAAAGCGTAGTCTCATGCCCTGTTATCAAATCCTCTTGCCAGCGGTGGTTTGTTGAGTGGCAAGCCGACCTCTTTATGACCGCAATGCCTCCCCGGTTGTTCCGCTAAAAGGCGGAACAGGGGAAACAAAAAGCTATCTCATTGCAATGACTGCTTTCTCATGGCGGAGTCAGAACGGCGGCGACTCGTCATCAAGAGCGAACAAAGAGGGTTCCGCGCCCCGGGATTGCTGCGGCAACGTATGGCGGTGGGCGCGCTTGGCGGCGGAGAGTTCAGGCTTTTTTTCTTCGGGAGGTGGTGGTGGCGTCGGCGGCGTCGTTTTGCGCTCTTCGCGACGCATTTGCGCCAGTTGTTCCCGCTGTTCGTCGCTGAGTTGCGCTAACGGCGTTTGCAGCAATGTGGCGGCTTCCTGCTGTTGCAACTGCTGTCGCCAGCGCGTCAGCGCCGCTTCAAACTGCGATGCCGCCAGTTCCGGCGGTAATGCTTGCGCTTCGGCTGCGGTCAATGTTTCGGTGATGAAGGCATGATGGGGTGATCCGGCGAAATGCTGAATCAAACCGGCGACGGAGAGCGGCGCGTGCGTGTCTCGGCAATAACGAACAACTTCATTCAGAGTCAGCGCCTCAGGCGAACGTTCATCGGCAGTGGGGATCACATGTTGGCGGGCGAGTTCGGGCTGTTGAACGATGGCTTGCAGCAATTCGCGGATCAGCGACGGGGCACGGCGTGCCGCACGAAAAGGCGCTGCCCCGGAGGCGCGTCCAGAGATGGATATGCCGCTTGAAGCGCCAAGGGCACGTTTTTCAGCGATTGAACGGTCGTTCAACAGGGTGCGCAATTCGGGTTCGGGAAGTTGTGTCAATTCGGCAAGGCGTCGGCGCAGCAGCGCCGCCAGTGCCGGTGCGATGACGGTAGCGAGCAACGGTCGCAGCGCATGAATCAATGCGGCCTGTCCTTCGGCGGTGTGCGGCGGGTGTTGCGCCGTTTTTTCGGTGAGCAGGAATTCGGACAGCGGTGTGGCGCGGGTCAACGCCTCTTCAAAAGCCGCACGTCCGCGCTGGCGAATAAAATCGTCCGGGTCGAGGCCGTCGGGCAAAAAGAGGAAAGCGGCGCGTTTTCCGTCTTGCAAGGTGGGCAGGGTGTTGGTCAGCGCTCGCCAAGCGGCTTGCTTACCGGCGTTGTCGCCATCGAAACAAAAGACAACGTTATCAGTCAGCCGATAGAGTTTTTGCGTGTGTACGGCTGTTGTTGCCGTACCCAGCGTGGCAACGCAGTAATCAATGCCGTGTTGTGCCAGCGCGACCACATCCATGTAACCTTCAACGACGATGGCGCAGCCCTGGCGGCGGATCGCGTCACGCGCTTGATAAAGACCGTACAACTCATGGCCTTTGGAAAACAGCGGCGTTTCCGGGGAGTTCAGATATTTTGGTTCGCCGCTTTCGATGACACGACCACCGAAAGCGATGGTGCGCCCCCGCGCATCGTGGATCGGAAAAATGACGCGACGACGAAAACGGTCGTACCGGCGCCCCTCTTTCTGGGTTACCAGACCGAGAGTATCGAGGATGGCGGCTTGATAATCCGGGAAGACTTGCTCCAGCGCTTGCCAGGCATCGGGGGCGTAGCCGATGCCGTAACGTGCCGCGATTTTTCCAGTCAGTCCGCGCTGTTTGAGGTAGGCGATGGCGCTGGGCGTATCACGCAATTTTGCGCGGTAAAAATGTTCGACTGCTTGCATCATGGCGTAATGGTCGGGGGGTGCCGGTTTATCGCGTTCGGTATGGGTATAAGGCACTGTCAAGCCGACATCACGCGCTAAATCCTCGACGGCTTCCGGGAAGGTTTTGCCGGAATACTCCATCAGAAAACCGATAGCCGTACCATGCGCACCACAACCGAAGCAGTGATAAAACTGTTTCGACGGGCTGACCGAAAACGACGGCGATTTTTCTTTGTGAAACGGACAGCAGGCGACGTAATTGGCACCGGCTTTTTTGAGCGGCACCAGACGGTCGATGACTTCGATGATATCGACACGGGTTAGCAGGGATTGAACGAAGTCGTTGGGAATCACGTTGGCAGGGATCAGGGATCAGAATCTCTTTCCCGCAAGCGGGCTGAAAGTATAACGTTATGGCCTCTGGCGCAAACAGGAGAGGGCAAAAAACAACTATATCAGGGATTACGGCTCAAAACAGATTCCTGACCGCATGAGGCCGACCCGTCGCGGTTCGCTGCGCTTACCACGACCTACGCGCTGACGCCTGAAATCCAGGCAAACGTTGCCATGCGTCCTTCATCGCGTTGTCGGCGGTATGAATAAAACCGCTGCGCATCGCTGTACGTGCACCACGTCCCGCCACTGATTTTTGTAATGCCCAATCGCTGCAATCGGAGCCGTGCCAGCGCGTACACATCGGCGTGCCATTTTTCCGAAACGTCCGTGGGGGTGAAACAGGATGCGGTTTCGTTGTCATGGACGGCATGGGGCGTGGAATTAAACGCGGCATAAACATCTTCACCGACTTCAAACGCGGTGGGGCCAATGGCCGGCCCCAGCCAGGCCATCAATGACGCAGCGGGAGACGACGACGCAGCGGCCAATGATTGGACGGCATTTTCCAGTACGCCGCTGGCCAATCCACGCCAACCGGCATGGATGGCGACGAGGGCGGGGATCCCTTCACTGGCGATGATGACAGGCAAGCAATCTGCCGTCAGGATGGCGAGCACGGTATTTGGCGTGCAGGTGATGGCAGCGTCAGCGGTGGGCGGCGTTTGCCGCAAGGCAGCGGCACAGATGCCATCGTTGACGTTCACCACATCAACGCCGTGCACTTGTTGCAGCCATAAAGGAGGCGCGGGTAGAAAACGATGCAAAGCATGGCCGCGTTGCGCGAACGCGGATTCAATCGCCACGCCTTTGACATGCCGGGCTGGAGGCCATCCGGTATTGCCGAATGTGGCGTCGTCCAACGTTGTTTCCTTTGCCGTGTCCGGTAAAAGCCGGGTCGTGGTCAGCACACGAATGAAGGGCGGTAATTCGTGCGCTGACGGCGCGATAAAAGTTCCCGGGAAAGCGGCGGAAGCGGACATAAAACGCGGTCAAACTATTTTGTCGCAGACTTCTGAAAATCACCGGCGACGGAATAAACCACGTTCTTGGGAACCAGATATTTTTTCAACGCGGCGGCGATTTGTTCAGACGTGACGGCGGCGATTTCGGCGTCCAGTTGCGCGGAATCTTTCCAGGTACGTTTCAAGTAGAGCTGATAAGCGAGGCTTGATGCTTGTACGGCATCTTGCGCCCGTGCGATGTGGCGTTCCTGTAGCAGCGATTGTTTGGCATCGGCAATTTCCTGGTCGGTCAAACCCTTTTGGGCGGTTTGTGTCAAAACATCGAGAAACGCGCTCTGAACGCGCTTCAGATTCTGCGGTGCGAAGATCGCATAAAACACGAAGCGCGAATTGGCATCGAGCGAGGCGGGTTGCAATGCCGAACCGACGCTGTAACTCAAACCGTCTTGTGTGCGAATTCGGTTGGGCAGCCGCGCTTCGGGAGAGCCGCCGAGTGCCTGATTGGCGACGAGTAACGCCGCGAAGTCGGGGTCTTGATCGTTGATCGGCAGTGCCAGCCGTCCCATTAGGAAGGCGTTGGCCTTGTCCGGCGTTTCAAAATGCAATACGGTCGGAGCGATTTTCTGATAAGGATCATCAACACGCGCATAAGCCACTTTGCTTTTGAACTGGCCGAAGAGTTTTTCGCTCAGGACGAGGATTTCTTCAGGATCAAAATCGCCGACGACAGCCAGCTCACCGTATTGAGCGCCGTAGAAATTTTGATGAAACTTTTTCAGACCGGCGACGGTGAGCGCCTTCAGTTGCACTTCCTCTTCGTCGTGCGTCAGAATATAACGCACATCGCCTTGAGGAAAGGGTTGGGTATAGCGGCGCAATGCCCGGGTGGCGATGGCTTGCGGGTCGCTTCGGGAGGTTTCCAGAGTGGTCAGCTTTTCGCGCACCAGTTTTTCAAGCTCTTCTTTGAGAAAAGCGGGAGAACGCAGCGCTTCTGCTGCCAGCGAAAGCAGTTCGGGCAAATGCGCACGTGTGGTTTCGCCGCTGATGTTTGCGCTGGTAGCGTCACCGCCGATGTCCAACTGCGCTTGCAAGCGATCAATTTCATCCTCGAATGCCTGACGGTTGCGTTGCGTCGTTCCCATCGACAGCATGTCGGCGGCGATACGACCGATGATTGCCGAATTTTTCAATGACTCGGCGTTGCCCCAGCGTAAACGCAGGCTGAAACGCACGGCTTCGCCACGGGTTTTTTTGGGTAACAAAGCAAGTTTCAAACCATTTTTCAAAGCGGTGCGCTGTGTTCGTGCCTCGAGGTTGTCCGGCGAGGCATCGAAAGATTCACCAGCGACGAGTGCTTCGTCGCCGCGATAGTCACGAACCAGAGCATCAATGTCAATCTTGGGCGCTTGTTTCGCACGCACGGGTGTGCTTTCGGGAAGGTATTCGCCAAAGGTCACGTTTGACGGCTTAATGTAAGCCGTAGCAGCGCGTTGTACGTAGGCAGCGGTAAGTTTGCGCCATTGATCGCGTTGCAGGAAAAAGAGGCGCCAGTCGCCTTGTGCGATGGATTCGGACAACGCAACAGCAAAGTGTTCAGGATCGCGCAGCAGTTCGTTGTAATCTTTAAGAGCGCGAGCACGGGCGCGGGAGACTTCCGCGTCGGTTATCGGCTTTTGGGCAACAGCGTACAATGTGTCGGTCAAAATTTTCTTGACGGGCGCAATTTTGTCTTGTGGTGACAGCGCAGCCCAGAAGATCAACATACCAGGATCGGCCAGCGAAAAATTCCAGGCATCAACAGTGCTGGCTTTGTGGGCGGCGACCAGCGCTTTGTACAAGCGCCCCGATGGCGCCTGCGTCATGATCTCGCCGAATGCTTCAAGCGCGACGCTGTCGGGATCGGAGCCGGATACGGTGTGGTAAAGCGCAGCCAACATCGGCGCACCTCCATGACGCCGCACGGTGACGGAGCGTTCACCTTCCTGTACCGGCTCTTCGGTATAAAGTTTTGGCAACTCTCGTTTCGGTTTGGGCAATGCGCCGAAAACGCGGGCAATGGTTGCCAACGTTTTGCCGGTATCGAATTTGCCGGCGACGATCAAGACAGCATTGTCCGGCTGATAGTAACGGCGGTAAAACGCTTGCAGTCGCTCAATATCGACATTCTCGATGTCGGAACGCGCACCGATGGTCAGATTGCCGTAACGGTGCCAATCGAATGCCGTCGATTGCAACCGTCCCCACAGTACGAGGCGCGGGTTGTTTTCCCAGTTCTCGTACTCGTTTCGGACGACGGTCATTTCACTATCGAGATCCTTGCGTGCGATGAAAGCGTTTACCATCCGGTCAGCTTCCATGCCGAGCGCCCAGTCGAGCGCATTTTGATCAGCAGTGAACGTTTCGTAATAGTTGGTGCGGTCAAAGTAAGTCGAGCCGTTGAAGCGCATACCGCGTTTTCCGAGTTCTTCGAAAATGTTGGCGGTGGTAGGCGTTCCTTTGAACATCAGGTGTTCGAGCAGGTGTGCCATGCCGGTTTCGCCGTAGTTTTCATGGCGCGAACCGACTTTGTAGGTGATGTTGACCGTCGTTGTCGGCTTGCTGTCGTCGGGGAAAAGCAATACTTGCAAGCCGTTGTCCAGCGTGTAGGAAGCGATGCCTTCAACGACGGCACCGGCGGTAAAGCCGACGGGAAGGCGAGTAGAAGAATCCGGCGAAGCGGCAGACGCGGTTACAAGCATCGTGTACCATCCAAAAAAAAGAAAAAAACGAAAAACAATCGACATGAAAAAAACTCCGAAACTCAGTCGTGTGATTGGTGTTATCAAGTAAAAAAAGCAAACGGGGAACAGAAGAAAAACAAACTTTGATATTCCTTATTTCGGCGCACGGGAAAAGCACACAGGATAACGCTTACCAGACGATGATGCCGGCGTAGCTTGTCACCAAGATCAACAAACCGAATCCTACCCGGTACCACGCAAACGGTACGAAATCGTTACGGCTGATATAGCGCAGCAGCCAACGGACGCAGAAGAAGGACGAGATGAAAGCGGCGACAAAGCCGACACTTAAAAACGAGGCAAGGTCGCCTGATGAAAGTATCTTGGGGTCTTTGTACAGCGAATAGCAGGTGGCGGCGGCCATGGTCGGAATCGCCAGAAAAAACGAGAATTCGGTGGCAGCGACCCGCGAAAAACCAAATAGCATGCTGCCGATGATGGTTGCGCCGGAACGCGATGTCCCTGGAATCAGGGAGAAGGTTTGGGCAACGCCGACTTTCAGCGCATCCCGCCAGTCGATATCGTCGAGCGTCTGGATGCGGACGGTTTCGGGACGGCTTTTGTAGCGCCGTTCGGTCAGCAGAATGACGAAGCCGCCGACGATCAGCGCACACGCGACCGGAATCGGCGCGAACAGGTGGTCTCTCAGGAATGAGTACAGCAAGGCGCCCAGCATGATCGCGGGCAACAGGGCAAGGGTGAGATTGAGAACCAGCTTTTGTGAGGCGCGGGCGTGCGGTAGCGTTGTACACATTTTCCAAAGGCGCTGGCGGTATTCCCAAAAAACGGCAAGAATGGAGCCTAGCTGAATCACAACAAAGAAGGTTTTGGAACTGTCTTCGGTGTAATCCAACAGTGAACCGGCGAGAATCAAATGGCCGGTCGACGAAATGGGCAGGAATTCGGTGATCCCTTGCACCAGGCCGAGGATCAAAGCGATGAAAAAGAGGTCAAGCGTCATGCGACAGGCATTATTTTTTATCTTGGAAAGACGGATTATAAGAGCTTTCAGGCATTGGAGGTCAGGAGCCAGGTGTCAAATACTTTGAATTCGTCATTCTGCGCGAAGCGGATCGGAATTGCGGAATCCATAAAGCGCTCTCACGCGGAGGCGCGGGGAACGCTCGTTTTTCCGATGCAAAGACTTGGAAACGTGAGGTTTGGATAACGCGATTCCCGCTTTCGCGGGAATGGCGGTTTTCTGACCCCTGACACCCCGTCGTCATCATCGATACACGACAGACATTGCACCTGAGATAGAGCTGAGACAGAATTTTGAAACGTTTCGGACAACCATTATACGCGCTGCGGTGTTGTGGAGTGACGGTTCATGGACAATTCATGGGCAATTCGGAAGAACCGGAACCAAAAATGATGAAATATGCAACGGTGCGGGAATTACAAAAGCGAAATAGGCAATAATTCTTTTACAAAAATTAGCAGTTCGAGTATGTTACAGGGTGATTCATTGTAAAGTGAACAGGATTGGGTTAAGGACGCGGAAAAGCCCTCCTGTTGCCAGATAGCTATACCGATAATAGGGATGATTGGAGGGTAAGATGTTTAGGGGACTTTTCCGGAAATACCTCGCGATTTTTTTCTCGGTGGTGATCTTCTTTGTCTTTAACCTGGCCATTTTGGGCACAAACATCTACACTTCGCAAAAAATTGCCGAATCGGCGGTGTCGATCAACCTGTCCGGTCGTCAGCGGGCGATGTCACAACGGATGTCCAAATCGCTGATGTTGGTGCAGGATAACATGCTGCGCGGTCAGTCGCAGGATGCTGATCTGAGGGAACTGGCGTTTGCGGTAAACATTTTCGACACCACAATAAGAGGCTTCCGCGATGGAGCCGTGGTGACCGGCGGCGATGGCAACCCGGTGTTTCTGGTGCAAGTCGAAACGGAAGAAGGGCACCGGATCGTGCGTGACGCCTACGAAATCTGGAGCCCTTATCTGATCAGACTGCAACCGCTGCTAAGAAGCCCTGATTTCAGTATAGAAGAATTGGAAGACGCGGTGGCGTACATGCGCGCCAACAACGTACCGTTATTTGATTTGATGAACGCCTTGACATTCGAGCTCGAACGGAGCGCCAACCAGCGGGCGAATCTCCTTTGGTGGGTTCAGATCATAGGGTTGTCGGCGGTGTCGTTTTATGTGTTGTACATCGTGTTCATCGCAATCACCGGTTTGATAGGTAGTGACCGCAACTTGGCCAAGGCGCGTAAGGAAACCGGGGAAATTCTGGGGACGGTGAAAGAAGGCTTGTTCCTGCTCGACCGGGAATACCGGCTGGGGTCGCAGTATTCGAAATCGCTGAGGAACGTTTTGCGACGTGAAGTGTTTCCGGAAATGCCATTCATGCCTGTGTTGGAGGAGATGGTATCCAAGGAAGTTTACGAGAACGCCAGAGACTATATCGAATTGCTGTTTGGCGATCGGGTGAAAGAAGCGCTGGTGACCTCGTTGAACCCATTAAGTCAGGTGGAAGTACGCGGTAAGGAAGGTGAAGAATCACTCTATTTGAACTTCAACTTCAACCGGGTGCTCGAAGAAGGTAAAATTGCACACTTGCTGGTGACGGTGCAAGACGTGACAGAACTGGTGCAACTGACCGCGCAATTGGATGTGGCGAAAGGGCAGTCGCGGGTTGAGGTGGAGGTGCTGCTCAAACTACTGAACACTGACGCCAGCGTGTTGCGGCAATTCCTGGATAACGTCGGCAAAGGGCTGGCTCAAATCAATGAGCGGTTGCGTTCCGAGGATGATAGCGAGAAGGCGCGTTTGCACCTGTTGAACCACATCATGCGGATCGTGCACGGCATCAAGGGCGAGGCTGCAGCACTGAACATTGAAATGTTCGAAGGCTATGCGCACGGATTTGAAAGAGAGCTGGTCGGGATGCGCGAAAAAGGTGAAGTGCGCGGCGAAGACATGGTGCGGATCACCGTGTTGCTGGACGGTTTTTACGAGCGGTTGGCGTCGATCACCAATATCGCCGAAAAGATGGCGGGTTCCGGCGGTGGTGTGGATGCCGACGAAAGATACCTGCAAACGTTTGTCGGCAGCGTACAAAATCTGGCTTCCCGCATCGCTAACGACGAACAGAAGGCCGTGGACGTGGTATGCGACCTTGGCGATATCGTGAGATTGCCGCGACGGATTGCCAACGAATTGAACAGCATTACCATTCAGTTGTTGCGTAACGCCGTCAAGCATGGCATCGAAGCGCCAGCCGAGCGCGAGGCGCAGGGCAAATCGGCCAACGGAGAAATCCATGTTGAATGTAAAGAAGTAGAGCGAGACGAGTACGAATTTACCGTTCGGGACGATGGCCGCGGAATTTCGGCGGGCAAGATACGAAAAGAACTGGTACAGAAAGGATTGCTCTCGGAAGAAGACGCGAACGCGCTCAGTATTGATGCGGTGATGTTGTGCTTGTTCGAGCCGGGCTTTTCGACGGCGGCGACGGCCGATCGCGATGCTGGACATGGGGTCGGCCTTGATGTGGTGGCCGAGAAAATCATGAGGTTGCGCGGTCATCTGACGCTAAACAGCAAAGCGCAGGCGTTCACGGAATTCAAGATACGTTTCTCGGTTTGAGGACATATTGTGAGAGAGCGTTTTGAGTTCTCATCCTGAGATGAGTTTTGATAAATCTTGCTTGAGTGTTAAAACGTTAGAAAAGGGAAAGCTGCGTGAGATTACTGATAGTTGACGATTCCAGTATTATCCGTAGCCGGATCGCCAGAATTATGGGCGATCCGCGGTTACCGTCTTTGAAGATCGTCGGGATGGCGAAAAACGGGGTCGAGGCATTGGAACTTTTTTCCAATGCGCAGCCGGAACTGGTAACGATGGATTTGACCATGCCGGAAATGGATGGTGTCGAGTGCACCGAAAGCATGGCCAGATTGAATCCCCAGGCAAACATTCTGGTGGTGTCGGCATTAAGCGATAAAGCGACGGCTATCAAAGCGCTTAAAAGAGGCGCAAAAGGGTTTCTTTATAAGCCCTTTACGGATGAACAATTGATCGGCGCACTTCTGGAAGTTATGAGTTGAGATGGTTGATATTACTGAACGAGAAATAGAAGTTTTTGTAGGCGCGGTGAACCGCTATTTTGCCCAGATCACGGGAGAAAAAGCCAAAATTCGCTCTTCGTTTTTGGCAGAGGGAGAAATCCATCCGCCGATCTACGATTTCACGGGATTGATCTCCCTGAGCGGGCGCTATCGCGGGTGTATTTATTTCTCGGCGACGAAAATCATGCTGATGCGGCTGTTGCTGGCGATGCAGGAGCCACGACAAACCGATGCGCACTTGCTCGACGCGGTAGGCGAAATTGCCAATACGCTGGCGGGTAATGCGCGTGAATATTTCGGGGAGGATATGGGTATTTCGGTGCCGACGACCTTTCAGGGGCCTTCCGAGCGATTGGAGGCGGCGGTGCGGGAACGGCCTTACGTCATTATGATCAAATGGAAACAGTACGAAGCGGCAGTCATCATTGATATTGCCAAAAAATGATTCAGACTGGGATGGAACAAAAAACGGCGCTCTTATGACGGGTGCCGTTTTTATCGCATAGCGTATGTAGATTGGCGGTGAGCACAGCGAACCTCAATGAAAGAGCTGTGCCGCTTCGTAGTTTTTTCAACCGATGAAACGGTTGCGGCGGCAGGCTTTTCGGCCTTATTCCCCTACGTTTGCTATGCGTTCTTTGTGGTTAAATTACGGCAACCGCTTCAACCACCACGCCAGCGCCAACGAAACGAGGGCGCAAAAAGTACCCAGCGCAAAGATGGCCGGGAGGCCGAACCATTCGCCGAGTGCGCCGCCAAGCGCCATTCCGGCGCCGATGCCGCTGACGATGCTGGTCGATGACCAGGTGAAAGCTTCGGCGGTGTAGCGTTCCGGTGTGTAGCGCGAGATGAGCAAGGTCAAAGCCGTCAGCGCTGGCGCGACCAGCATGCCCAGAAGGGTGGCAAGCAGCAGGAAATAGGCGGGGATGTTGGCGGTGATGTGCAGCGCGGCGAACAGCAGCAGTGCGGCAAGCATCCAGGGCAGATGTTGCTCGGGGCTCGATTTGAGGCGAATGCCGCCGTAGGTCAGTCCGCCGATGGCGCTTCCGATGCTTGCAAAGGCCATCAGGATTCCGGCCCAGAAAGGTTTTCCGTATTGTTCGGCGAAGGCCGGGTAGCCGATTTCGATGGCTCCCAGCGTCATGGCGATGGTGAAGGTGATGATGAACACCAGCAGTAAACGTGGTTCAGTCAACGGTCCAAGCCAGTGACGTTCGACGGTGCGATCATATTTGACGTAGTGGACAGCCGGTGAGCGCAGGAAAAGCGGCACGGACAGCGTTGAAAAGACTAAAAAAAGCAGAAAAGCCCAGATCGGGGAAGCGACGGCCAGTGCGAGGGCAACCAGCAACGGGCCGGCAACGAAATTGAGTTCTGTCAGGACGGCATCAAATGAAAAGGCAATTTTTCGCAGATCGGGCGTTTCAAAACGATAGCGCCAGACAGCGCGTGTGAGCACAATGAGCGGCGGGCAGAACAGTCCCGCAACAATCATGCAGGCGGTGATGAATAGGGTCGGTAAGGGGGTGGTGGCAGGCAGCAACATCAGCCACAACACGAGCGGATGGACGATGCCGACGACGACGAGCAGGCGTCGGGCGCCGAATCGGTCGATCAAACGTCCCATGACCGGCGCAGCGACGGACATGGCCACCAGGTAAATGCCGACATTCCAACCGGCGAATGCCAGCGATCCGGTCACTTGTTTCAGGTACATCAGAAACGCCAGCGACGACATGCCCACGGGCATGCGTGTGATTAGCGCGGTGATGAGGATCGCACGAATGTCCGGCGTTTTCAGGAATTGCAGATAGCGGTCGCGGGCGTCAAGAAGAGGCATGAAGGGGTTTTTAGGATTAGTACGTAAAACGGGCTTCGGTGACGCCGGGTAAAGTATGGAGGTGTTGAATCAACGTTTCTTCCGGCGCGATACGCCAGAGGTCGGGCAGTGTGATAACACCGGACGCTTGAGTGTTGGCGTAGTCAATCACGACGGGGACACCGGAACCGTTTTTACCCGAGAACGGGCGAAGAATTTCGAGGAATGTTTTGGCATTGGCGTTAGCGGTACACGAGACTCGCAATGTTTTGGCACGGGTGCGGCGGAGCGTATCGAGATCGTAGAGCGTGTCGACAAGCACGCGTAAATTGCTTTGCGCGTCTTCGCCATCACGCTCCTGATGCCGGGTGATGATGCGCACATCGGCGATGATCAAGCGATCTTCTTGCAAGAAAGCGCGGACGGTATCGAAAGTCTCATTGTAGATAGTGATTTCGACATTGCCGGCGCTGTCGTCAAGGGTGACGAAAGCCATTTTGCCGCGTTTGCTCGATTGAACGCGAATCGCTGTGACGATGCCGGCGATCAATGCGCGGTCTTGTTGCGGTTTGAGGCGGTCGAGCGGAGCGGAAACTAGCGTAGACAGTTCTTCTTTGTATTGATGGAACGGGTGTCCCGACAAATAAAAACCGAGCACACTTTTTTCCTGCGCCAGACGTTCGGCTTCCGGCCAGGGCAGCACATCGGCGAGCGCGTGATGGTATGGCAACACTTCGTCCGAGAAGAGCGCCGTTTGCGCAGCATGGGCGCTTGCCTGTTCTGCTGCGTCTATTGCGGTCGGCACGGAAGCGAGCAGGGCGGCGCGATTGCTGTCGAGCGAATCGAAAGCGCCGCCGCGAACCAGCCCCTCAATGACGCGGCGGTTGACTTGGCGGCGGTCAACGCGTTTGCAAAAATCAAAGAGATCGGTAAAAGCGCCGCCGACATCGCGTTCGGCGACGACGTTATCAATCGCATGCTCGCCAGTGCCCTTGATCGCGCCAAGACCGTAACGCAAGGTTTTGGTATTGATCGGTTCAAAACGCCACGTTGAAGCATTGATGTCGGGCGGCAGGATGGTCAAGCCTTGCGCGAGTGCGTCATCGTAAAACAGCCGCACTTTGTCGGTGTCGTGCATCACGAGCGACAAGTTGGCGGCCATGAAGGCGGCGACATGATGAGCCTTGAAGTACGCGGTTTGGTAAGCAACCAGCGCATAAGCGGCGGCGTGCGATTTGTTGAAACCGTAACCGGCGAATTTTTCCATCAAATCGAACAGAAGATGGGCTTTTTTTCGCGGCGTTTCATTTTTCTCAGCACCATCAACAAAGATATCGCGGTGCTTCGCCATTTCTTCGACGTCTTTCTTGCCCATCGCACGGCGCAGCAGATCGGCGCCGCCCAGCGAGTAACCGCCAATCATTTGCGCGATCTGCATCACCTGTTCCTGATAAATCATGATGCCGTAGGTCGGGCTGAGGATGGTTTTCAGTCGGTCATCAAGATAATTAATGCGGGCACCGTGTTTGCGTTCGACGTATTCGGGAATCAGTTCCATCGGGCCGGGGCGGTACAACGCAACCAGCGCGATGATGTCCTCGAACTGGTCGGGATGCGCACGTACCAGCAACTCGCGCATGCCGCGCGATTCGAACTGGAAGACGGCAGTGGTGTTGCCTTTTCGGAAAACGTCGTAAGTGGCTTTATCGTCGAGCGGCAACTCTTTGAGCGTAATGCTGGAAGCAGGATCAAGTTTTTTGACGAATTTCAGTGTCCAGTCGAGTACGGTCAGCGTCGCCAACCCGAGGAAGTCGAACTTTACCAATCCCGCCGCTTCGACATCGTCTTTATCAAATTGCGAAACAGCAACATCGGCGCCGGGCTGGAGGTACAGCGGACAAAAGTCGGTGAGTTTCCCCGGCGCGATCAACACACCACCAGCATGCATGCCGACATTGCGCGTCAATCCTTCGAGCGGTGCGGCGAGCGCCAGCAGTTCGCGCACTTCTTCTTCGTTTTTTTCTCGTTCGGCAAGCAACGGCTCAGCTTGCCGCGCTTCAGCCAGCGTGATTTTGTTACCGGGCGTAAATGGAATGAGTTTGGAAATGCTGTCGCAGAACGAATAGGGAAGATCAAGTACGCGGCCAACATCGCGCACGACGGCTTTGGCGGCCATTGTGCCAAAGGTGGCGATTTGTGAAACGCTGTCGCTGCCATATTTGTGGCGCACATAATCAATGACGCGCTCGCGTTTGTCTTGACAAAAGTCGATGTCGAAGTCGGGCATCGACACGCGCTCAGGATTGAGAAAACGCTCGAACAGCAAAGCGTAACGCAGCGGATCGAGATCGGTGATGCCGAGGCTGTAGGCAACCAGCGAGCCAGCGCCCGAACCGCGACCAGGACCGACCGGCACATCGTTGGCTTTTGCCCAGTTGATAAAGTCGGCGACGATCAGAAAGTAGCCAGGGAAACCCATTTGCACGATGGTATCAATCTCAAAATCGAGACGCGCCTGATATTCGGCGCGTTTTGTTTCGCGCTGTGTTTCATCCGGAAACAGTTCGTTCAAACGGTGTTCCAGCCCTGCCGCCGCCTGTGTTTTTAAAAATATTTCGACGCTCATGCCTTCCGGCGTCGGAAAATTCGGAAGATGCGGTTTGCCGAGCGGAATCGTCAGATTGCAGCGTTGCGCTACTTCTACTGTGTTGGCGAGCGCTTCTGGCAGATCGGCGAATTTTTCCGCCATTTCTGCTTGCGTCGTGAAAAACTGTTCCGATGTAAAACGTTGTGGGCGTCGGGTATCGGATAAGGTGTAGCCTTCGGAAATGCAGACACGCGCATCGTGCGCCCGAAAATCGTCGCGGGCTTTGAACTGTATCGGATGGGTGGCGACGAGCGGCAGATCGAGATGGCGTGCCAGATCGGCGCAGGCGGCAACCAGCAGGTCATCATCGGCGTGACCGGTACGCTGCACTTCGAGATAGAGACGATCAGGAAAATGTTGCGCCCAGGCACGCGCCGTGGTTTCGGCGGTTTCGGTATTGCCCTGCAATAACGCTTCGCCGATTTCGCTGTCGCGGCTGCCGGTGATGAGCAGCAGACCTTCGTGGTGCTCGCGGAGCCACTCAGGCGCGATGCCGATTTTCCCGTGGTGCGCTTCCTGTGCTTGGTAAGCGCGCGTCAGCAGAGTGCACAGATTCAGATAGCCGGTGCGCGACTGCGCCAACAGCAATACCCGATGCGGCGCGGCACGCGGCTTTTTCTGAATGATGCCGATATCGGCGCCGACGATCGGCTTGATGCCGGTTTTACGCGCAACCTTGTAAAATTTGATCAGTCCGAAAAGGTTGTTAAGGTCGGTCAACGCCAATGCCGGCATGGCGTCAGCGGCGGCAGCGGCAACAGCTTCGTCGATGCGCAGAATGCCGTCAACGATGGAAAATTCGCTGTGGCAACGCAAATGGACGTAACGTGGAGTGGCGGCGGTCACAGCAGATTCTTTCGGCAGTGAGTGTTAAAATCCGGTAATCTTCGACGCGAACGCCTGAGCGAGAACATTACAGCAGGGAAAACGAAAAAACGACAGATCAATTTATGAAACGACTTTTCTTCAGCTTCGCTATTTTAACAGCGGTTACGGGATGTGCGGTGACCGATCCTCTGGAAAAACCGGAGACAACGCCGTCAGGTGATCGAGGGTTTGTCGGCGCACCGGTAAGCGTGCCGTCTGCTGTCGAACCGCCGCGTCCGAAACACAATCTTTCCGGTTTCCCGCTGCCGTATCGGCAGGGCTATGATGACGGTTGTAACAGCGTCCAGGGCACCGAGCGCAAAGATGCGCAACGGTTTGTGAGCGACGCGAATTACCGGACAGGTTGGCAGGACGGCTATGCGCTGTGCGCACGCCGGAAATAACCGGATAACAACATTGTCTCCCCTCTTTTTGATGCGACGGCGAGAGTCAATCTCCGACTTTCGGCCTCCGGCATGAATTCACTCCTTCTTTTCATGGTGACAGCGGTCATCTGGGGCGCAACCTGGCTGGCCATTACGGGGCAACTGGGAATCGTTTCACCAGTGGCATCGGTAACGTACCGTTTTGTGATTGCGGCAGCGATCCTGTTGGCGTGGTGTTGGCAGCGCGGTGTGCCGTTGCGCTTTCCGTGGCGGGCACATATTGCGTTGGCAGGGCAGGGCGCTTGCCTTTTCAGTCTCAATTATCTGTGTATTTATGTTGCGGAACAGTATGTTTCATCAGGGCTGGTGGCGATTCTTTTTTCACTGTTGGCGGTTTTGAATGTGTTTGGCGCTCGCGTGTTGTTCGGTGCGCCTTTGACGGTGCGCACGGTGCTTGCTGCCGTGTTGGGCATCAGCGGTGTGGCGCTGATGTTTTTTCCGGAGTTCGGGATGATGAACAACCATCCGGAAGTGCTTAAGGGCATTGCGTTTGGTGTGCTCGGCACCTTGTTTGCGTGCGGCGGCAACATGGTGGCGATTTACAATCAGCGAACGGAAGTGCCGGTGTGGTCGGGGGCCGCGTGGGGAATGGTGTATGGAGCGGTGATTTCGGCGCTTATCGGCGTAACGATAGGTGTCGAATGGACATTTGATGTGCGCCCGATGTATATCATTTCGCTGCTGTATTTGTCGGTGTTGGGGACGGTCGTGGCGTTTTTGTGTTACCTGACGCTGCTCAAGCGCGAAGGCGCCGGTTTTGCTTCATACGTCAATGTGGTCATACCTGTGGTAGCGTTGCTGCTCTCGACGTTGTTTGAAAACTATCAGTGGACGGGGATTGCTGCTCTTGGCGCGGTATTGGCGCTGGCCGGGAATTTTTGGGTAATGCGGCGCAACCATCGGAGATCAGAAGGCGAGGATCGGGTGTCTGATTCCTGATCCCCGCTGCGGATCAAAAAGCAAGCGTCAATTTTTTTTCTTGTCCTTTTTCTTTTTGGTTTTTCTCTTGGCTTTTTTGTCGTTTTTCTTGTCTTTCTTTTTGTCCTTCTTTTTCTTTTTGAATTTGATCAGGTAGCCCCGGCATTTTTCGCTGCCGCAGTGGCAGATGTAGTCTTCCAACTCTTTTTTCTTGAGTTTGCCGTCAACCGAAAGCTTGTAGTCGTAGGAAAGCTCTTCGCCTTTCGAAATATCGCGGATTGCCTGAATCCAGACGCGGTCGTTTTCGTCCTCAAACGATTCGCAATTGGGGGAACAGGAGTGGTTGATCCAGCGTGCCGCGTTGTTGCCGCTGCCGCCGTCGATAACGTTACCGTCGGAGAGTTCAAAGAAGAAGGTATGGGTCGGGTTGTCGGGGTCGCTGGGCGGCAATTCGAGCGCCTCGTCCCAAGTCATCCGGTCGCCTTTGTACTCAATGACCGATGTTCCCTTTTTGATTTCGCAGGCGGCGAACACGCCGCGCCCATGAATGCGGGAATTTCTGACTCTGTAAAGGAGCGCTGATTTCTTGGCAGCGGCTTTTTTACTGCGTTTTGTCGTTTTCGCGGTTTTGCGTTGAGGTGTCGTGGGTGCCATGTTCGGTTTAAAGGGGCGAAGAAGATGGTTTGCGGCTGTTGTGGGCATAGCCTCGTAAGGGTGAGACAATACCATGTTAGAGCGCCATGTGCGCTTGATCGCTGTCATGGCTCGGAATTTTATTGACTTATCGACATGATTTCCCGTTTTTCAAACGAGCTCAGGCAGGCGCTGGCGGAAGGCCGCTTGCTGGTGACGCCGAACAACCGAATGGCGCGGACGTTGGTGCGGGCGCACGATGCCGCGCAACGGGCTGCCGGTGTGTCGGTCTGGCCGACGGCTCAGGCGTTGCCGTATGCTGCCTTTGTGGGATGGCTGTGGCGGCAGTTGTCGTCAGTGGTGCCTTTGCCGCGATGCCTGAATGCGCAGGCCAGCCGGATTTTGTGGTCGGAAATCATCGAGCAGGACGCGGAGGCGTCGTTGTACGCGACCACCGGCGCGACGGCGTTGGCGCAGGAAAGCTGGCGGTTGTTGCATCTCTGGCGTGCGATAGGCGATGAAACGCCCTGGCGACAATGGCGGCGCGAAGGTGTTGGAATCTCGTGCGATACGGCGCGTTTTGCGCGTTGGGCGGCGCGTTATCACGAACGGCTTAATGATGGTGGTTTTATCGACGTTGCGTTGATGCCCGATTTCATCGCACGTCATGCTTCCCGTTTGCGGGGAGCGGCGTGGGCGGGGGCGATGACAGGGTTCGACGACCACACGCCGCAAGCCTTGCGACTGGTGGCGGCATTACGCGCAGCGGGTTTCGAGATGACTGAAGTGTCTTCGTTGCCCGAGACGGAGGGAGAAGTTTTTCAATACGGCGCCCGTAATGCGGCGACAGAGTTGCGCGATGCTTTGAGTTGGGCTTGGCAGCAGGTGTCTCATTCAAGCAGTGAGGGGCAAAACAATCGACAGGTGGCGATTGTGGTTCCGTCGATGGGTGTGCAGGAACGAGCGGTGCGCTGGCAAGTGGAAGATGTGTTGCCCGAACCGGCGCTGTGCAATGTTTCGCTGGGCGAACCGCTGGCACAAAAGGCGTTGGTGGCAACGGCGCTGGATTTGTTGACGCTTCTCGACCAGCCGCTTCCAGTGGAACGGGTGGCGGCCTTGTTGCAGTCGGCGTATTTGCCAGGCGATGTGCGAAGCCGGGTGAAGCGTGCGGCTTTGGCGAGTCGGTGGGTTGAGCGCGGTCAGCGTGAAGTGTCTTGGCGTGAGGTCTTGGCGGCGTTAGCAGCGGTCGATCCGGCGCTATCAACCCGCTGGCGTGAAGCCGATAACGCTTTGCCAACGCACGCCGCAACGGGCGCTTGGCCGCGTCATGTGCTGGTGTGGTGGCAAGCGTTGGGTTGGCCGGGTTCACAGACGCTGGACAGCGTTGATTATCAGGTGCGCGAAGCATGGATGCACTGCCTTGAAATACTGCCAACCGTGGAAGCGGTGACGCCGCAGATGACGCGCCGGACATTGGCACAGATGTTGCGGCAGTGGGCTGCGGAAACGCTGTTTCAACCCGAAGGCAGCGATGCGCCGATTCAGATTCTGGGCATGCTGGAGGCGGCGGGATTGCCGTTCGACGCGCTGTGGGTGACGGGACTCGACAGCGACTCTTGGCCGCCGCCTGTTGAGCCGCAGCCGTTGTTGCCTCTGGCTTGGCAACGGGCGCACCGGATGCCGCGTGCGTCGGTCGATCAGACGCGGGCTCACGTCGCTTGGATGCAGACACAATGGCAGCGAATGGCGCCGGAAGTGGTGATGAGTTATCCGGCGGAACGCGATGGACAACCAGCAATGGCTTCACCGCTGTTGGCCGCTTGGCCGTCGTACCAGACGCCGATAGAGATACTGCCAAACCGGATGATGCGAATGCCGGAAGTGAAACGGGAAACGCTCGGCGACAGTCAAGCGCCGCCTGTCGCACGCAATCAGCAGGGTCGCATTGTCGAAGCGATCCGTCACGGCAGCAGCGTACTGATGCAACAAAGCGATTGCCCGTTCAAGGCTTTTGTCAGTGCTCGTTTGCGTGTTTCGGCATGGCCGGAAATGGGCGAGGGATTGTCGCTGCTTGAGCGCGGAAACCTGGTGCATGCGGTATTGCAAAAGCTGTGGTGTCATTTGGGGTCGCAAGCGGCGTTGCTGGCGCTTGACGCGACGGTGCTTGACCGGAAGATCGACGCAGCGTATCAGGAGACCGTTGCCGAAGGAAAAGCGGTGACGCCAGAGCGTTGGCGAAATCTGCCGCCGCCCATCATGGTGATGGAAAGAGAGCGCATCACGGCCTTGCTGCGGACTTGGTGCGACGTTGAACGGACGAGAGCGCCGTTTCAAGTGGCGCATACAGAAAAAGAGTTGACACTTGAGCTGGCAGGAATGACGTACACGCTGCGAGCCGACCGTATTGATACGCTTGAAGAAGGTGGCGCTGTCTTGATCGACTACAAGACAGGGCGACTGGAATCGACGAAGGGCTGGTTTGAAACACGGCCATCGTCGGTGCAACTCGGTATCTACGCGCTGGCATGGCAGGCGTCGCCGGAGGCAACGGTGCCGGTGAAAACGTTGGCGTACGCGCATTTGCGCGAAGAGGGTGCGGAGGCACGCGGGATGGCGGACGATGCAGTGCTGTGGTCGAAACTTGAGACCGTGGCGCGTTTCGGTTTCAATTCCGTGGAAGCCGCGCAACAGCGTTGGCGGGAAATTTTTACAGCGTTGACGCAGGCGTTCCTGGAAGGAGATGCGCGGGTGTTGCCGCGTCACAAAAGTCTGTGCAAGAGGTGTGACCTGAAGCCGTTGTGCAGGATCGACACTCTGGCAAGCGGTGACGAAGAAGACGGCATGGAGAAAGTCCCATGAGTGATGTCGCCTACCAGAAGCTGATTGAAGAAGACCAGCAAGCGCGTACGCAGGCGCTTGATGTGATGCGGTCGTTTCTCGTGCAAGCGCCTGCCGGCTCCGGCAAAACAGAGCTTTTGATCCGGCGCATGCTGGCGTTGCTGGCGCGGGTTGACCGACCCGAACGCATTTTGGCGATGACCTTTACGCGCAAGGCGGCGGCGGAAATGCGCGAGCGTATTGTCACGGCGTTGCGTGCTGCTCATGCAGGTACTCCGCTGGCGTCGCCTCATGAACAGCAAACCCGCGACCTTGCGTTGGCCGTTCTGGCGCAGGACACCAAGCAACAATGGCATTTGATGGAACAACCCTCGCGTTTGCAGGTGATGACCATTGACGCTTTTTGCGCACAGTTGCTGCGGCAAACACCGTTGACGAACCGTTGGGGAGCAATGCCATCGTTCGAGGAATTTGTTCAACCACGCTATGAAGCGGCTGTCCGCGAAGCGTTGCGTGATGCCGATAACGAGGCGCAGCCATTCTGGCATGAAGTGCTCAAAACGTTGGGTAACGATGGCGACAGGCTGGTGCAGGCGATGAGTGCGTTGCTGATGAAGCGCGAGCAATGGTTGCCGCTGTTTGGTAGTGCGCTGCAACAGGATCAACGGGAAATGTTGCAAGAGGTGTTATCGACCGAGATTAAAAACGAGTTGACGCAAGTTCATGGTGTGTTGCAACGAATGTGGTCGGCGACAGAGCGCGAAACATTACGAATGGCAATGCGCTATGCGGCGGGACATCTCGACGCCGACGACGCGACGAAGGCGCTGGCGCAGACGCTGGTGATGTGTGCAGAGCGCAAGGAAATCTGGCCTTTGCCTGAACCGGAAGCGTTGGAGGACTGGGTGCATTTGGCGGATTGGCTTCTGACGAAAGAAGGAAAGTGGCGCAAGAGCTTCAGAAAAAATGAAGGTTTTCCAAGCCAAAAGGAAGGCGGCAACGCGGCGCTGAAAAAAGCCATAGGAGCGCTCTTGGAGGAACAAGGCGGCGATTGTACCGCGTTGGCGCGTGTGCAAGTTTTGCCGTCGGGGAGGTATCACGGCAACGAATGGCGGTTTATCGACGCGTTATTGTATTTGTTGCCGCGTTTGCTGGCGTATTTTCAATGGAAGTGCGCTCACGATGGTGTGATTGATTTTGCCGAGGCGCAGTTGGCGGCGATTGAAGCATTGGGAGAAGAAGACGCGCCGAGCGATGTGCTATTGGCGCTCGACATGCGAATTGAACATCTGCTGATCGACGAATTCCAGGATACGTCGCAAACGCAGATGACGCTGCTTCGTAAATTAACATCGGGCTGGCAACCCGGCGATGGCCGGACGCTGTTCGCGGTTGGCGATCCGATGCAGTCGATTTACCGTTTTCGGCAGGCGGAAGTCGGATTGTTTCTCGAAGCGCAGGCAGCGCAGCGTATCAACGATGTGCCGGTGACGTTGCTGACGCTGACGCGCAATTTTCGCTCGCAAGCGCGGTTGGTCGATTGGACGAATGTGGTATTTCCTGAGGTGTTTTCGCGCGATCAAGACGCATGGCGTGGCGCGGTGACATTCAAGGCTTCGGCGCCGACACATGCAGCGACAGAAGAAGACGTGACGGTATGCGTACTGACCGATCCGCTCGAAGAAGGTGTGTATGTGGCGCAACAAACGGAGGAAGCGTTAAAACGCGGTGTGCAGGAAGTGGCGATTCTGGTACGCGCACGAACGCATTTGAGTGAAATCCTGCCGGCTTTGCGCACACGAAATATAGCGTTTACGGCAGTGCGTTTGGACTGCCTTGGCGATAAACAGGCGGTGATGGATTTGTTGATGCTGACGCGAACACTGGTGCAGCCTAACGACGAATTGGCATGGCTATCGGTGTTGCGGGCGCCCTGGTGCGGATTGACGCTGGCCGATTTAACGGCATTGGCGCGGGGACGTTCTTTTCCGCAAGAGGAGAGAGGAGCAAGCCAGGAAGAAAAGCCGCGTTTGCGACATTGGAGCGAATGGTTGTTGGCGTTGCCTGAGCGCATTGACGGATTGAGCGAAGACGGGCATCGGCGGCTGACGCGCTTGCTGCAATGCTGGCAAACGGCGTATGAGACTTGCCACGATCGGTTGGCGCAACGTGTGCACCGTTGCTGGCTGGCGTTGCTGGGGCCGTCTTGTCTGGACGGGTGTGCCGATGCGTTGGCGGCGGCGCGTTTCTTTGAATGCCTTGACGCGGAAGACGTCGCGGGAGGGATTCCCGACTGGCTGCTGTTTAAGCGTCGTCTCGACGAAGCCTTTTTGCCGGAAGACGTGATTGGCGCGGAAGAAGCCGATGTTCGCGTCAAAGTGATGACGTTGCATCAGGCCAAAGGATTGCAATTCGATACAGTGATCATGCCGGGGCTGGGACGGGGCACAGGGCAGTCAGAAACACCGTTGTTGCGTTGGCGGCAGCGACCGCAGGGATTGCTGCTGGCGGCACGCCGAACCAGAGCGGAAATGAAAACAGAGAAAGATGCGGAGATGTACTCCGGCCTGGATTGCTATCTGGCGCTTCTCGAAAAAGAAGAGGCGCACCACGAGTTGGCACGCTTGTTGTACGTCGGCGTTACACGCGCTAAACGACAACTGATTCTGACAACAGTTGCCGACGTAAAGGAAGATAAAAAAGCAGCAGACGATGGCGGTTTGCTGCAATGGGTTCCGCCGAAAGAGGGGGCGGCAATGGCGTTGTGGTGGGAAGCGTTGTGCGCGAAAGGAATGATAACGCCGCCTGCGATAGAAACGACCGCAATGGAGACAGCTTCTTCATTTTCAGGAAGCGATTCCGGTTTGCCGTTGCGACGCTTATCGGGGGCGAGCGTCGAGCTCAAGAATGCGCCAGCCGTGATAGAGAGGCCACGTTCACACGCTGTACCGCTATCCTTCAACGAGGCGAATGTTGCTGCGCGGCATGTCGGGACACTGGTACACGATTGGTTGTCGCGGGTGGGGCTTCCCGATGGGCAGCGGTTACAGGACTGGACACCGACGTTTCTTGAAGCGCAGCGCGAAACGATGGCTCATGCTTTGGTTGAACTGGGAGTGCCGATGGCGCAACGCGATGAAGCGGTTCGGCGCGTGATTGCAGCGTTAAGTGCGGTGCGCGATGATCCATTCGCGCAGTGGCTACTCGATCCGGCGCGGGGGACAACGCAAGAGGGCGCACGCAACGAATGGGCGCTTTCGGCGACATTTCATCAGGATAATCGCCATGTGCGATTAGACCGGACGTTCATCGACGGCGACGTTCGCTGGATTGTTGACTACAAGACAGCGGAAACCGACGCAATAAACATCGAGGCTTGGCTTGATGCGGAAGTCGAAAAATACCGACCGCAGATGGAAGGCTACGCAGCGTTGATGAAACGTTTTGAAGAAAGGCCGCTGAAACTGGTTTTGTATTATCCGTTGCTTCAACGATGGAGAGAGATTGCTCCGATTGCAGGACGAACAAACCAATGAACCGCAAAGAACACAAAAAATAGCTCACGCGAAAGCGCGAAGCGGCGAAGAAGGAAAAGGCTCATCGTGAAATTCCGGAGAAGGATTCACGCGAAGGTACGGTGTATGAATTCACGACTCCATTGAAAAAGGCACGGTGCACCGTCATCCTGCGCGAAGTCGCAGGATCCAAGCGCTCTCTGGATTCTGCGACTTCGCGTGAGCACACGAATGTGCCGTCATTCCCGCGTGTTTTTGGCGGGAATCCAGCGTCTTTTTTCCGCTCTATCGCACAGCGATTTGCGGCAGGAGAGACAAACCCCCGTCCGCCTCCGCGCCTCCGCGTGAAAATGGTTTTTCTCCGTGCTCTCGCGCCTCCGCATGAAAAACAAAAAGACGCTGGATTCCCGCCAGAAGCACGCGGGAATGACGGAGTATGCATCAGGCTCCCCTCGCCCGCTTGCGGGAGAGGGGCGGGGGAGAGGGCGGTGGATTCACGCGGAGGCGCAGAAACATTTTGTAGGAGCAGTCCCCTGTGCCTGCCCTTGGGCGGCCACGGGGGGCAGCCCCTACGGCCTTCTCCGAAGCTTCGCATGCAAAGGTTGAGGTGATATACATACTCCGTCATTCCCGCGTGTTTTTGGCGGGAATCCAGTGTCTTTTTTCCGCCCAATCAGTACTCCGTCATTCTGCGCGTAGCGTAGCGAAGTCGCAGAATCCAGAGACCGCATGGATCCTGCGTTCTGCGACTTCGCGCAGAATGACACGCGCAGGATGACGGTGCTTCGTGCCTTTCTCCGCGTCTCCGCGTGAAAATGATTTTTCTCCGCGCCTTCGCGTGAAAAACAAAAAGACGCTGGATTCCCGCCAAATGCACGCGGGAATGACGGCGCGTACTTTTTTCAATGGAGTCGTGAATTCGCTGCCCTCTCCCGCAAGCGGGCGAGGGGTGCCTGATCACGGCAAACGGGAGGGGAATCAGGCATCCGTGCCATTTTGCGCGGAATGATGCGCTGCGCTCCCTGATCCCTAATTCTCTGATTCCCGATCCCCTCGCGCAATCAGAATGCTGCAATGCACCCGATCCATCAGGCCAATACCTGTCGAACCTTTCCACCAACGCGCCGCAAAACGTTGCTCGCGTTTGTGTCCCAGAATCAACAAATCAATATCAAGCTCTTTGACGAGCCGGGAAATAACCTCGATCGGGTCGCCTGTCACCGCATGCGTACGCGCTGGCAGACTGTGCGCAGCCAAGTACCACTGCGCCGCTTCGAGGTCTTTTTCGGCGAGCTTGGCGTCCTGCTCGAATGCCAGCGCCGGAACGTATTCACCGGCCAGCGTATATGCCGCCAAATCGTGAATCACCGCGACGATATGAATCTCGGAATCGCGCGGATTGAACATCAGACATTCATCAAGCGCGTAACGGCTGGCTTGCGAGCCATCATAAGCAATAAGGATACGTTTGTGCATGATCAACCCCCTCACAAATAAGTCTCAACGCCATCCTACCTTGTCAGCACCGCTACGAAAAGAAATTTTTCAGGACACCCTTCCTGCAACAGAAGCAACAGAAAACTCTCGCACTCCACAAAACGCCAACGCGGCCGTCGTCAGACTTTGCCAAACATCGACGGGCGGCCCAGCCAACGTCAAACCTTTTGCCTGTGCATCCAGTTTTGCAAGCGTCCCCAAAAAACCCGGTAGCGCCGCATTGGGCACCCGTCGCGCCGCTTTTTCCATCGCCGCCTGCCGCCGCCCCCAGACCCGCGCTTGCCGTATCGCCTGCGCGGCAGCCGTTCCCCGCATCGTCAGCGCCCGAACGGCGCACAGCGCATGAACGTCCTCGGAGAACTGCCACACCGGCAGTACCACGGCTTCGCCTTCGTCGCGCAACGCTTGCAACAAACGCACCACTCGCGCCGCATCGCCGGAGAGCCACGCCTCCGATAACGCAAACACATCGTAACGCGCCACATCGGCAATCGCCGTTTCGATCATCTCCATCGTCAACGCGCCCGCCGGAAACAGCAATCCCAATTTCTCGATTTCCTGACGTGCCGCCAGCAAATTGCCCTCGCAATGATCCGCGAGATACGTCAGCATTTCGTCCGTTGCCTGTTGTCCCTGCCGCCGCAATCGCTCACCGATCCAGCGCGGCAATGCTTCGCGTTCCAGCGGCTGCACCGGCACAACCGTTCCGACGCCTTCCAGCGCTTTGAACCATCCTGTCGCCTGCATCGTTTTATCGGCACGCGGCAATGTGATCAGCGTCACTTGTTGCGTATCCAGTGTCTGAGCGTATTTTTCAAGCACTTTGGCGCCTTCCGTCCCGGGTTTCCCGGTCGGAATGCGCAAGTCGAGCAAACGTCGTTCGCCAAACAAACCGAGATTGCTGTGCGCCGCCTGCAAACTGTCCCATTTAAAACCGCTCTCGACGATGAATACTTCGCGCTCGATGCAGCCTGCTTCACGCGCAGCGCGGCGAATCGCATCGCCTGCTTCCTGAACGAACAATGCTTCATCGCCATGCACCACATACAACGGCGACAGCGATTTTGCTAAATGTTTTTCAAGATCGTCGAAACGGATTTGCATAAGGAAGCTCTGAGTAAATCATTCTGTCATTCCCGCGTGCTTTTGGCGGGAATCCAGTGTCTTTTTTTCCGCCCAATCACACAACGATTTTGGGCGGGGAAGTGCGCGGGAATGACCGTGAATGGGGAATTGTTCAGAAGCTCCCCAAACATTTAAGGCAGATTCCACGAAAAAACACTCACTTCGGCGGCAGCGCTTTCTGCAAGCGTCGCAAAATCTGTTGCGCTGCGTCTTGCTGCATCTCCTGCAAAATACGCTGCTCCTGAATTTCGCGTGCCAGCCGTTGGGTATCGTCGTACAAATACGTGCGTTGAATTTCGATCTCACCGGAAGGCATCCATTCGTTACCGTCCTTGTCGTACAAACGGAACGCATAGACTCTCGTCAACGAATACTCACGGGCGCGTCCCCCGGAGGTCAGCGATAACACCGACTTATCATCGGTTTGCCGTTTAAGTTCGAGCGTTACTTGCGCATCCTTGGAATGCGGCATTACCTTCAACCCGGAAACGCGATCCAGCAACTTGCGCAAATCCTCGGTTAGCTCGGGCGCTTCGGCGCCGTTGATTGCAATGGATTGAAACGTATACGTCACATGGCCGCGCAACCTGAAACCGCACGCGGAAAGCGTTCCCGCCACGCCCAAGCCCAACAGGGCTTTCAACAATACGCGACGCCTTGATCTTTTCTCAGACGACAACATTGATCAATCTCCCGGGGACTACAATGATTTTTTTGACCGCCCTGCCCTCTGCGTGTTTCGCCACTTCGGCGCTTTCGCACGCCAGCGTCTCCAGCATTTCGCGTGTCGCCGTTGCGGGCGCCATCAATTTTCCGCGCAACTTGCCGTTAATTTGCAACACCCATTCAATTTCATCCTGCACCAGCGCCTTGTCGTCAACGTCGGGCCAGGGCGCGTCAAGCAGCGTCCCGTCGTTTTTGTCGTAGCCCAACTTTTCCCACAACACATACGTCGTGTGCGGCACAACCGGATACAGAATGCGCAACAAGATACTCAAGCCCTCACCTATCGCCATACGTGAAGCTTCGTCGTCACCGTTATGCGCTTCCAGCGCGTTGAGCATTTTCATTCCGGCGGAGACAACGGTGTTGTATTGCAAGCGTTCGTAATCGAAGTTGGCTTGTTTCAACGTGTTGTGAATTTCAAAACGCAGTTGTCGAACCGCCTTGTCTTGCGTCCCATCGACTGCGCCCGCTTTGTTTGCCGCTTCGGCAACATCGCCGCGCCCGCTCACTGCGTATTGCCACAACCGTCGTAAAAAACGGTGCGCACCTTCAACGCCAGCATCCGACCATTCGAGTGTCGCTTCAGGATGTGAGGCGAACATCACAAACAACCGCGCCGTGTCTGCGCCATAACGATCAATCAATTCCTGTGGATCGACACCGTTGCGTTTCGACTTTGACATCGTGCCGATACCCGCATACTCAACCGGCTTGCCGTCGTCCTTCGCATGTGCGCCGATGATTTTTCCAACGCTGTCGCGTTCCAGATCGAGTTCTTCCAGCGCGTAATAATCAAGCCCTCCCTTCTCCGTCCGCCGCTGGAAGATGGTGTTCAACACCATTCCCTGCGTCAGCAATTTCTCAAACGGCTCGTCGATGTTGACAAGTCCAAAATCGCGCATCACCTTCGTCCAGAAACGCGCATAGAGCAGATGCATGATCGCGTGTTCGATGCCGCCGATGTACTGATCCATCGGCATCCAGTAATCGTTACGCGCATCGACCATCGTTTCCGCATTGGGGCAGGTATAACGCATGTAATACCAGCACGAGTCAACAAACGTGTCCATCGTGTCGGTTTCGCGCTGCGCCGCGCCGCCGCATTGCGGACAGACACATTTCAAAAAATCGTCGCGCTTGTTCAACGGATTGCCGCTGCCATCCGGCACGCAGTCTTCAGGAAGCACGACCGGCAAATCCTTTTCCGAAACAGGCACCGCGCCACACACCGGACAATGAATGATGGGGATCGGTGTCCCCCAATAACGTTGACGCGAAATGCCCCAATCGCGCAATCGGAACGTTGTCTTTTTCTCACCAAGTCCCTTGGCGGCAAGATCAGCCGCCACCGCATCAACGGCTTCCTTATACGGCAACGCATCATACTTGCCGCTGTTGACACAAGCGCAACGTTCCTTGTCTTCGTACCATGACTGCCAGGCGTCCAGCGAAAAAGTCTCGCCCTCATTTGCCACCACCTGCCGGATGGGCAACCCGTATTTTTTCGCAAATTCAAAATCACGCTCATCGTGTGCAGGCACGCCCATCACCGCGCCGTCGCCGTAGCTCATCAACACATAATTGCCGACCCACACCGGTATCTTTTCGCCGGTGAGCGGATGCACCACGAAAAGTCCCGTCGGCATTCCTTTCTTTTCCATCAACGCCATGTCGGCTTCCATCACACTGCCGCGTTTGCATTCCTGAATGAACGCCGCCAGATCGGGGTTGTTCCGCTCCGCCACCGCCGCCAGCGGATGCTCCGCCGCCACCGCGCAAAACGTCACGCCCATGATGGTGTCGGCGCGTGTGGTGAATACGTACATCCGGCCATCGTGAATCAGCGTGCCCTCAGCGTCGCGGACGTCGTGCGTGAACGCAAAACGCACGCCAACGCTCTTGCCGATCCAGTTTTTTTGCATCGTCTTGACACGCTCCGGCCAGCCCGGCATCTCATCGAGTTTTGTGAGAAGTTCATCAGCGTAATCGGTAATCCGCAAGTAATACATCGGGATTTCACGCTTCTCGATCAACGCCCCCGAACGCCAGCCGCGCCCATCAATCACCTGTTCGTTGGCAAGCACCGTTTGATCGACCGGATCCCAATTCACCGTTCCGGTTTTTTGATAAGCGATGCCCTTTTCCAGCATCTTCAAGAACAACCATTGATTCCAGCGGTAATAATCGGGTTGGCACGTCGCCACCTCACGCGACCAATCAATCGCCAAGCCCATCGCCTGCATCTGCCGCTTCATCGTCGCAATGTTTTCATACGTCCAACGGGCGGGCGGCTGACCGCTTTTCATCGCGGCATTCTCCGCCGGTAGCCCGAACGCATCCCAGCCCATCGGCATCAGGACATTCAGCCCCTTCATCCGCAGATGACGTGCCATCACGTCGTTAATCGTGTAATTGCGAACATGCCCCATGTGCAACTTGCCGGACGGATACGGCAGCATCGACACACAGTAATACTTCCGGCGATCACTGCGCTCATCACTTCGGTACACATCACCGGCATTCCATGCTGCCTGTGCAGCGGCTTCGATAGCGTTGGGCTGAAACGGTTCTGCTGTCATTTTTTCTATGGGATTTTGGGCTAAAGCGTGATTATAAGGGATCGGGGTGTCGAGAATCAGTGTCAGTCAGTCTGCTCCCCTTGCCCGCTTGCGGGCGAGGGGAGCCTGACTGTGCCTTTTTCAATGGATTCGTGAATTCGCACCAGGGCAGACACGGGTGTCTGCCCCTACGGCCTTCTCCGCAGCTTCGCCTGCAAAGGAATGAAATGAGCGCCTCCCCCCCCGCAAAGGGTAACGCCGCAGATAAGGTGCGCTCCCTTTCGGGCCGGCGGCATCAAAGTGCCAAAAATGGAAGACCATAAAGGTTTTCACAGGTAACCCGAAGGGAGCACAAAA
>JAITMR010000009.1 GCA_031277215.1 Burkholderiales bacterium
GCTTTTCATGAATCGGTCGATGATTATCTGGCTGCCTGCGAAAAACTCGGACAAAAACCCGACAAACCAGCCAGCGGAAAAATGATGTTGCGCGTGTCACCGGAAATTCACGGTGCGGCTATCCGTGCCGCAGAGCTTTCAGGCATGAGTTTGAATCAGTGGGCGGCCAAGGCTATTGCGTCTTCTGCCGGAATATGACTGGGCAAACGGTAGCGCGTAGGCTGTGTCGAGCAAAGCGAAGCCCAAGCACTGGCTGGGGCATCATCACAGATTTCCCATTAGAAACGATTTCTAATGGGAAATATCAGGGTCTTAATCACGTTACGTTCTGAAACACCAAGTTCGCGGGAAGAAACAGTGGTTCCGCCGTGCGCTTCATAGGTGTAGAGGCACGGCGTGAACGGCACTTTGTGGTGCGCAGAACGCGAACGGCGGGAGTAACGGGGTAAGTATCTTTGCTCATGAAAAGATGGTAGCGCGGGTTTCAGGAATCGGCGGCCAGGGATCAGAGGTCGGAAATTATGGACAAGAAAAACATCTCAAGCGAAGCCGACGGGGGTTGCTGCGGGCAGGGCGCCCATGTTCCCGGAGCCAAAATGTTTCTGATCAAAGGTCAAAAGAAGAGAGGTTTGTGCATCAGGAATCAGGTATCATGGAAATTCGATGCCCGATCCCTGATCCCTGATATGGCCACCCTCAAAAACCGCCTCGATGCCTATGAGCAAATGTTGCGCCTGCATCAACCGACCGGCGCCTTGCTGTTGTTGTGGCCGACCTTGTCGGCGCTGTGGCTGGCGACAATGGGGCGACCACCGCTGTCGTTGGTGATCGTCTTCGTGATGGGAACGTTGCTGATGCGTTCCGCCGCTTGCGCGTTTAACGACTGGGCGAATCGTGATAGTGGCGATGGCAGTGGCAACAGCAGTGGTAGCGACATCAAACCGTGGGAAGCACTCGCTGTGGCTGCCGTGTTGACGCTGATCGCGTTTTGTTTCGTCTGGTTCACCACCCGCATCGCCATCGGAATAGCGGCGGCGGCGCTGGTATTGGCGCTGGCATTTGTGTTGTCGCAGCCGTTCTTCAAGCGCTTTTTCTCATTGCCGCAAGCGTTTCTCGGTATCGCTTTTTCATTCGGCGTTCCGATCGCTTTTGCCGCAGCCAACGATACGGTGCCGTGGTACGCCTGGGGGTTGATGGGGGTTTATGTGTTCTGGGCCTTGGCTTACGACATTGAATACGCAATGGCGAGCAGCGATAAAGATATTGAACTTGGCCGACGCTCTTCCGCGCTCATTCTGGGGCGCTATGATGTGTTGGCGGCGGTGGCCTGCTATGGACTGTATCTGGCGGGAATGATTGGCGCTGGTTTTTGGTGGCGCTTGGGTATGGCGTACTGGATCGCGCTGGCGTTGGCGGCGGCGTGCGTGGTCTGCAGATTGTGGCTTGCCCGCAACCGCGAAACTTCCCGCTGCTTCGCGGTTTTTCGCCACAGCCACTGGATCGTGATGCTTGTCTTTATCGGCATTGCCACCGACTACGCGCTGCGGCTGCATGCTTGGCCGTTGCCGGGCTATTGATACGGTGACACGGCGGTTTTAGGGCGCCTCTGAACAATCCCTTGTTCACTGTTCGTCATTCTGCGCGAAGCCGCAGAACGCAGGATCCAAGCTCACACGAAACTCTCCTCTCTCCCTTTGGGAGAGAGGTCGGGAGAGAGGGTGAACCTCCGCCCAAAATCGCTGTGTGATTGAGCGGAAAAAGACGCTGGATTCCCGCTAAAAGCACGCGGGAATGGCGGTGCATCGTGAATTGTTCAGAACTTCCTTGGAATTACCTACCGATCTTGGGCAGGCGGAAGCTGAAGGTGGCTCCTTTTTCAGGGGAGCTGCTGATTTTTAACACGCCGCCGTGACGGTCAATGACAGTGCGTACCAGCGCCAGACCGAGAACAAGACCTGTCTCTGTCGGTAATGCGTGACCTACCGGTAAACCCAACAACCGTTGTTGCGCTTCTTCGGAAAGTCCGATGCCTTGATCTTTCACGGAAACGCGCCAAAAATTGTGTTCGTCTATTACCGATACGGTGATTTCACTACAGTCGGGACTGAATTTGATGGCGTTGTGTACGAGGTTGAACAGGGCGCGCGCCAGAAGGGTGTAATGGCCGAGTACAAACGCTTCGCCATCGTAGTTGCGGTGAATGGTGATATTGTTTTTAATGGCGAGCGGCCAGATTTCGTCGAGTGTTTCATCAACGAAGGCGGTCAGCTCCAATTCTTTCAGATCGGCCTGAGTCAGTTGCAGGGCTTTGGCGCGCATCACGAATTCGTCGGCAAGACGGGAGGTTTTGCGGGCGTAGTGTTCGATTTTTTCGAAGCATTCTTCGTCGGTCAAATGGGTGTGGCCTTGTCGCCGCATTTCGATCAGCGCAATGATCGACGACTGCGGCGAGCGCATGTCGTGCGACAGAAAACTCAGGAACGACTCGCGCTCACGGCGGGCGGTTTCGAGGCGTTCGTGGGTTCTGCGCAACGTTTCTATGCTGCGCGACACCGGTTCGATCAGAGGGTGGAATGTTGTCGGGGAGCCTGAGGTGAGTGCGCCGGGTTGCAGGCGCAGTAAAAGATTTTCCTGCTCAAGAAAGCGCAGCGCCATAGCCAGTCGCCGCCAGCTCCACAGCGGATAGGCAAGTATGGCGGCGAGGAAAAAAGAGGCGGGCTGAACGATTCGCTGAGTATAGTAAAGAAAAAAATCGGTGCTGTAATAACCGACCAATAAAGCAATCTGCGTGACGATGACTGCCGGGCCGGGACGTAAGCGGAAATAAGCGGCGAAGAGGACAAGCAACATCAGGCTGAATAACATCCATGAAATAGCCGTGGGCAACATGCGCAAATTAAGGCCGAGGCGCAACGCTTCAAAGGTATGGGCGCTGATTTCTACGCCGGACATGGGTCGTGAAAAACCGGAAACCGGTGTCGGGTGTGCATCACCCAGGCCGGTGGCGGTGGTGCCGATGAAAACAATGCGATCTCGCACGGCATCGAGCGGAATTTCGCCCGCAGCCCAGCGGGCGTAGGAATAGCTTTTGAAGTGTCCGGGCGGCCCAAAAAACGGAATATGAAACCAGTTCTGGCGTTGCCAGACATCGATATTCATGAAAAACGGTTCCGTTGAGCGTGCCACCGGATAATGGGAAGCAGTTTGTGGATGGGTAAGTTTGAGCAACGCCAATGAGACGTGCGGCCAGCGTGCTTCACCAAGTCCTTCAAACAGATAAGTGGAGCGGATAATTCCGTCAGGATCAAGCTCGGAATGAATATGACCCAATGCGGCGGCGGCATGAGTCAGAGAGGGAATGGGCAAACGCTCACGCGAACCGCTGTAGGTTTGTTCGTGAATCAGCGGCAGCACGACGCGACCGTTACGGCGAATGGCGTCGGCGAGCATTTCGTCGGTTTCCAGTGTGCGACGATCCGGCTCGCTGAAAAGGATGTCGAGCAGAACCGCGTTGGCGCCGGCTTCAGTGAGGCGATCAATGGCGTGAGCGTGAATTTCGCGCGGCCAAGGCCATTGGCCGATACGGGAAATATCGTCATCGTCAATCGCAAGAATCACGATATCGTCGGGAGGCGGGCGGTGAAATTGCTGAAGCGCCGAGTCGTAGAGCGTGTAGTTAACCCGCCAAAACCATTGGTTGTGCAGCGCGATACCGCAAAAAACCAGCGCGATGATCACGAACAACGTCCACTCGATGCGCAAGCGCGGCGAGAATCCTGAGTGATGGGACAGAAATTTGCGGAGCGCTGCGGCAATGCCGGAAAAGAACGTACGTGCAGTTTTCATGTTGGCGCACGTTTCATGAAAGGGGTCGAAAAGCAGTGTTGCGGCGACATGGGCTTCTTGGAGCTACGCGGTTGTTTACAGCACCAGTAACGGCAGGAAGAACAGAAGTATCCAGGAGGGAAAACCGCTTTCCTCCTCGGGGACGACAAATTTTTGAGCGCTGCTGTACAGGCCATTAATACCGTCGCTGGTTGTGGCACGCACTCGGACGAAGTATGTGCCAGTGTCCAGCCTCGGCAGTTCAATGCTGGGTTTTTCGGAGCCGCCTTCTTCCATGATCGACGAGAAATCGCTGTCTGACGCGAGTTGCCAGTGATACGTTTGGCCGGGTGCTCCGGCCCAGGCCAGTGTCACAACGTCGCTGCCTTCGGAAAGGAGAGCTTGCGCGTCTGGAGCGCTGGGAGGCTCGATAACGGTGAAAGCGCTTTGCTGACCGAATGGACCCAAACGGCCTTTGGCATCGCGGGCGGCCAGTTGCCAACTGTATTGACCGGGAGCGGTCTCCAGGGTGTAAGAGGATTCCGAATGGCGTTCAACACGCGGCAGCGGTTGTTCGTTGCGGGTGACAAGGATGTCGTAAGAAGCGGCATTTTCCGGAGCCGCCCACATGAGTGTGACCGGCCCGGAGGGGAGGCGTTTGTCGAGGACGGGCGATGACGCAAACGGCGGTTCGGGGCGTGCATGCAGCAAAAAAACGCTATGGGCTTCAAGGCCGTGCAGACCTTCGGCGGAAACAGCGCGTGTGCGCAGATAGTATTGGCCGTCGGGCAAGTTGGCGATCTTGAGTTGCGGCAGCGTGTTTTCGTCGACGGCGACGACGTCGTTGAACGCAGCGTCACGCGCCACCGTGACGCGGTAAGCAACGGCGTTGACGACCGGCGGGAAAACAATTTCCAGAATGGTTTGGGTGTGCCGCTCAGGCAAAGCGCTCAGGTCAGGTGCCGACAGCAAAGGCTTTGGGGCGCCGGGAGCTTGACCGGCGGCAACGATGCTGCCGCTGCCGGCAGGAACGAGGACGCCATTGTTGGCGCTGGTTTCCGGCGCAGTGACATGGACGCTGCCTTCATCTACTTCAATGACTGTTGTGTTGCTGCCCTCTTTCTCGCAAACCCGGAACTGAGTACCGCGCACGGTTGTAGTGGCACTTGGCGTCGAAATTTCAAAACGTGCGCCCGGCGCAGTTTGTGGAGAGGCTTTAATGTTGACCCGACCGTGGTCGATATGTACCGACGAACGTTGGGAGCCGGTCAAGAGCTGGCGCAACTCATCAAGACGCGCTCGAGTGTTGGGTTCGACAACCAGAATACTGCCATCGTCCAATTGCAGGGTAACGAAACTGTCGGCAGTGGCATTGATGACGGCTCCGGCGCTCAGTTGTTGCCCTTCCTGCAAATCAATACCATCGCTTTGCGCTTGTCCATTGATTTTTAGCACTGTGGCAGTTGTGCTAACCGACCGGATGCGGTTTTCAGGCAGGTACAGCGTTTGTCCCGGACGCAGCTTGTGAATATCGAGTCCGGGATTGAGTTTCGAGATGGCGCTCCAGCGGGCGTGACCGTCAAGATAGCGCTTGGAAAGGGTGCTGATGGTATCGCCGGGTTGTATGATGTATTCGATAACATCAGCGCGGCTCTCTGTTGGCTCGGCGGCATGCAGCGTCAGCGCAAAAAGGCTGAGAAAAAGCGCGACAGGGAAACGAAGATCAGTCATGGAAGTCAGAATTTTCCGGATCGACGACTTCCGGATTGACGACTTCAACGCGGTAGCCGTAGCCATAGACGGAAATCAGGCAGAAACCATGCTCCGGGATCAGTTTGAGTTTGCGGCGCAAGCGACTGATATGAGTATCCAGCGTTCGTGAACTGACCGATTCAGAGACTCCCCAAACAGCTTGCAGTGTCTGGACGCGCGGCACCAGTTGCCCGAGGTGACGGAACAAATACCAGGCAAGTTCAAATTCTTTCTGGGTCAGGTCAATCGGATTGCCGCTGATCGTCACCGCCCGTGCGTTGCGATCAAGCGTCAAGGCACCGACGCGCAGCACAGGCTGTTGCGAGAAATCGGTACTGACGCGCCGCCGCATCACTGACGCGATACGCGCCATCAATTCGGCTGACCGAATCGGTTTGGTCAGGTAATCATCGGCGCCCGCCGACAACGCATCGACGATATCGGCTTCGCTGTCTTGTTGCGATATGAAGATGACCGGCAACGGCTTTAGCAACTGCTCACGGATCCAGCTCAACACTTCGCGCCCGGAAGCACCCGGTGTTCGCCAGTCGAGCAGCGCCAAATCAAAAATTTCACGACGCAACACACGCATCACATCATCGCCGCGAGCGAACAAATGAACCTCGTGACCGGATTGCCCCAACAATGCGGTCAGAGCTTCGCCTTGCGAGGCATCGTCTTCAAGTACCAGAATACGCATAATACATTCTCCCTTCTGGACAAATACATCGCAACACTTACTGACGCCACTGCGGTTCAAGACGATGGCGGATAACCCCGTGTTGTGAGCTTTGACCTTAGTTAGTAACGATAGCACAGAAAAGGTTCAAGATTCATCAAGGCTCATGCACTTAGCGACACGGTTAATCCGAAAGGCGAAACAGGGTTGACAATTGATGCGTTCGTAGTGGGAGCGTTTGCGATGAGCGCGATGGCGCGTCGTCTTTTATGTGAACTGTGTAGAGATTGTTAACGCTATTTTTACAGATCGCGATTGCAAAGATAGCGCTAACAGTCCCACGCTGTTGCGATTTTTCCACCCGCCGGATGATCCTATATCGAGATTTCCGCCCGAATGCCCGCCAACAAAAGGCGGACGACAAAAAATAAAAGGGCATTGTGTTTTTCTACCATTTATTGTTGTAAAATTCGTTTGCACCGCTAGATATAGCGGTTCCGGGATTGCCGGTCAGCATAAGGGAGATGGCGCCTCCTGCCGTATTCCTGAGAGTTTTTCGCACAGTTTGGTTCGACTTTTTACCCGAAAGAAGGTTTATGTCCGCCTCAGTATCTACTTCACCGTCAGCTCCATCACCTTCTGCGACCACTTTCTCGGGAGAGTCAGCGTTGTTACCGCGTCAGATTGACCAAGTTATTAAACGTGATGGTTCGCGGGCGCCGTTTGAGTTGCAAAAAATCACCGTGGCGATTGCCAAGGCGGGCAAAGCAACCGGTGAGTTTGATGGGAGCGAAGCTCAAAGACTCGCTTCGCAAGTGGGCAGGGTATTGGCTTACAAAGCACTGGACGGAGTGCCTACAATCGAGTCGATTCAGGATCGTGTCGAAGAGACACTGATTGCCGCTGGTTATTACGTAACGGCGCGCTCTTACATCGTTTATCGCGAGAAACACAAACAGCTTCGCGACACTCAAAAGACGTTGATCAATGTCGCCAACGCCATTGATGAATACCTCGATCAGCGTGATTGGAGGGTGAACGCCAACGCGAATCAGGGCTATTCGCTGGGCGGTTTGATTTTGAATGTATCGGGAAAAGTGGTCGCCAATTACTGGCTCGATCATGTGTATGAGCCTGAAATCGGGCAAGCGCATCGTGAAGGCGATGTGCACATTCACGATCTGGACATGTTGGCCGGTTATTGTGCGGGATGGTCGTTGCGTACCTTGTTATTCGAGGGATTGAACGGCGTGCCCGGCAAAGTGGAAGCCGCGCCGCCGAAGCACATGAGCAGCGCGGTCGGGCAGATCGTCAACTTTTTGGGTACGTTGCAGAATGAATGGGCGGGCGCACAGGCGTTTTCGTCGTTCGACACCTACATGGCGCCGTTTGTTCGCAGGGATAACATGGCGTACGACGAAGTAAAGCAGTGCATTCAGGAACTCATCTACAACCTGAATGTACCGTCACGCTGGGGAACGCAAACACCATTCACCAACCTGACGTTTGACTGGATGTGTCCTGAGGATTTGCGCGAACAAGCGCCGATCATTGCGGGTGTCGAGCAGCCGTTCACCTATGGCGAACTGCAAAAAGAAATGGACATGATCAACCGGGCGTACATCGAGGTGATGACCACCGGCGATGCCAAAGGGCGCGTGTTCACTTTTCCGATTCCGACCTACAACATCACGCCGGATTTCGATTGGGATCATCCGAATTGCGATTTATTGTTTGAGATGACCGCCAAGTACGGGCTGCCCTATTTTCAAAACTTCCTCAATTCGGAATTGAAGCCCAACATGATTCGCTCGATGTGTTGTCGCTTGCAACTCGATCTTCGAGAGCTGCTGAAGCGCGGCAACGGTTTGTTCGGCAGCGCCGAGCAAACCGGTTCGCTGGGCGTGGTGACGATCAATTGTGCGCGGCTGGGTTATTTGTATGCCGGGGATCGTGAAGGAATGTACCGCCGTCTCGATTATCTCCTCGAAATCGCCAAGGAAAGTCTGGAAGTCAAGCGGAAAGTCATTCAGCGATTGATTGATCAAGGCTTGTTCCCGTACACCAAGCGCTATCTGGGAACGCTACGCAATCATTTTTCGACGCTCGGCATCAACGGCGTCAACGAAATGATCCGTAACTTTACCGGCGACAAAGAAAACATTGCCACCGAATGGGGGCATGCCTTTGCCGAAGATTTGCTGAACCATTTGCGTGAACGAATGGTTGCTTTTCAGGAAGAAACGGGACATCTCTACAACCTGGAAGCGACACCGGCAGAAGGGACGACATACCGCTTTGCCAAAGAAGACAAAAAACGTTTCCCGAACATTTTGCAAGCAGGAACACCGGAAGCGCCGTATTACACCAATTCAACGCAACTGCCGGTGGGCTTTACCGACGATCCATTTGAAGCGCTGGCGCGGCAGGAGCCGTTGCAGACCAAATACACCGGCGGCACGGTGTTGCACTTGTACATGACCGAACGTGTGTCGTGCGCCAATGCTTGCCGTGATTTGATCCGGCGATCCTTGGAGCGTTTTCGTTTGCCGTACGTGACGGTAACGCCGACGTTTTCGATTTGTCCGGTACACGGCTACCTTGCTGGTGAGTATGAGTTTTGCCCGAAGTGCGATGAAGCGCTTCTGACGAAAAAGAAACAACAAGCGTTGGCGCCGGTTTGAAGCAAGCCGGTCACAAGCGCTGGGAAATTTGATGTGAGCAGTAGAACGAAAGAAGTAAAGAAGTCATATTCGATGTTAAAAATACCCTACAACCCAGACAGGAATGTTTTAGATAAGGAGTTTGAAAAATGAATGCACAAAAAATTGAGACCCCCATGTCGATCAGCTTGAACGACGACGAACGCCAGCGTTGCGAAGTGTGGACGCGGGTCATGGGCTACCATCGCCCGGTAGCGTCGTTCAACATCGGCAAGAAAGGCGAACATCGTGAGCGTCGTTTCTTCTGTGAGACGCGAACCAAATAAGCAATTCCTTTTCGATGCATTTTATGCGCATCATACGGCCTTCTCCAAGCAGCATCGGAAGGCCGTTTTTCATGGGGACTTCGGAAAAACTGCTGACGCCATAAGCGCTTTGCCATGAACAACCCGTTCGTACCGTCGCCAAAAGTGCCGCAGCCTTCCGTGTTACGAGTGGGCGGCGTGGTGCCGTTCACGGCAACCGATTACCCGAACGCGCTGGCGGCAGTGGTGTTTTGTCAGGGCTGCCCGTGGCGTTGCGGCTATTGCCACAACCCGCATCTGATTCCGTCGAAGAGCAAACAATTGCTTGATTGGCCGGAGATCAGCCAATGGTTGGAAACGAGGCGCGGTTTGCTCGACGCGGTTGTGTTCTCCGGCGGCGAGCCGACCGCGCAACCGGCGTTGCTGGAGGCTATCGCGGCGACACATGCGCAGGGATTCCGGATCGGTTTGCATACCGGCGGCGCTTATCCGCGTCGCCTGAAAACGTTGTTGCCGCATCTTGACTGGATTGGTTTTGATCTTAAAGCCAGTGCTTCCGGTTATGTGCACGTTACCGGCGTCACCGACAGCGAACGTGGCGCGTTCGAGTCGTTAACGCTGATACAGCGTTCCGGAGTGCGGTTTGAAGTGCGCACGACGGTTCACGGGGCGTTGACGTCGCCGGAAGAGTTGCGGGCAGTAGCCGCGATTCTCGAAGAGCGCGGCATAACGCATTGGGTCTTGCAGCCGTTTCGGTCGCAGGGATGCGATAACAAAGCGCTGCTGGCGCACGCCGACAAAGCGGTTGTTCTCGACGAAGCACTGCTGCGGGCGTTGCGTGAGCGCGTCCCGCAGGTAGATGTGCGGTATTGAAGGCTTGCTGGCGTCAGACAATTTCCTCCCCTTAACCAAAATCGCCGTCATTCCCGCGTGCTTCCCCGCCCAAAATCGCTGCGGGGACAAGCCTGGCGGGAATCCAGCGTCTTTTGTTTTTCACACTAAGGCATCAGGCTCCCCTCGCCCGCTTGCGGGAGAGGGGCGGGGGAGAGGGTGGTGGATTCACGCGAAGACGCGGAGAAAAATCATTTTCACGCGGAGAAAGGCACGAATGTGCCGTCATTCCCGCGTGTTTTTGGCGGGAATCCAGCGTCTTTTATTTTTCACACGAAAGCGTGATGTGCGAATTCACGACTCCGTTGAAAAAGGCACGGACAATTCAATGGAGTCGTGAATTCACACGAAGACGCAGAACGCAGAATCCAAAAAGCGCTCACGCGGAGGCGCGGTGCATCCGAAGCCCACACTTCAAGAGCCTGCTCCCAAAATGATTTTGATCGGGGAGGGCTGGATGGGGGTTTGTTGCGGGCGAGGCGTCCGCGCTCCATTCAGCCAGTATTTCTGAAAAAAACCACAGATGGTAAAATAAACAATTACGCGCACCACCTGCCTGAAACGCTACGGCAGGCTCATCGAATACGGGGGTGTACCGGTTTCGACGGGGGTATTGAAACAGCGCGGGGCATGCCGAGGCGCTTGCACCTCGTAAAACACGAGCAATCGCAAAATAACTGCGAACGAAGAAACTTACGCTCTGGCGGCTTGACCGCCGGACCTTGCACCGGGTAGCGCTTGACCCGGGCCTCGCAAGAGGCAGCAAGGACAATTAAAGCGATCGCGCCCCTTCGGGTCACTTGAAGACGGCGTTAAAAATAGGTGACTGGTTTATCCGCAGCCTGTACGTCGGCGGCGGATGAACGAGAGACAACGACGGCACTAAGCATGTAGTCCCGACTGTAGAGAGCTTTCGGACGCGGGTTCGACTCCCGCCACCTCCACCAGTAAATCACTTACAAATCAATGCATTACAGTAAATCGTTTGATTGAAACAGCCCAATTTTTTGGGCTGTTTTGGGCTGGTTGGTCAGCTTTTTGGTCAGCATTTTTTGAGCCTCAACGACACTGTTGAAGCAAATGCTTTGACGGCCAAACCGCCAGCGTTCGGCGCAGCATCCGGCATGAAGCGCCCATAAATCTTTCGGATCATCGCCCCATCTGTTGCGCGACCCACATTGAGCTTTCTCCAGCGGAAAGCATCATTGAGGCGCAGGTGTGCCGCGTCTGATAGGGTCGGCGGTATGAAACACCAGCGCGGCGCAGAAACGTGAATGAACAACCGCAAAAAATCGAAGGTGTTGGTTGGCTCCTTAATAAAGCGTTTCGCCCATCCTCTTAAGATTATTTTTCGCTCCAGCATGCCCCAATTTCGCTGCTTTGCGAAACTGCTTTATGGCTTTGTTTTTGGCCTCTCCTTTAACTTCGCCTCGACCCTCGTAATACATCAGACCAAGGTTATAGTGAAGTTCGGCCTCTCCTGCTTCCATTACAGCACAATGCTGCTTTGAGGTTTCGTTCTTGGCTACGCGATAACCTGATTCACGCGCATCCCCGAAAATGAATTGAGTTACCGTATTTCCCCGTTCCGCTATTGCTTGATGCCACTTTATGGCTCCAAGGAAACGGCGGGCTTTTGCATTCCCTTGATCTGCTGCTTTACGGAGCCACTTCATGGCTTCAAAATAACTCAGAAACACGCCTAAACCGTAGAAGCACATTATGCCAAGATTGCTTTGCTACCGCATGCCCTTGTTCCGCTACCATACGAAACCACCTCACAGCTTCGGCATCGTTCCGGGCGATACCTCGTTCCGCGCCGAAGAACGCATCCATTTGTCGGTCGGTCAGAGTGGATCGGAGAAAACGACCCTAACCATGTACCCAGACGGAAGGATTGAAATTACCGGAAACGTCATTGTCGATGGAGACGTGATTGCCAATGGCGTGTCATTGATCAGCCATGTGCATACGGGAGTTATGCCCGGCTATGCTCTGTCCGGCCCGCCTGCGGGTGGCGAAGACGGGTTGGGTGGAAACGATCCCTCGTCGGGCGGGTAGTTGGCTTCCGTTCCGCCGACAATGCCTCATGTGCTTTCCCACCAGCTTGGTGGTGGGCATGACCACAGTTTCACTTTGCAAGCGATTATGGAGCAGCAAAAAGCGATTGGGCAGCTAACCGAAAGCGTCAACAACCTCAATAAATCCATAACCGAGCTGGCGGGGAAAATTGAAAAGGACGACGAAAAACTTTCCGGCGTAACCCATAAAATTTACGCCGCAGGCGTTGTTCTCGCCATCGTTCTTGTCTGCGGCGGATTTATTGTAAACAAGGCATGGGACATGATGGCGGTGCAAATTATATCTAACGTGAAGTAGCCAACATAGCGCCCCATAAAAAAAAGCCTGATTTCTCAGGCTTTTCCTTGCGTCGTTCTTATTTGGGAAAATTTGCCGATTTTGGAAGGGAGTCTATGTCGAGGAAGGCAGACTTTCCGACAGGCGGGCGTGTAATGCCCAGCCGCCAAACACCATTCTCAGAATAAATATTGCTAATGGAAATGGTTTCTGGATCGTCCTCGCGCTCATACCAGCAAATGAGGTGTTTTCTGGTTCCACCTGTTTGGGTTTTGATAAGGCCAAGGCCGTGATATAGCCCGTCTTGCGCTAAACTTTTAATAACGCACGGCTGAAATGAGAGAAGGAGAATGCCGTGGGTGGTGTGGGTGTAAGCGAAGTATTCCTTCCCGTGAAGAGCGGCGTTATTTCCCCGCGCCTTTACTTGCATCGCTGCGTTTTCGATGGCTCGAATTTTATTCTGAGCGTCATACGTTAACCCCCCGGGGTCATATCTGCTTTCATTGTATTTTTTATGAAAGCGGTGAGTTCTTCGATGGTTTTTGCCTTTTCGTAATCGACTAAATACTCATTGAGTTTGAGGTTTGCCTCAGCCTCAATCTTCTGTACATGCGCCTCTGACACGGGTTTATCCTGGCTTATAGCGTTAACCGAAATCAAGGCGATTGCCAAAGCGCCAAAAATGAGAGCTAGTTTTTCCATTGCTTTTCCTTTTTTTCATACGGACTATTTGCTTGATTTAATTTCCTGTATAGATCATTAAATCTTTTTTGATCATCTTTGTGGAGATAGTATAAGAAAGATTCTGCTGTGCCACATTTTTTTGTGCGACCGTCGCGGTCTTTTATGGCTTTATCGACCATGTTCTTTTTGGAAGCGACGCTGTGTCTGCAAACGAAGACTCGAAATTCCCACCGCACTCATTGCTGCGAACCCATAATCCGTTCTCGTTCCCCACATAGCAAACATAAAGGATTCCTCTTGCGCGGTCTTTCGCAACTTCGCTGTACGCCCAACATGCAATCTGTGCACGCTCAACGCCATTGTAAACACCGAAATAAATTGCCGCGTGATACCACTTGTCTTTGGCGGCGTTTTTATCAACGCAGGGGGAGCGAGACAAAAGGAGGGTGCCGCTTAAACTAAGTAAATCACCAGGCGTGTCTCTATAAGCAAAGTAAGCCTTTGAATGAACTATTTTCAATGTTTCTTCTAAATTCCTGCGGAAACGTTCAATTATTTGCTTGTCGGTTTCAGGCTCTTGTCCGCCGGGCGGGTTGTTTGTTTGAAACACCGTGCGCTCTTCCCCGAAGTCGTGTTTTTTCTTCCCGCTCTTCGGTTTGTCTGCGACAACCTGCTTTTGTTGGGCTCGCGGCTTAGTCGCTGGCGCATTTTGGACTAAATCTTCGAGCACATGGATGCGCTCAATGAACCATTCTGTTACGCAGTTTTTGTTGTCGCAATTATCCTCGCGCCAGCGCCATGCTTCTTTGCTGTCGTCGGCGAGTACCTTTTGGTCAATGGCCGCAGACATGGCTTTCTTGTGGAGTTCATGGACGGTCAAATCCAGCTTTGCCAAGTTATTGTCTGAACAAATTAGCTTTTCGGCACGACTTTTTGCTTTGGCACAATCGAAACTAGGTTTTATCGGGTCGCTACCGCCTCCACCTGATGCCAGAGCTTCTTGGCCAGCCGCGTTCGTAGAGAGCGCCAAAATAAAAACGCTGAAAACGAGTATTAGCTTTTTCATTATGGTTCCTGTCTGGGTTTGCTCCATTGTACTGCGATCTGCGGACTGTCGTGGCGCGAAAACGGCATTATGCCCCCCCTCCCGACATCACAAAAACACCGCTCCATAACGTTGGAGGGCGGCTCTGGTAAGTGTGAATTCACGATACGGCCAGAGGGCTTGCAAATAGATTCCCCCGACTAAAGCCGGGGTTCTTACCGTTACAGCTCCATGCGGAGCTGACCTGAATCCTGCTTTCCTTGATGCTCCACATAGCGTTTAATAACCTCCTCATCTACGTCTGCGCTGCTCACGAAGTAGCAGCTTCGGCAACACTCTTCTCAGATACCCCTCTAAAGCAGGATTCAGGATCCGTCGGCGGTATTTACACACCCATACAACGTGGTTTCCACCCACGGCTAAAGCCGTGGTGCTCTGTCTACGACCGCATAGATTCAACTGAACAAGGTGAATAATGACTCAGACGATGTAAGTATTACCTTTATGAGCCTGCCCAGCCTAGAAAAGGCGGGGCAAGGGCAGCGGAATAAATCGAGCGCAGCCAAAAGGCAACGTAAATGCGAGATAGAAAACGAAGAGAAAATTGGAGCAACGAAAGAATTTGGAGGTGTATTTAGGGGTACATCTGTTTTTTGCTTTCTTAAATTGTTTTATAAATCATATGGTTGCGCGTTGAACATGTAAGACGCCATCGCAGGTTGTCCTGATTTGTCTGAAATCCAACCGTTGGGATTCGTTGCGCTCACCGCAACTTACAACTTCGCGCAAAATGATGAAGTTCTGATGCTTGATTCCTGGCCTCTGATGCTTGAGCGTGCCGTTGTCGTAGTTTGCGAAATTTGACATGGCGGTTGGCATTGGCGCTAGAATTGAAGCGTTTTTCATTTTTGCTACTGACACGAAAGGAGTTCCCATGTTGAAACACGTATGTGCGTCCGCATTGGTTTGCGCTGCAATGCTTTCGGTATCGGGCAGCGCACTGGCTGCGGAGCCGCCAATCAAAATCGGTTTCCCCATCCCCCTGACAGGCGAAATTCCCAAGGTCGGGGAGTCCACCAAGTATGCCGCAGAACTCTTCCGCGAAGAGGTCAATGCCAAAGGCGGACTCGAAGTCGGTGGCAAGAAATATCCGCTACAGTTCATTTATGAAAACAACGAGTCCAAACCCGATGCTGCGGTCAACGTCACGCTCAAGTTGATCACCCGCGACAATGTTCTGGCAATCATTGGTCCGCAATCTTCCCGTCAAGCCGTTCCTGCCGGAGCGGTGGCGAACGATAATGAAACGCCGATGATTTCGCCTTGGTCAACCAATCCCGATACGACGAAGAATCGTCCCTGGGTATTCCGTGCGGCATTCCTCGATGATTTCCAGGCTCCTGTAGCGGCGAATTTTGCCGTCAAGCAGTTTAATGCGAAAAGGGCAGCGGTTCTTTTCGAGATTTCCAACGATTATTCCAAGGGGTTGGCAGACAACTTCAGAGCAACTTGGGGAAAACGTCACGGCAAAGATTCCGTGGTGGCTTATGAATCGCACGGTCCGAAAGATCAGGACTTTGCCGCCCAGTTGACGAAAATCATCGCTGCCAAACCGGATTTTATTTTCTTACCTGAAAACTACAATTTTGTCGCACTGATCGTGCCGCAGGCGCGTGACCTCGGTTATAAGGGGCCGTTCATGGGTTCCGACGCTTGGGGTTCCGCCGAGCTGATGACGCTTTGCAAAGACGCTTGCAAGGGGTTGTTTTTCTCTACCCACTACGCAGCTGCTGGCGCTCAGGGCGCGACCAAGGAATTCATCGACAAGTACAGCAAGAAATACGGCTATGTGCCTGACGATGTTGCGGCGCTGACGTGGGATGCGGTGGCGCTGATCACGGGCGCGATTCAGAAGGCCGGCAAAGTGGAGAAAGATGTACGCAAAATGCGTAAAACGATCCGCGACAGTCTGGCGTCCATCGAGGAGTTCAAGGGAATTACGGGCAACATGCGTTTCGACGATCAGGGCGATCCGATCAAGTGCGCGGTCATCGTGGAAATCGACCAGAAAGGAGAATTCACTTTCAAGGAATCCGTTTGTCCGTAATGCATTAGTGAAATAAGTAAATAAGGTTTTCCGCCGCTGCGAAATAGCGGCGGCGGAAAATACAGAAAAAATACGGGAAGCTGTGCATGGAGTTTTTCCTGCAACAATGCGTTAACGCTTTGCAATGGGGCAGTTTTTACGCCCTGATCGCTTTGGGTTACACACTGGTCTATGGCGTTCTGCGTCTCATCAACTTCGCCCACGGCGACGTTTTCATGGTGGGCGCTTATCTGGCTTTCTTTGTTTCTACCGGCTTGCTGGCGCCGGAAGGAATGTTCGGTTTCTCCCGCGAGATCGTGTTGATTCTGACCATTCCGTTGACGATGATTCTGACGTCGATGGTGGGGGTAACACTGGAGCGCGTCGCCTACCGTCCGCTGATGCGCAAGGGTGCGCACCGGCTTTATGTGGTGATCACCGCGCTGATGTGCGGGTTGATTCTGGAAAATGGCAATCTGGCCCTGCTCGGCGCCAGCCGCAGAACGTTGCCGACGCTTCTGGACAAAACGGTTTATAACATCGGCGGTATTGCGGTAACCAATCTCAAATTGCTGGTCGTTTTCACAGCGGTCCTGGTTTTTTTCGCGCTTTATTTCATCGTGACGAGAACGCGCATGGGCATGGCAATGCGCGCTGTCTCCTGGGACAGATTCGCGCTGCCGCTGATGGGCATTCCGCTTGAGCAGGTGGTGGTTTTCACCTTCGCGCTCGGCTCGTCGATCGCGGGACTCGGCGGTTTGCTCTTTGCCATGTCGTACCCGGTGCTTGATCCTTATATGGGCGCGATGACGGGATGGAAAGCATTTATCGCCGCCGTGGTTGGCGGGATCGGTGATGTTCGCGGCGCTTTCGTCGGCGGTTTTCTGCTGGCTTTTGTTGAAATCATGGTGGCCGCTTTCCTGCCGTCAACCTTCCGCGACCTCTTTGCCTTTTCTGTCCTGTTGTTCATTCTCTGGCAACGGCCAACCGGTATCTTCGGCAAACCGTTGACGACAAAAATATGATCCGCTTGCAAGGTTACACCATCAACATCCTCATGGGCATCGCCGCCGTTACGCTCGTGGGGCTTGCTCACGCGGACATGCTTGACGGTTACACGCTGCAAATCATCATGCTCATCGGCATTAACTGCGTCTTTGCAACCAGCCTGAATCTGGTGAACGGCTACATGGGCGAATTTTCCTGCGGACACGGCGGCTTCATGTGTGTGGGCGCTTACGTGGGGTCGCTGCTTTCGGTGATGTTCTTCGGCGACAGCAAACTTTTCGGCACAGCGCTTTTCCCACCGGATTTGGCACCGTTTCTTTTCCCGCTCGTGCTGCTCGGCGCCATGTTCGCCGCAGCATTGGCCGGCTTGATCGTAGCGTTGCCGTCATTCAAAACGCGCGACGATTATCTGGCAATCATCACCATCGCCGCCAACTACATCATTATTTCCATCATCGAAAACATCGACGCCATAGGCGGGCCGCGTGGCTTTTCCGGCATGACCAAAACGGTCAACGCGATGCGTGATTTCATAGACTTGCCCTGGATGCTTATCTGGACACTCATCGGCGTTTTCGTTTGCGTGATGGTCATTCGCCGACTGATGACCAGCACTTACGGCAAAGGTATTTCCGCCATTTGTCAGAATGAAGTCGCGGCAGAAATGATGGGCGTCAACACCAACCGCGTCAAAATCATGGCGTTCATGGTTTCGTCGGGACTGGGCGGCTTGTCCGGTGCGCTGTACGCGCACGTTTACGGTTACGTGAACGCGCAAACCTTCGGCCTGCTTAAATCCACCGAGGGATTGGTCATGGTGTATCTGGGCGGTATGGGTTCCATTTCGGGCGTGTTGATGGCGGCGATTGCCTTCACGCTGCTGGTGGAAGTGTTGCGCTTCGTTCTCCCCTGGCTCAACACGGCGCTCCACTCCATCAACCTGCTGCCCTCCAGTTATCAAGTGGATCAGATATGGACATGGGTCTTTATCCCCCTGATGCTGATTTTGCTCATGCACCGCCGTCCGGAAGGACTTCTCGGAAACCGTGAACTGACGGATATTTTTCCGAGTTTGAAACGCTGGTTCACCTTGAAGTGAGTGTGAGTCACGATCATGCCTCTTCTTAAAATTTTCAGCCTCACACAACGCTTCGGCGGCCTTCAGGCACTCTCGGACTTTTCCTTTCAAATGGAAGAGCACGAACTCGTGGGTCTGATCGGGCCTAACGGCGCCGGGAAAACCACCGTTTTCAATATTGTCTCCGGTTTCTACAAACCAACCGAAGGCAGTGTCGTTTTCGACCGAAAACAGATCAACGGTTTGAAGCCGCACCAGATAACCGCGCTCGGTATGGCACGCACCTTCCAGAACATCCGGCTCTGGAACAACTTGACCGTGATGGACAACCTTCGCCTGGCCGGTTACGCCTGGCTCGGCTACAACTTCTGGAGCGCCATTTTACGCACGAAGCGGTACTGGCAAGCGGAAAAGGACATCGATAATCATGCGCGTGAAATACTGGAAATCATGGAGTTGACGGACTACGCCGAGGAGTTTCCCAAGAACCTGCCCTACGGCTTGCAACGCCGCGTCGAATTGGCGCGTGCGCTGGTCAGCAAACCACGATTACTTCTATTGGACGAACCGGCGGCGGGATTGAATTCCGCCGATGTCGATGACCTCATCCGCCATATTCGCTGGATACACGACAAATTCAAATTGTCGATCTGGATGATCGAACACCAAATGAAAGTCGTCACAGCGCTTTGTCAGCGGTTGACCGTGATTGATTTCGGCTGCATCATCGCCACCGGCACGCCGGAAGAAATCCAGAACAATCCAAGCGTGATCAAGGCTTATCTGGGAGACGAGACACTCTGATGCTGCGCGTAACCAACCTGAAAGCCGCCTACGGCAAAATCGAAGCACTGCACGGTATCTCCTTCCATGTCGAAAAAGGAGAAATCGTCACGCTGATCGGCTCGAACGGCGCTGGCAAATCCACCACACTCAAAGCACTGATGAGGCTGCAACCGCCTGAATCTCCCATCGTCACCGAAGGCGACATCACCTTCGACGGCGTTTCCATTCTGGGCGTGCCCGCGCATCGTGTCGTCTCCGACATCAGAATGACCCTCGCGCCCGAAGGACGCCGCATCTTCGGCAATCTCACGGTGATGGAAAACCTGCAACTGGCTTCATGGTCGCGGCGGGGAGAAGACACAGACAAAAAAATTCAACATGTTTTCGACCTGTTCCCGCGCCTCGCCGAGCGGGCGCGGCAAAGAAGCGACACACTCTCTGGCGGCGAGCAGCAAATGCTTGCAATAGGCCGCGCTCTCATGACGAAATGCTCCGTGCTGCTGCTGGATGAACCTTCAATGGGGCTGGCGCCGCTCATCATGTACGATTTGTTTCGCACACTAAAAAAGCTCAACACCGACGAAGGACTGACCATCATCGTCGTCGAACAAAACGCGAATCTGGCGCTGAGAGTAGCTGACCGCGGCTACGTTCTGGACACCGGCGAAATCATCGCCGAAGGCCCCGCGAAAGAATTGCTGCACAAACCGGAAATCAAAGCGGCTTATCTTGGAGGGTAGCGCATAAGTCTGGCAGTTTCAGTCAGTTTGACAATAAACCTGAAATTCAGCGTATAAAAGACAGGCTCCCAGCCCAATAAGCCCTGCCCACTTGCATATCGCCCCGTTTTGCCCGAAACTGCCTCCCTCAAGAGGAGCAACGCCATGAATGACCCCCTGGACGCTAACCCCGTCACCCTGCCCGATCTGCAAAAAATGCGTGCCGAAGGCCGCAAAATCACCATGCTGACCTGTTACGAGGCCAGCTTTGCCGCGCTGTTCGACCGTTGCGGTGTTGATGCCCTTCTGGTCGGGGATTCGCTCGGCAACACCATTCAGGGACAAAAAAGCACGTTGCCCGTCACGCTCGATCACATGGTCTATCACACCGAATGCGTGTGCCGGGGCGCGAAACACGCTTTCGTCCTGAGTGATCTGCCCTTCGGCAGCTATCAGGAAAGCCCCGCTCAGGCCATGCGGAGCGCCGCCCGTCTGATGGCCGCAGGCGCGCAGATGGTGAAACTAGAAGGCTGTGAGTTCATGGCCGAAACCGTGCGTTTTCTGGTCGAACGCGGCGTACCGGTCTGCGCCCACATCGGCCTGACCCCGCAGTCGGTGTACCAGTTGGGCGGGTATCGCGTGCAGGGGCGCGACGATGCCGGGGCGAGCCGTCTGAGGGCCGATGCGCTGGCGCTGGAACAGGCAGGCGCCGCTTTGCTCGTGATGGAGATGATTCCCGCCGCGCTGGCCGGAGAAATCACTGCCGCGATGACGACGGCGGTCACCATCGGCATCGGCGCGGGGCCGAAATGCGACGGTCAGGTGCTGGTAATGCACGACATGCTTGGCGTTTTTCCGGGAAAAACGGCGCGTTTCGTGCGCAACTTCATGCAGGGAGCCGCTTCCATCGACGAAGCCGTCACGACTTATGTCGCCTCGGTCAGAGATGGCAGTTTCCCCACAACAGAACATTGTTATTGAGCAAGAACGACAAGCATGCAAATCCACACCTCCATTACATCTTTGCGCACCGCGCGTGCCAAAGTCGGACGAGTTGCGTTCGCCCCCACGATGGGCAACCTGCATGACGGCCACCTCTCCCTCATGCACGCAGCCCGCGAATTTGCCGACACCGTCGTCGCCAGCATCTTCGTCAATCGCCTGCAATTCGGCCAAAGCGAAGACTTCGACAAATACCCACGCACCTTCGAGGCCGATTGCGAAAAACTCGCTGCTGCCGGAGTCGATCACTTGTTCGCGCCGAATGAAGCGGAGATGTACCCGCAGCCGCAGCGCTATAACGTCACCCCCGACCCGGAACTCGCCTCCGTTCTTGAGGGCGCTTATCGTCCCGGTCACTTTCGGGGAGTGGCGACCGTCGTGCTCAAGCTCTTTAACATCGTCCAACCTAACGTGGCGTTGTTCGGGAAAAAGGATTATCAGCAATTTATCTTGCTGAAGAACATGGTACGTGAACTGGCTCTGCCCATCGAGCTTGTTGGTCAGGATACGGTTCGCGCCGCTGACGGATTGGCGAAATCTTCGCGCAACAATTACCTGTCAGCGAGTGAACGCGCTGAGGCTCCGCGTCTGTACCGACAACTCGCCAACGTCGCCACGGCCGTGCGCAATGGTGAACGCGACTTCACCCGTCCCTGCACTGCCGCGCTCGCTGAACTGGAGCGGTATGGCTGGAAACCGGATTACCTGACCGTGCGCCGCCGCGCCGACCTGAAAGCGCCGAGGGAATTGGGAGAGCCGTTGCTCGTGCTTGCCGCCGCCCGTCTGAAAACGACACGGTTGATCGACAACGTCGAGGTTTGACTTTCAGGGACGACCTCACGCAACGCCTGCTCCGCGAAAGCGACGAGGCAACCCAGAGAACCCCATCCCCATCTTCCCCTTGAAAGGGAATGCTATCCGCGCCCTCCTTTTCCCTTGAAAGCATAGGTATCTACACAAGTATTGCGTCATAATGGATTGTATGACTTTGGATTTTCTACTTTAGAGCCTCGCTTATCCAAGCGAGCGATGAGGATAGTGATGCGGCATGCCAACACGGCATCG
>JAITMR010000026.1 GCA_031277215.1 Burkholderiales bacterium
TCACTATCACCAACGGCACGGGCGTAGTTTCCGTCGGTGCGCTCTCCGGCTCCGGCACAACCTGGACGGTCGCGCTGAGCAGCGTCACCACCGGGGGCAATGTCACTGTCGAAGTGGCGAACTTCGAAACGTACGACGTGACCACGACCGCGCAAACGGTAGCGGTGTACAAGGACACGACCGTAGCGTCGACGCTTGTCACAGCGGCAGCGATAACGGGAGTGACCTCGCCTGTGGCTTTGGCAACGCCCTCAACCGCGATCGACAACGGCACAGGCTTCATGGCTGCGCTCACTTCTTGGTCGCCTGCGGACGCCGCCTTCGCTTACAGCACGGTTTACACCGCGACCATCACGCTAACGGCGACGGCAGGCTACACGTTCAGCGGCGACTTCACGAGCACAGCGGAAATTGCCGGTTTCACGGTAAACACCATCGCTCCGACGAGCTTTGTTAGCAACAACGGTACAGAGCTGGTATTCACCGTTGCATTCCCGACGACGGGAGCGGCTCCTGTTGCTGTAACAGGCATTACCGTAGAAGGCGCAGGAAGCGCGAACACCATCACCACCAACAATGGCACGTTGCAGATGGTGGCGACGGTATCGCCTGCCAACGCAAGCAACCAGGCAGTCACATGGTCTGTAACGCCTGGAACCGGCAACGCGACAATCAGCGCCACCGGCCTGCTGAGAGCTGTGAGCAACGGCACGGTGACGGTAACAGCAACAGCAAGCGATGGCTCTGGTGTCTTCGGCACATTCCTCATCACCATCAGCGGGCAAATAATGGCAGCGAACGCGACAACGCCCATCCCGACGCTGAATCCGATGATGCTGATGTTGCTGGCGTTTGCGTTAGCGGGGCTTGCGTTTCGGCAGAAGCGTCGCCGCGTGTAGGCTCGTGTAGGGTAGGCAAAGCGTAGCGTACCCACTGTTCAAACCGAGGGGCGGGTTTCAAACCCGCCCTTTTTTTATTTCACGCGAAGGCGCGGTGTGCGAATTCACGACTGCCGTAGAAAATGGCACGAAGCACCGTCATTCCCGCGTGCATTTGGCGGGAATCCAGCGTCTTTTTCCGCTCAATCACACAGCGATTTTGGGCGGAGGTTCACCCTCTCTCCCGACCTCTCTCCCAAAAGAGAGAGAGGAGAGAAATGCCTCCCCCCTCCCCTCTCCCGCAAGCGGAGAGAGGAGGGGGCGAGTTGTGGTTGCCCGTTTTTCTTTTACGGTGAAAATGGATGCAAACGAATTGTTCAGAGCTTCTTTTAGCGGACTTGGCCGATGTGAACGGCGACAATGCCGGCGGTCAGGTTGTGATAATCGACGCTGTCGAAACCGGCGCTCAGCATCATGGTTTTTAATGTTTCCTGATCGGGGTGCATTCGAATCGATTCGGCGAGGTAGCGGTAGCTCGCTTCATCGTTGGCGATGAGACGACCGAGTTTCGGAAGGACTTTGAAGCTGTAGAAATCGTAAAGGGGTGCCAGCGGTTTTCGTACGCGGGAGAATTCCAGAACCAGCGCGATACCGCCCGATTTCAGCACGCGGCGCATTTCGCGCAGCGCTTTTTCTTTGTCGGTGACGTTGCGTAATCCGAAGCCGATCGACACGGCGTGAAAACTTTTATCTGGAAATGGCAGCGCTTCGGCGTTGCACTGAACGACCGGCGCAACGATGCCGCGGCTCAACAGGATTTTTCGGCCTTCTTGCAGCATCGCGTTGTTGATGTCGGACAGGACGGCGTTCGTCTTCGGATATTTCTTCAGGAACCGGCGGGTCAGATCGCCGGTGCCGCCCGCCAGATCGAGGACGTTAGCGTTTTCCGGAAGATTTGCCAGAGCTACTGCAAAATTTTTCCAGAGGCGGTGCAGTCCGACCGACATCAGGTCGTTCATCAGATCGTATTTTGAGGCGACGGAATCGAACACGTCGGCGACACGTTTTTCTTTGTCGTCAGCAGCAACGGTTTCAAAGCCGAAGTCGGCTGTTGTTTTTTTTATCACGGGGTTTCAAAACTTTCAGGCTTGGCCGGACGGCGGTGTTTCACGGCTGGCGCCAGCGGCTTGCAGGCGCGTTAGGTAGTTTTGCCACAAGGCTTCCTGATGCGCACCCAGTTCGGCCAGGTAGTCCCAGGAATATAAACCTGAATCGTGGCCATCGGAAAAGAGCAGACGCAATGCGTAATGACCGATTGGTTCGATGCGGTCAAGTTGAACGTCCTTCTTTCCGGTCTGCAATATTTCCTGCCCGGGACAGTGGCCGCGAACTTCAGCCGACGGGGAAAACACCCGCAAAAATTCGTGCGAAAACCGGATTTCCCGGCCGTTGGCATAGCGCAATTCCAGTTGCCGGGAGACGCTGTGCAGTGCGATTTCGACCGGTCGAATCAAAGCATCATCGGGCATGGCGCATCAACGACCCAAAACAAATTCGGGGTCGGCCAGATCGGGGACGATACTGTCAACCACGCTGAGATGTTCGGTGCCGGTGAAGGCGTCACGACTGCGTGCTTCTTTACCGCGCAGCTTGATGTCGAGCCGCAGGTCGTTGATCGAGTCGGCGTTGCGTAGCGCGTCTTCGTAGGTGATCAAGCCACGCTCGTACAGGTCGAACAAGGATTGATCGAAGGTTTGCATCCCTTGTTCGCGCGAACGCTTCATGATGTCTTTGATGCCGGGGATGTCGCCCTTGAAAATGAGATCGGAAGTCAGCGGGGTGTTGAGCATGACTTCGGCTGCCGGAACACGACCACGACCATCGGCGCGCAGGATGAGGCGCTGCGCTACGAAAGCACGAATGTTGAGCGACAAATCCATAAGCACTTGCGCCCGCCGCTCTTCCGGGAAAAAGTTGATAATCCGGTCGAGCGCCTGGTTGGTGCTGTTGGCGTGCAAGGTTGCCAGACACAAGTGGCCGGTTTCGGCGAAGGCGATGGCAAAATCCATGTTTTCGCGCGAGCGGATCTCGCCGATCATGATGACGTCGGGCGCTTGCCGTAAAGAGTTTTGTAATGCGACTTCCCACGAATCGGTGTCGACACCGATTTCACGTTGCGTGAAAATACAGTTGCCGTGTTCGTGGATGAACTCGATTGGGTCTTCGATGGTGATGATGTGGCCGAAGCTGTGCTTGTTGCGATGGGCGAGCAGCGACGCCATCGTCGTCGATTTACCGGCACCGGTAGCGCCGATGAAAATGACGATACCGCGTTTGGCAAGGAGGACATCTTTCAGCACGATCGGCATGCCCAGGTCTTCGTAGGTGGGAATCTTGGTGTTGATCGAACGCAACACCATCCCCGGCCAGCCTTGTTGCAGAAAAGCGCTGACGCGGAAGCGTCCGATACCTTGCAGGCTTAATGCGTAATTGCATTCTTTCGTCTGGTCAAAGGAATCTTTCTGTCGTTCGTTCATGATGCAGCGAACAAGCTCGGCGGTGTGCTGCGATTCCAGCGGCGATTTCGACACCGGCGAAATTTTGCCGTTGACTTTGATCGCCGGCGGAAACCCGACCGTGATGAACAGGTCAGATCCTTTTTGCTGTACCAGCAATTCCAGCAGGTCGTGAACGAATTGAACAGAGCGCTTGTTTTCCATGGTCGTTATGAAAATGAGAGTATAAGTAGTTCTATTTTGCCGGAGTGAACTGCAAAAATTTTCGATCCGTTATGCGTGAAACAAATCCTTGTTGACGGCGATATGCATGGCTGCCTGAACCGTGATTTTGTTGCGCTTTATCAGGTCAAGCAACGCTTGATCCATCGTCTGCATACCGAGTGCTTGACCGGTCTGGATCGACGAATACATCTGCGCAATTTTGTTTTCGCGAACCAGGTTGCGGATTGCTGGTGTGCCAATCAGCACTTCAAATGCGGCGGTACGTCCCAAACCATCCTTGGTTTTCAGAAGTTGTTGAGAAATAACGGCCACCAGAGACTCAGAAAGCATCGCTCGCACCATTTCTTTTTCGCTCGCCGGGAACACGTCGATGATACGGTCGATCGTCTTGGGCGCGGAAGCGGTATGCAGCGTGGCGAATACCAAGTGGCCGGTTTCTGCTGCGGTCAGCGCCAGCCGGATGGTTTCAAGGTCGCGCATTTCGCCGACCAGAATGTAGTCGGGGTCTTCGCGCACGGAGCTGCGCAAGGCGGCGTCAAATGAATGCGTGTGACGATGGACTTCGCGCTGATTGATCAGACATTTCTTCGATTCATGGACGAATTCGATCGGATCTTCAATGGTCAGGATATGGCCGTTCTCCTGTTCATTGATCGCATTAATCATTGCCGCTTGTGTTGTCGATTTTCCGGAGCCGGTAGGTCCGGTCACCAAGACCAAGCCGCGCGGCCGCTTGATGACTTCATGAAGCACTTTGGGCGCGTGCAATTGTTCGAGCGTTTGTATTTTTGTCGGAATCGGTCGGAACGCCACGCTGGCGCCGTGCAACTGTGTGAAAGCGTTAACCCGGAAACGCGCCAGATTGGGAATTTCGAACGAGAAGTCGCATTCGAGTCGTTCTTCGTATTCCTTGCGAACCGAGTCGCTCATGATGTCGTAGACCATCGCGTATACTTCTTCGTGTGCCAGCGGCGGCACATTGACGCGCCGGATATCACCGTGAACCCGGATCATTGGCGGCAGGCTCGACGACAAATGTAAGTCGGAAGCGTTGTTTTTAACGGCAAAGGCCAGAAGTTCGGTGATATCCATTTATAATCCTTTCCTTCTCATGAGCGCGCCATGACGTTAATTTTCTCGTAAAACGACATAGCTTCCAAGGGTTTGATTATGAAGCAGTATCAAAATGCATGGCAAGCCGTTTGGCGGCGAATCGACGAATTGGCCGCCCGATGTGGAAGAAATGTTAAAGAAATCTCTTTGTTGGCGGTTTCAAAACAGTTTCCGCCGGAGGCGGTGCGCCGGTTATATGTCCTTGGGCAGCGTCGTTTCGGGGAAAACTACGTTCAGGAAGCCCGGGACAAGCAGCAGGCGCTGACTGATTTGGCCGACCTTTCCTGGACACTGATCGGTCCGTTGCAGCGCAACAAAGCGGCGCTTGCCGCCCGTATTTTCGACCGGGTCGAGACGGTCGATTCCCTGGAACTGGCGAAACGGTTGTCGGCGGCGCGCCCTGTTGACCTTCCGCCGCTGGAAGTTCTGATACAGGTGAATATCAGTGCCGAACCGCAGAAAAGCGGTGTCATGGCGGAAATGGCGGTTGCCCTTGCCGGTCAGATCGCCTGCTTGCCGCGCCTTCGATGGTGTGGTTTCATGGGGATAGCGGCGGAGACGGACGATGTGGCGGAACAACGTCGGCAGTTCGCGTTGTTGCGGCAATGTCAGATGCAGGCGCGGACGGCGGGACTGTCCGTCGAGGTGTTGTCGATGGGCATGAGCGCCGATCTAGCCGCTGCCATTGCCGAGGGTTCGACCGAAGTGCGACTCGGCAGCGCCTTGTTCGGTCAGCGACCGGAAAAATGAGAGAAACAAAATTGGGGAGTTTTTTATGAAATGTGTTTTTATTGGCGGCGGCGCCATGGCAACCGCGCTGATCGGCGGGATGCTGCGCAGCGGCAAAGAAGTTTCCGATATCAAGGTCGTCGATCCCGATGAGACACAGCGAAGTCGGCTGACAACCGCTTTCCCCAAGATACAGTGTTACGTCGGTCTTGAGAGCGCCATTTTTGATGGGGTTGATGTGGTTGTGCTGGCAATCAAACCGCAGCAGTTGCAAGCGGTCGCTCGCCAGTTGGTGCCGTTCACGCCGATTATTCCGGTTGTGTTGTCAATTGCGGCGGGCGTTCGCATCAAGGATATCTCTCGCTGGTTAGGCGACTACCCGACCGTGATCCGGGCGATGCCGAACACGCCAGCGCAGGTCAACGCCGGCACGATCGGCATCTACGCAGCGCCTGACACCAACGAGACGGCGCGAAATCAAGTTAACGAACTGCTGGAAAGTGTGGGCAACGTTTTCTGGGTGCTTTGCGAGGATACGCTCGAAAAGGTGACGGCGATATTCGGCAGTGGCCCGGCGTATGTGTTCTATTTTCTGGAATGCTTGGAGGCGGCAGGCCGTTCGATGGGGCTGGAGGAGCCGGAAGCGCGTGCTGCCGCACTGGATATTCTTTCCGGCGGTCTGGCACTGGTCCGCCACAACCCTGCTCCGTTTGCCGAACTGCGTGCCCAAGTCACCTCAAAAAGAGGAACCACCGAGAGCGCTATGCAAGTTCTTGATCGGGCGGAGGTTCGCAAAGCCTTTCAGGAAGCGATACATGCCGCTCGACAACGGGCAAAGGAATTGGGCGACGAATTGGGCGTTGATAACCCAGCGGATAGCCCAACGCACGGTTCAGGGTAAAGCGGATGGACGACCAGACAGCTTCTTGGCGGCGTGAAGACGGGAGCGATCTTGTACTGACTTTGCATGTTCAGCCGGGCGCCAAACGAACCGAAATTCAGGGGCATTACGACGGCGCATTGAAAGTGCGGCTCGCCGCGCCTCCGGTCGATGGCAAAGCCAATCAAGAATTGCTGCGTTTTCTTGCCGATGCGTTCGGTGTAGGGCTGCGCACTGTGACGCTGGAGTATGGGCAAAGCCATCGCCGCAAAATCGTTCGGATTGCGGGGCCAACGAAACGGCCTGACCGACAGTGGTGATGGGGTCAGAGGCCAAGGATCAGAAGGGCGTTTCGCACGGAGGCGCGGAGGTTGTGGTGTGTACGCTTCGCGCCTTCGCGTGAATGAATCCACCACCCTTCTCCCCCGCCCCTCTCCCGCAAGCGGGCGAGGGGTGCGCTCCGCGCCCTTGTACGCTTCTTGTGCGAAGGTTGTGGTGATGCATACTCCGTCATTCCCGCGTGCCTCTGGCGGGAATCCAGCGTCGTTTATTATTCACGAGAAAGCACGGTGTATGAATTCACGACTCCGTTGGAAAACATTGTGCGCTGTAGATAAAAAGCAACCCCATCCCCTCCCCAACCCTCCCCTTCAAGGCATAGGTATCTACACAAGTATTGCGTCATAATGGATTGTATGACTTTGGATTTTCTACTTTAGAGCCTCGCTTATCCAAGCGAG
>JAITMR010000040.1 GCA_031277215.1 Burkholderiales bacterium
TGCTCCAGCGCATTGATCACACGATCCCGCAGGTCCTGAGAATAGGCACGCATGTTGAACCTCCGCCAAGGAGCATTCAGCATACCATAATTAAACATTCTAATCTAAAATGCTCTAATCGTGCTGAACGATCCGACACGCACACAGGACAGGAACAATGGCACAAAACAGCAACAGCAACAACGGCGGTAACCTGGGCTTTGAGGCGAAACTATTCAAGGCCGCCGACAAACTGCGCGGCAACATGGAACCCAGCGACTACAAGCATGTGGCGCTGGGCCTCATCTTCCTGAAATACATCTCCGATGCCTTCGAGGCACGCCACGCTGAACTTCTGGCCGAAGATGCCGCTGCTGCCGAGGACAAGGACGAATACCTCGCGGACAATATCTTCTGGGTGCCGAAGGAGGCGCGCTGGTCACATCTGAAAGCCAATGCCAAGCAAAGCAGCATCGGCACGTTGATTGACGACGCGATGCGTACCATCGAGAAAGACAACGAATCCCTCAAGAGCGTACTGCCCAAGGACTACGCCCGTCCGGCGCTCAACAAGGTGATGCTGGGCGAACTGATTGACCTGATTTCCGGCATTGCCCTGAACGAAAGCAACGACAAGAGCAAGGATGTGCTGGGCCGCGTCTATGAATACTTCCTCGGCCAGTTCGCGGGCGCGGAAGGCAAGCGCGGCGGGGAGTTCTACACGCCGCGCAGTGTAGTGCAGACGCTGGTGGAAATGCTGGAGCCGTATCAAGGCCGCGTCTATGACCCCTGTTGCGGTAGCGGCGGCATGTTCGTACAGAGCGAGAAATTCGTCGCCGAGCACGGCGGGCGCATCGGCGACATCGCCATCTACGGGCAAGAAAGCAACTACACAACCTGGCGGCTGGCGAAAATGAACCTCGCCGTGCGCGGCATCGACAGCGACATCAGGTGGAATAACGAAGGCAGTTTTCACAAGGACGAACTGCGTGACCTGAAGGCCGACTTCATCCTCGCCAATCCGCCGTTCAACATTTCCGATTGGGGCGGCGAGCGCCTGCGTGAAGACGTGCGCTGGCAATTCGGCGCACCGCCCGTGGGCAACGCCAACTATGCGTGGTTGCAGCATATCTTCCATCATCTCGCGCCCGATGGTGTCGCCGGTGTAGTACTCGCCAACGGCTCCATGAGCACTCAGCAAAGCGGCGAGGGCGAAATTCGCAAGGCCATGCTTGAAGCCACTGGCGGCTCAGGCGTAGTGGACTGTATGGTTGCCATGCCCGGCCAGTTGTTCTATTCCACACAGATTCCAGCCTGTTTGTGGATTTTAGCAAAGGGCCGCAGCAACGGCAGGGTGAAGGACACTACACTGCGCGACCGGCGCGGCGAAGTGTTGTTTATCGACGCGCGGAAGATGGGTGTGCTGGTAGATCGCACGCGGCGCGAACTGACCGATGGTGAAATTCGCAAAATCGCCGACACCTACCATGCCTGGCGCGGCGAGCCTAACGCGGGCGAATACGCGGATGTTCCGGGCTTCTGCAAATCTGCCACACTAGATGAAATCCGCAAGCATGACCACGTGCTGACGCCGGGTCGCTACGTGGGCGCACAGGCGCAAGACGAAGACGATGAAGCCTTCGACGAAAAAATGCGACGGCTGACGGCGCAATTAGGTAAGCAAATAGCACGGGGCGCGGAACTGGACGCGGTGATTCGGAAAAAGTTGAAGGGGTTGGGGTATGGCTTCTGACGCAAGGCATCGCCGTTCCATCCGGTTACAGGGCTATGATTATTCACAGGTCGGCGCGTATTTCGTCACCATTTGTGCGCAAGACCGTGCGTGTCTGTTTGGCGAAATTATGGATGGTGATATGCGGCTGAACGAAGCAGGACATATGGTGACGTCTCAATGGAACGTACAGACTGACAGGTTTCCCACCGTCCGATTGGATACGTTTATTGTCATGCCCAATCACATACATGGAATCCTATGGATTGAATCTGATACCCGTGGTTCGACACAGGCGTCCGTAGGGGCGGGTCTTGTGCCCGCCCATTCACCCGCCAATAATTTTGCGGGAGCAAAAGGGGTGGGTTATGGCAGGTGAGTGGAAGCCTCTAGGCGAAGTTGTTTCGCTTGCGTCTGGCAACACGCCATCAAAATCAAACCCTGATTTTTGGGGCGGCGTGATGCCTTGGGTTTCCGCAAAGGACATGGGTAATTTCTGGCTTGAAGACTCCGAAGACCATTTGACGACTGCAGGAGTTGAGCAAGCATCGAGAATCGTACCGGCAGGAACTGCCTTGATGCTGACGCGCGGCATGACACTGCATAACCGAGTGCCAATCTGTCGAGTATCAACACATGTCGCATTCAACCAAGATGTCAAGGCAGTCCTTCCGCGCACTGGGTTGCTGCCCCGGTTTCTTCCGTACCTGTTAGTTGGAAACCACGACCGCTTGCATGAGCGGGTTGATTCTGCAGGCCATGGTACAGGGCGGCTTAATACAGATGAAATTCTGGCGCTTCTGGTGTATGTCCCAAGTCTTGCCGAACAGTCTGCGATTGCAGATTTCGCTGAATCGCTGGATGACCGCATACACAACCTACGTCAAACCAACGCCACGCTGGAAGCCATCGCCGCCGCGCTGTTCAAGTCATGGTTCGTGGATTTCGATGGCGTACCCGCCGAAGATATGCAGGAATCGGAATTGGGCTTGATTCCGAAGGGGTGGCGGGTTGGTTCGTTGAGTGACCTATGCGAACTCAAATATGGAAAGGCTCTGAAGGCCACAGAAAGACGTGAGGGAGATATTCCGGTTTACGGAAGCGGCGGTGTGACGGGTTATCACGATGAAGCCCTTGTTACTAAACCAACCATCATTGTTGGACGCAAGGGAACAGTTGGTTCGTTGTATTGGCAAAGTACGCCGTGTTTTCCTATTGATACAGTGTTTTATGTTGAACCAAGGGTTTCATTACATTTTTGCTATTACGCGATGATGCGAATGGGGTTGCATGGTCTCAATACTGATGCGGCAGTTCCCGGCCTGAATCGTGACAATGCATATCGTCAAAGTGTCATCCTTCCAAACGATGATGTCCCTTTGAAATGGGATGCTGTTGTTTCAAACATTCGCGCAAGAATGGATAGTGTAAATGAGCAAGTCACCACGCTCGCGACGCTGCGCGATACGTTGTTGCCGAGGCTAATTTCTGGGCAGCTAACGTACCAACAAACTTCATTATCACGGTTTTCTAACTGAATTTTTGGGAGATTGAAATGCAACTCAAGACATTCCGCGTAAGAAACTTTCGCTCCATCAAGGACAGCGGCGAGATAGATGTCTCGCAGATCACCGCACTTTTGGGAAGAAACGAAAGCGGCAAGTCAAATCTTTTGCGTGGACTTCATAGCCTGAATCCGCTAGACGGTTTCAAGGCACTAGACCCCATCAAAAACTTCCCGCGCGACCGCCGTCTTGAAGAATGCACGGAAGAAACTCAAGTCGTGGACACGACATGGTTGCTTGAAGAAGCAGACAAGGAAGCCCTGCTTGAAATTATTCCTCGTGCGACCAACGTGTCCAAAATAACTATCGGTCGCCGGTACGGAGAACGTCGCTATATTGGATTTCCTGAATTGGGCGAAATTTCCTTTGATGAGGCTGACATCAAGACAAAGGTGAAAAAGATCGCTGCTGGAATGCGCGCCAAAGCTGCGGAAGGTAACACACTGGAGGCGGCTGCCGACACCTTCGAACAGAAAGCTTCTGTTGCCAAGGTACGCGACACATGGACCGCCGATTTTGCCGTGGTAGCCAAGGCCGCCCGGACTGCGCTGGCTGCGGCCGATACTGACCTGACCGATTCGCAGGAAAAGCTACTGGGCGAATTGGAAGAACTCAGCGAAACTATCACCGGCGACAAAGAAGCTCAAAAGAAAGCCAGAAATTGGGCTGTCGGGGCAATGCCAAAATTCTTCTATCTTGATGATTACCCGGAGTTAGAAGGTCATCAGGATGTGGCTGCGTACTTGCAGAGAAAGCAAGGAAGGCAGCAACAAGACGAAAAACAACGCAAGGCAGATGAAAATTTCGAGAAGCTCTGCAAGGTTGCGGGTCTTTCTCCATTAACGCTCGAAGAATTGCGACAAAATGGCGATGCAGCGCAGCGGAATCAGCTAGTCAATCGCGCCAGTGCCGTAGTCACGGGTGAGGTGAAACGCCTGTGGAAAGACAGAGCATTGAAGATTCGTTTTAATCTTGATGGTAACCATTTCGATACGCTCATTTCTGATCCTACTGCCACCTACGATGTTGAAGTCAATCTAAATGATAGGAGCCGTGGCTTTCAGTGGTTTTTTTCATTCTATGTCAGTTTCTCCGCAGACACTGATGGGGGTAAAATCGAGGATGCAATCCTACTTCTGGATGAGCCTGGGTTGTACCTCCATGCAAAATCACAAGGAGACCTGTTGAGGCATTTCGAGAATGACTTTTCGAATCAAATCCTGTATTCCACTCACTCCCCCTTCATGGTGCCAACGCATCGTTTGGATTCAGTGCGGACGGTGAACATTGCAGACAAGGTCGGCACCACTGTCACTAACAGTCCTACTGGTGACGAGAAGACGTTGTTCCCCCTTCAAGCCGCGTTGGGTTATGACCTTGCACAGAGCTTGTTTGTTGGCCCTAACAATTTAGTCATTGAAGGCGTCACGGACTTCTGGATTCTCTCTGCGGTGAACGCATATTTGGCTGATACCGGGAAGATAGCTTTGGCTTCAGATTTGACGCTGACGCCTGCTGGTGGCGCACAGAAAGTCTCCTACATGGTTGCTTTGCTAACGTCTGAATCTTTGAATGTTCTGGTGCTTTTCGATGCAGAAAGAGAATCCGAGGCTACAAAAAAAGAGCTGCTGAAAGCGAAGTTGATTCACGACAAAAATGTAATCTTCGTTTCAGAGGCTATTGATCCCACCCCGAATGAAGCAGATATTGAGGACTTACTTGATCCTGTCGTGTATATCTCCTTGGTCAAAGAGGCTTATAAGAATGAACTCAAGGGGAAAACTCTAAAACTCAATGAGCATATTCCTCGCATTGCGAAGCGGGTTGAAAAAGCTTTTGAGGAGGCGGGGCTGGTTTTCCACAAAACCCGTCCGGCGCGTCTATTTCTTGCCAAGATGGCGAATGAGCCGGACAAGATATTGACAGCAGAGAGTGCTGGTCGCTTTGAGGCTCTTTTCAAGCTCATTAATGAGCGCTTGGAGGCGCACATTGCAAAGGGACGTTCTGCTTTCTCTGCTTGAGCCGTGAACGCAACCCAAGTGACCACTACTACAGATCAACTTCTGGTGCTAATCGCTCCTGGCGAGTCCTCCACCGTGGAATTCAAAAAATCCACCGCCGAAAAAGACCGCGCCTGCCGCACGCTCTGCGCTTTCGCCAACGGTGACGGCGGGCGCGTGCTGTTCGGGGTGACGCCTGCGGGCAAGGCGGTCGGCCAATCGGTCAACGACCAGACGCTGGAAGAACTGGCGCAGGAATTCCAGAACTTCGAGCCGCCGCTGTTTCCCACGGTCGAGCGGGTGCCGGTCGAAGCCGGGCGCGAGGTGCTGGTGGTCAGCGTATCGCGTAATGCGCGAGTTATCAGCTTTCGCGGAGTGCCCTATGAACGCGTGCTGAATACCACACGGGTCATGTCGCGGGAGACATATCAGCGCCTGCTACTGGAAGAACTGCACGCGCATGAACGTTGGGAGAACCAGGCTGCCCGGGGCTGGGATGTATCGCGGCTGGATGAGCGGGAGATGATTCAGACTCTGAATGAAGCCATCCGCAGAGGGCGCATCGACGACCCTGGCACACGCGAACCGGTGGATATTTTGCGGGGCATGCGGCTGTTGACGCAGGACAGCCAGCTATCGCGTGCGGCGGTGGTGCTGTTCTGCAAGGACGAAGACATGCTGCCCGACTTTCCGCAACTGTTGCTGAAAGTGGCGCGCTTCAAGGGCACGACGCGCGATGAGTTTCTGGATAACCGGCAATTCCACGGCAATGCGTTTGCGCTGATGCGGCGGGCGGAGCGTTTTCTCATCGAATCCTTGCCCATCGCCAGCCGGGTTCTGCCCGACCGCATGGAGCGCGAGGATATTCCGCTGTTTCCGGTGGAAGCCCTGCGCGAGGCGCTGGCCAATGCTTTCGTGCATCGGGATTACGCCACGGGCGCCGGATCGGTTGGCGTGGCGCTGTATGATGATCGGCTGGAAATCATCTCCATCGGTGACCTGCACTTCGGCCTGACCCCCGAAAAGCTGTTGCACGAACACGAATCGAAGCCCTGGAATCCGCTGATCGCACAGGCGTTCTACCGGCGCGGCATCATCGAAACGTGGGGACGCGGCACGCAGAAAATCGCACGGCTGATGCGCGAGGCGGGGTTGGAACCGCCGGTCATCACGACGCGGGCGGGCGCGGTGGTGGTGACGTTCGATGTGCTGGCGGCGCGGGTCGCACGGGGATGGCCGACAGAGGAAACGCAAACGCCAGAGAAAACGCCGGGGAAAACGCCGGGGAAAACGCCGGATCTCATTTTGAACCTGTTGCGCGAGACGCCTGCTCTGTCCATTCCTGAATTGGCATCACAGTTGGGGAAATCCGAACGCGCTGTAGAACGTGCCATCCGCAAGCTGCGCGAGGCAGGCCGCCTGCAACGCATCGGCCCGGACAAGGGCGGTCACTGGCACGTTTTGGGCAGCAGCGATAAGGAGCACTGATGCCCTTCCTCTCCGAAGCCGACATCGAACAAGCCCTGCTGGAACAACTTGGCGGCTTGGGCTACGCCACCGCCAGCGATGAGGTGATCGGCCCCGACGGCAGCGCGCCGGAACGCGAGAGCCACGATGTCGTCTTGCTGCGCAAACGGCTGGAAGCCGCCGTGTTACGGCTCAACCCAGACTTGCCGCCCGAAGCGCGAGCGGACGCTTGCGCCAAGCTGGCCCAATCTGTATTTCCCGCCTTGCTCGAAGAAAACCACCGTATCCACACGCTGCTGACCGAAGGTGTGGACGTGGAGTATTACGGCGAAGATGGCGTGCTGACGGCTGGCAAAGTAGCGCTACTGGATTTCGATGCACCGGAACGCAATGACTGGCTGGCGGTGTAAGCAAGCATTCACAGCAATTGCATGTTAGATTGTCACAAAAATCAGGGAACAGCAAATGTCATCGAAAAGCGAACGCCAAACAGAAAACCTTGTACGCAACAAATTGCGCGAGCATGGCTACTATGCGCCGGATAACGGAATCTCGGTAGAAGAACAAAAATCCGAGATTGCCAAAGTCAAAGCCTTGTTATCCAAGGCGAGCAAGAATGCCAAAGGTAACGCAGGCTATCCTGAATTCATCATATCGAACAGAAAAGATGCCGCGTTTCTGATTGTGTTCGAGTGCAAGCCTGACGTAAAAAAACATGAAAGTCCCGCACGCGACAAACCCGTTGACTATGCTGTAGATGGCGTATTGCATTATGCCAGGCATCTTGCCAGGCATTACACCGTTTTGGCAGTGGCTGTCAGTGGTGCCACAGTCAGTTCCATGAAAGTGTCCAATTTCCTGATTCCGGCGGGCAGCGCGGAAGTCAAGGAATTGGTTAATGAAAGCGGCATCGCTGTTACCGATATTATTCCTTACGACGATTACTATCGGCTGGCCTCTTTTGACCCGGATGTCGCCAAGAAGCGCCACTCTGACTTGCTGGCCTTTTCAAAGGAGCTTCACGAACTGATTTGGACCAAGGCCAAAATTTCCGAAGAGGACAAACCGCTTCTGGTCAGCGGTACGCTCATTGCGCTGATGAATGCCGCCTTTATGAAAACTTTTGATGCGTTGCCTGCCGAAGAAGTTCAAGAGGCTTGGCTGGGTGCCATCAAAAAAGAGTTGGGCAAAGCCGATATTCCGCAAGCCAAGAAAGACACCATGCTGCAACCGTACACCACGATTGCGGTGCATCCCAACCTTGGCAAGCCGGACAGTCAAACCGCCAAAGAATATCCCGATGGCGTATTCAAGGAAATTATCACTCGCATTTGCGATAATGTTTGGCCGTATATCAATATCTATCACGACTTTGATGTAGTCGGGCAATTCTATGGCGAATTTCTGAAATACACGGCGGGGGACAAAAAGGCGCTTGGCATTGTTCTGACTCCCCGGCACGTTGCCGAGTTGTTCTCTCTGATCGCCAATGTCAGCCCGGAATCCAAGGTGCTTGATATTTGCGCAGGAACGGGCGGATTCCTGATTTCCGCCATGCAGCACATGCTCAGAAAGGCCATCACGGAAGAAGAGCGAACTGACATCAGGAAAAACCGTCTGATTGGCATCGAAAACAATCCAAAAATGTTCGCGCTGGCCGCCAGCAACATGATTTTGCGCGGCGACGGCAAGGCGAATCTGCATCAAGCCAGTTGTTTTGACGAGGCTATTCTCAAGGCCATCAAAAAGATGAAAGCCAATGTCGGAATGCTCAATCCGCCTTATTCACAAGCCAAGAGCGGTGACACGGAACTGCATGAATTGTATTTTTTGAAGAAGATGCTGGAGTGCCTGGAATCAGGCTCCATCGGCATTGCGATTGTGCCTATGTCGTGCGCCATTTCGCCCAATCCGATACGCGAGGAATTGATGCGGCATCACACGCTGGATGCGGTGATGTCGATGCCGCAGGAGTTGTTTTATCCCGTGGGCGTGGTGACGTGCATCATGGTATGGATTGCCGGTAGGCCACATGCAAAATCTGACCGGAAAACGTGGTTTGGCTTTTGGCGGGATGACGGATTTGTCAAAACCAAGCACCTTGGCCGAATTGACCTCAATGATCGCTGGTCGGCTATTCGTGATCGCTGGATTGAGAGCTATCGAAATCGGGAAGTTCATGCGGGCGAAAGTGTAACGCAGGCAGTGACCGCAGATGATGAATGGGTTGCCGAAGCCTATATGGAAACAGACTATGAAAAAGTAGCAGCAAGGAGCTTGGCTCAGTCGGTCAAAGATTATGTCGCTTTCAAATTTCAAGCCCCAAGTAAGCTGGTCGCTCCCGATTTGTTGCCGAATAATGGTGGTTGGCAGGAATTCAAGCTATCCAAATTGTTTGTAATAAAGAAAGGGAAGCGTCTAACAAAAGCCGATCAAACTGACGGAACTACTCCATACATTGGGGCTATCGACTCAAATAATGGTGTTTCTGGATACATCGGACAAGCCCCCATCCATGAAGGCGGCACCATCAGCGTCAGCTATAACGGTTCCGTTGCCGAGGCGTTTTATCAGCCGGTTCCCTATTGGGCAACCGATGACGTAAACGTGTTATATCCAAAGGGCTTCAAGCTGACGCCTGCAACCGCGCTTTTTATTTGTACCGTCATCCGGCTGGAGAAATACCGTTTCAATTATGGCCGCAAGTGGCATTTGGAGCGCATGAAGGAATCCGTCATCAAACTGCCTGCAATAAAGTCTGGAGAGCCTGATTGGGCATACATGGAAAATTACATAAAAACGCTGCCTTACAGCTCGCAGATTGATTCGTAGGCGGCCTGAGGCGCAACTCATGGGCGATGACAAACTCAAGATCATCGCCCATGAACTGCTGGTCAGCTTGAAAGGCAACGTCTCCGTGGATTGGGCTCACCGCGATTCGGCGCGCGCCCGGATGCGCGTGCTGGTCAAGCGAATCCTGCGCAAATACGGCTACCCGCCCGATTTGCAGGAAGCGGCGGTACAGACGGTGTTGCAGCAGGCTGAGGCCATGTCTTCGGAGTGGAGCGCGGCTAAAGTCGAGGGGAGAGCGCCATAAGTGGCGCTGGAACTGGCGGCAGAACACCTGCGGCGGGCGCAAGAAACATTGGCGTTGATCACCGGCGCGTTCAGTGCCGACGATTTGCTGGGGGTTATTTTCAGCCGGTTTTGTATTGGGGAGTGCTCGGAAAATGCGCGAAAAACAATCGAATTGCGCACAAAACCTCTCTAAAATCAGTGCGCCATCTGTCGCTCCTACGCGACAAAACAATTTCTGAAGACCGCGTACAATTTTACTTTTTTGCCCTTCAAAGAGGCTACGATAGGAACGCGCTTCATGTAAAATAACTCAGCTCCCGTCCCAATAATCTTTATGATCGCTTCGTCGCTCCAGGTCAGCATCGTCACCTACCGTCCCGATGAAGACGCGTTGATCCGTTGTCTGTACGCGCTGTCTGAAGCCATCGAATTCGCGCGTGCCGACGGGGCGCTGCGAACCGTTAACGTGGCTTTGATCGACAACAGCGAAAGCCAGAAGGTGGTTGAACGGCTGGTCGAGCTGGGCGATCTTTTCTTCCGCGAACCTACGCAGGTTTCCTATCTTCACGGCCACGCCAACATCGGTTTTGGCGCAGCGCACAATCTGACTTTGCACGGTAGCGGTGCCGATTACCATCTGGTTCTGAGCATCGAAACCGAGTTGTTGCAAACGGCGCTGGCCGAAGGTGTGCGCTGGATGAACGATCATGATGATGTCGGCGCAGCGTCGCCGTCGTTGTTTGCGTCGGACGGCAGCCGGATATACCCGTGTCGGCGGTTTCCGTCGGCGTTCGATCTGTTTCTGACCAGCTTGGCGCCAGCGTGGTTACGCGGGTTCTTCGAGCGCCGGATCAGGCATTACGAAATGCGCTCCGAAACCGATTTGCACGAGCCGTTCTTCGACATCCCCTGTTTTTCCCGGGCGTGTGTTCTGGCGCGTCGTCAGGTCACCGATCAAAGCAGCGGCTTTGATCCGGCGTTTTTTCTTTATTTCGAAATGTACGACTGGATTCTCCGTCTCGGTTTGATCGCCAGAACGGCCTATATTCCCGCCATGCGCGCCGTGTTTTACGACAGCTTTATCCTCGGAAGCGAACGCATCAAACATAAAAGAACCTTTTTCAAGAGTGCTGTTTCTTTTTACCGGAAACACGGGTGGAAGTGGTTTTGACGCCGCGGCACTCCTGTTTTCCCTTCCCTTCAAACGCGTTCATGGCCTCCACGCTCATCACGGTTCCACAATTGGTGGCCCATCTTGGCGATCCGAACTGGTTGATTTTTGATGCGCGACACGATCTTGCTGATCCATCGTGGGGCTTGCGCGTTTACGAAGAAACGCATATTCCACGTGCGCTTTTTGTGTCGCTCGACAACGATTTGTCGGCGCCGTCCAACGGCACGAATGGCCGCCATCCTCTACCGCCACCAGCGCAATGCGCCGAACGGCTGGCGCGTCTCGGCGTAATGCATGGAAAACAAATCGTTGTATACGATCAAGGCGCAGGTATGTTTGCGGCGCGTTTGTGGTGGATGCTGCGCTGGCTGGGACTTGACTGTTGCGCCGTGCTCGACGGAGGTTGGAAACAATGGCAGGCAATGGGATCGCCCATCTCCGCTGCCAAAGAAACGCCGCAACCCACGCATTTTGTGCCTCAGCCGAAAGACATTACCGTAGACGCTGACGTCGTTCTGGCCAATTTGTCCTTGCAAACCATGACGCTGATCGACGCACGCGCCGCATCGCGTTTTCGCGGCGAAAATGAAACCCTCGATCCGGTCGGCGGGCACATTCCCGGCGCATTGAACCGACCCTTTACTGAAAACCTGAACGATGACGGAACGTTTAAATCAGCCAGCCAGTTGCGTGCCGAATTCGCCGCCCTGCTCAAGGAGGTGCCAGCCTCGCAGGTGGTGCATACTTGCGGCAGCGGCGTGACCGCTTGCCACAACATCCTGGCGATGGAAATCGCCGACTTCCCTGGCTCCCGCCTTTATCCCGGCTCGTGGAGCGAATGGTGCAGCGACCCGGCGCGGCCAATAGCGTGCGGATAAACTGCAAACCCACATCACAAATAAAAACGGACGCCCGATTTCTCTCCGGCGCCCGTTTTTTGTTGTGTTACGCGCTGATTATCACCAAGCCTTTGGCATGGTGACCGAGACAGCGTCGGTGCCGAACGACGAGCCGATAAAGCCAACGATGGGAACGAGCACGGCGCTCACCACGATCACGCTAACGAGAACGACAATGCTGAAGATGACTTTCTTTTCTTCCGGGACTTTCATCAGCTTTGGCAAACCCAGCCAGCAAAGCACCAGTGAATAAATGCTGGCCAGCGCAACAAGTGGACTAAACGCCGGAATGATCATGAGCACCGAAACGACCCATGCGGGCGTTGCGCTATAAACGGCCACTTTAAGCGCCTGTACCAGATTGGGTTTGGTATCAAACTGCGGCGCCAGCGCGTTGATGATTAACGCCATAACGTAGAGCATGCCGAGAATGAGGGCATACGTCATGATCGCCATCACCAAACCGGAAATGACCGGCGTTCTGACGGTTATTCCAAATATCGTCACCCCGACGAGCGAATTACCGATGAACCCGGCAACCGCCGGAATGAGCGCCAAGAAAACCGCGTAATTGGTATAGAGGCTGTTGACGGTAGCACTTTCTTTGTCGATCACTCCCCATTCCTTCACCGGCGACAACAGAATGTTTTTAACTCGCGCAACGATATCCACAAACGTCTCCTTGAGAAAATTTTGAGAGCAAAAGCTCTTTTGATGCCGGTTGAAATATACACCCAAACAGATATCACCGCTACGGAAAAAATCATGGTTGCGCTTAATTCTGAGCGAACTTTTTGCGCTTCGGGTCAAGGTTTTTTGTGTTCGTCTTCCGTTTTCTCGTCGGCTTTTTCTCTCAGCGTATCGATCAGCGCCGCCTGCAATCGCGCGTGCATTTTCAGGAAGCGACCGCGCAGCAGCCAGCCCAGGAAAAAGACGCCCGCAAGTATGAGAACGAATTGCCCGACCGTCGGTAGAATGCCGATACTCATGATCACGATCAACAGAAGAAAACCGATCAGAGTCGTTAACGGAATCAATTCGGCGATGACGCGACGCACCGGCTCGGCATACCGCCCGGCAACGGCAGGCGACACGCTCGACTCCGCCAACACCATGCTCAGCGCTTTCAGTTTGCCGTAAGCGGCAAGCAGGCACGGCAAGGACAGCAAAACGGCCATCCCCCAAGCCACCAGACCGCCCCAGAACGGATTCAGCCCCCATGTTTCGAGCGCTGCGATGATGCCGGGAGCAAAGAAGTGTCCCGCCAGGAAGATACATGTGACGAGTGCCAGATTGATGATGACCTGCAACACGATTCGGCGAATAATCGCCGCTTGTTGGGCGCGATCTCCCTGCGGCTGGATGCTTTGCAGCCAGGTGGAATAGAGTTCGCTGATGTAAACGACGCGCGGCGGCATCGCGTCCGACAGTTTGCGGCTCAGCGGGTCGGCCCATTTGATCAGGTACGGCGTTAGCAGCGATGTAACCGCCGACACTGCCACCGCGATCGGGTAGAGAAAATCGCTCGTCACTTTCAGCGATTGGCCGAGCGCCGCAATGATGAACGAAAACTCACCGATTTGCGACAACCCCATGCCGACACGCATTGAGGTGCGTCCGCTGTTGCCGGCAATAAATGCGGCAGTGCCGCAAGCAAACAGTTTTCCGAAAACGACAACCGCAGTAATCAACGCAATCGGGCCGGCGTAATCGAGCAGGACGCGGGGGTCGAACAACAACCCGATGGCGACGAAGAAGATGGCGCTGAACATGTTGCGAACAGGGTCGATGATTCGTTCGATCGCAAGAATGTGGCGTGACTCCGCGATGATCGCGCCGATTACAAAAGCGCCAAGTGCCACGCTGTATTCCAGTTTGACCACGATCAGGCAAAAGCCGAAGCACAACGCCAGCACGGTGATCAACAGCATTTCATCGTTCTTGTAGCGGGAAACGTAATTCAGCAGTCGCGGAACAAGCAGGATGCCCAGTACCAGCGCCGCCACCATGAACAACGACAGCTTGCCCAGCGTGCCGAGCACTGCCGCCGTTCCGACTTCGCCGGTAATCGCGATGGAGGACAACAATGCAATCATGCCAATTGCCAGAATGTCGTCAAAAATCAGAATGCCGAAGATCAATTGCGCGAAGCGCTCGTGCTTCATCTTCAAGTCGTTAAGCACCTTGATGATGATGGTGGTGGACGATACCGACAACATGGCGCCGAGGAAAATCCCGTTCATCACGCCCCAGCCGAAATACATCGCGATCGAATAACCCGCCCACATCATCAACGCAATTTCGGCCAGCGCCCCGAACAGCGCCGTCAGGCCGACGCTGGCCAGTTTTTTCAGCGTGAATTCCAACCCCAACGTGAACAACAGAAAAATGATGCCCAGCTCGGCCAGAATATCGATCGTTTCTTTGTCGTTGATTAACTGGAACGGGGGGGTGTAAGGGCCGATAATCACGCCAGCCAGAATGTAGCCCAACACGACCGGCTGCTTGAAACGATGAAACAAAAGCGTCACCACGCCGGCGATCAGCATTACGATGGCAAGGTCCTGGATAAAACCTTCGGCGTGCATGTGAAACGGAGTCCTCGGTGAAAAACAAAAATACAGTCAAAGACACGGGAAGCAACCGCGTGTCCTGCGAAAACGGCGTTTGGCCGCTGCTTCCGTGAATAGCATATATTCTATATTGAGACACCCGTCCCGCCTTGAGATTTCGTGGCGTTCCGCGAAAAAAAGTTCAAAAAAAAGCGCACCCTCAGGCGCGCTTTTTCCAGACGGTCCTCCCGATCAGGGATCCGCATACACCGTTACTGTTGCGGTCGCGGTGCCGCCATAGCCATCGGCGATCGTGTATTGGAACGAATCAAAGCCGATGTAATTGCCGTGGCATTGGTAGACCAGGATGTTCCCGTCTTGCGTCACCGTGCCGTGGCGTGGCTGGGTAAGCGAGGCGATCGTGAGTGTGTCACCGTCCGCGTCATAATCGTTGGCGAGCACATTAATTCTCACCGGCTGGTTGTATCCGGCTACGGCGTAATCGTCAACGGCAACCGGCGGTTGGTTGGCGACAACCCTTTCGCCCTCGTCAACCGTTGTCGTGACTTCCTTCGTGCGGTAAACGTCAACCGTCTGCTTGTATTCCGACGGACTGCGCAGCGCCCGCCGTGCCCACGTCGGTTCGGCCTCGATTTCCTCACGGCGCCATTCGATTCGCGGCTCGGTGGTGGTCGCAGCAACCGGCGGTGTCGTCGTTGCAGGAGCCTCGTCCACTGCCTTTTCTTCGAACGTGATGTATTCGATATCGACGCGACGGTTCTTCGGCCTGCCCTCTTTATCGTTTGGATAACGGGGTTCGTTCAAGCCCTTGCCCTCGGCGATCATCTTGTCGGCGGCGACCCCTTTGCTCACCAGATACTGGAACACCGAATGAGCGCGGCGCTCGGAAAGCCCCTGGTTGTAAGTTGCCGAACCTATGTTGCAGGTGTGGCCGGTGATGTAAATATTGCCCTCGATGTCGCTCGATTTGAGGCGGGCAACGACCGGGTCAAGCGCGTAGCTTGCCTGCGGGTGCAGTTGTGCGCTGTCGAACTTGAAGAACACGTCCGCCGCTGCCGTTGCCGTCGTCTTGACGATGCGTTTTCCCGGCTGCTCCGCCGGTTGCGCTGTCGTTACCGTGCTCGTTGTTGCGATCGCTGGCATCTCGACTTGCACATCGCGGTATTGCTTGGCCGGACGGTAAAGCGGGCCGCCGAATGAGAAGCGGTACATTAGCATGATGCGCTGATCGCTCTTGTCGACCTCATGATCGCCGCGTTTGCGGTAAACCTCGCCCATCAACGCAACGCTGTGCGGTGTGCCAATGAAAAACTTTTCGATTCCGAGTGTGCCGGTAATTTGACGGGTTGACTGTTTTCCCCATTCGTAGTCGACGCCGCCGAACCAGCGCAGCGCCCAGCTATCGTAGAAGCGCCCGGCTCGAACGCCAATACCCCAGTCGTAAGCGCGTTCAAACGTTTTCGTGAACGTCGTTACGGTAAAGTCCTGCGACCATTCGTGGTTGTTCTCATCAACGCCAAAGGTGGCTCCCTCCCATGACGAGACACTGCTCCCAACCTGACGACGCCCCGTAACGCCTGCCGATCCGTACAGCGAGCCGAACCACTTCTCGTATTCCAGACCGGCGCCCAACGTCACCTTGCGGTCGTGGCGATGGTTTTGGTCGAAGCCGGTAAACAGTTTGCGGACGGCGGCATTCTTGTCATCGGCAGGTTGCCAATGGAAGGATATCCGGGCGCCCGCGCCCGAACGAGCCGTTGCATAACCGTCGGCGATCCACGCTGTATTGTCGGTTTCACGAAACACGTAAAGCAGCTCGCCGCGCCACAGGTTCTCCGACTGATAACCGCCGCTGACCCGGAACGGCGCACCGATATAACGCAGGTCTTCCTGAGCGGCGTCCGGCGTCGCGGCGTCCGTCTGCGCTTGCGCGAAGACAACCGGCGACCATAACGCAGCGACAGCCAATACCAGCCAGCGGCGTTGAAACGGTACTGAAATAAACATGACAATTCCCTTAGCGCAAAAAACGATTAACGCACATTGTCGCGCAGCGGCGTAATAAAAGCCATCCGCATTGAATTTTTCCGGCGATCCCGCCCCCAAATGTCGCGCGTTGACAACGAACAGGGCAGGCATCAGAACGGGGCGAATTTGAAACCTTCCCCGTTTGTAATCCGCAAAGAACGCTCAACCCGCTCATTAATCTCGTCCCCCGATTTCTGATACCATGATTCCCGATTTCTGGTTCCTGATCCCTGATATGCGGTTACGCTTGCTGTTCTCCGATTCGCACGACCCCTTATTCAATCTGGCGGTAGAAGACGGCATTTTCCGGCAGATGGCCGCCGACAGCGCCGTGCTTTTCCTCTGGCGCAACGACAACACCGTCGTAATCGGTCGCGCCCAAAACCCCTGGAAAGAATGCAACACGCAACGGATGGCGGAAGATGGCGTCACCCTGGCGCGTCGGCAAAGTGGCGGCGGCGCGGTATTCCACGACCTCGGCAACACCTGCTTTACCTTCATGGCCGGGAAGCCGGGCTACGACAAAGCCGTGTCAACACAAATTCTATTGAACGCGCTGCATGCACTCGGCGTTGCCGCCGAAGCGTCGGGACGTAACGATCTCGTTGTTCAGACTGCCGACGGCCCGCGCAAAATTTCCGGCTCGGCATACCGCGAAACGCTCGACCGAGGTTTTCACCACGGCACAGTGTTGCTGAACGCCAACCTGACCCGTCTTGCGGATTACCTGAACCCCGACCCAAAAAAACTTCAGGCGAAAGGCGTCGCCTCGATTCGTTCGCGCGTGGCCAACCTTGCCGAATTCAAGCCGGACATCGACCACGCGAAACTGAGCGACGCGCTGACTAAAGCCTTTTTCGCGCACTACGGCAACGAAACCTTCGCCGAACACATCTCCCCCGACGTGTTCCCCGACCTTCCCGGTTTTGCCGAGCGTTATGCCCTGCAAAAAAGCTGGGAATGGAACTTCGGGCAAACGCCCGATTTCATGCACGCTTTCGACACCCGCTTTGATTGGGGCGGCGTCGAACTGCACTTCGATGTCGAAAAAGGCGTTATCAATCGCGCTCGCCTGTTCACCGACAGTCTGAACCCGGTGCCGCTCGAAGCATTTGCCGCGAAGCTGACGGGGACGCATTACCAACCGCAGGCACTGCACACGCTTCTGAAAACCTGGCTCGCACAATATCCCGAGACGCCCGAATTACAGGCATTTGGCGACTGGCTGATGTCGGAAATTCGGTAACGCGGCTTGGGCTTACCTGACGCCCCCTCTCCCCCGCCCCCGAACTTCAGGTACAATCACCATCCGATGACAGGGGTTTCCTGTCGCTTTCTTTCCCCTTTTGCCGGTAACGGTCATGACGATGCCCGAAACGCTTTCTCCCGCCCTCAAAGCCGATGTGCTTGCTGAGGCGCTGCCCTACATCCAGCGGTTTCACGGCTGTACGGTCGTGATCAAATATGGCGGCAACGCGATGATTGATCCCGCGCTCAAAGCAGGTTTCGCACGCGACGTGGTGATGCTGAAACTGATCGGCATGAATCCGGTGATTGTTCACGGCGGCGGGCCGCAAATCGGCGAGCTGCTCGAAAAAATGAAGATTGAAAGCGCATTTGTGCAAGGAATGCGAATTACTGATGAGCGCGTGATGACCGTCGTTGAAATGGTACTCGGTGAGTTGAATCAGGAAATCGTCGCGCTGATCCACCGCCACGGCGGACGTGCCGTCGGTTTGACCGGGCAGGACGGGAAAATGATCCGGGCGCGGAAAATGAAACTCAAGGACAAACTGAGCGGCTTTGATTTAGACATCGGGCTGGTCGGCGAAATCGAGAAAATCGAGCCGGAACTGATCGACCTGCTGGTCTCGCGCAATTTCGTGCCGGTGGTGGCGCCGATCGGGATGGGGAAAGACGGCGAGGCGTACAACATCAACGCCGATCTGGTCGCAGGGAAACTTGCCGAACAACTGGCGGCGGAAAAACTGATCATGATGACCAACACCGCCGGCGTGCTCGATCAAAAAGGCAACCTGCTGACCGGACTGACCGCCGCGCAGGTCGAGGCGCTGTTTGAAGACGGAACTATTCACGGCGGCATGTTGCCCAAAATCGGTTCGGCGCTGGATGCCGTCAAACGCGGCGTCAAGAGCGCTCACATCATCGACGGGCGGGTACCGCACGCGCTGTTGCTGGAACTGCTGACCGACAGCGGTGTAGGAACCAAAATTAACGCAGAAGCGGAAGACTGATTTTTATAGCGGCGGAACTTCACAGCGACGAAAAGCGCAGAAAGCGGAGAGTGGGAGAACATGGCACGACAGGGGGAACGCCGCGGACAAATTCTGCAAACGCTGGCGAGCATGCTGGAAAACCCACGCGCTGAAAAAATTACTACGGCGGCGCTGGCGAAGCAACTCAGCGTTTCCGAAGCGGCGTTGTATCGCCACTTCGCCAGCAAAGCGCAGATGTACGAGAAGCTGATCGAATTCATCGAAACCACGCTTTTTTCCCTGATCAATAAAATTCAGTCCGACAGCGAAGAAGGCTATGCGCAGGCTGAACAAATTGTTTTAATGCTGCTCACGTTTGCCGAAAAAAATCCGGGGATGGCCCGTGTGCTGACCGGCGAAGCGCTGGTGCATGAAAATGAACGCTTTGAACCCTTGCAACAACGGATCAACCAGCTTTTCGACCGAATCGAAGCCGCTTTCCGTCAATCGTTGCGTGTTGCGCAACTGGCCGATCGGCTTCCTCGCGAACACGACATCAACGCTCACGCGGCAGTGCTGGCCGCTTACGTGACAGGACGCTGGCAGCTTTTCGTGAAAACAGGGTTCAAGCGTTCGCCGCAAGAAGGATGGGAAGCACAGCGGGCGTTTTTGTTATAGTAAACCGCATAAATATTTATACACCGTTGGCTTCGCCTTGCCGTACTATTTGCGCTGTCTGCCATCACGGTTTTATCTGACCGCCTCGTCTAAAAATTGATGCGCTTCATTATAGGGTAAGTCAAGAGCACACGGGACAATTCCGGTTCCGTTTGATGTTGATCGTTTGCCACTGCATTGTCAGCGCGTTGAGCATCAGCAAGCGTCCTGCCAGCGGTTTGCCGATGCCGGTTAGAAGTTTCAACGCTTCTGCTGCCTGCATGGTGCCGATGGTGCCGACCAGCGGCGCGAACACACCCATTGTCGCGCAACGCGCTTCTTCAAGCGACTCATTTTCGCCGAACAAACAGTGGTAGCACGGCGAATCGCTGTTGCGTGAGTCGAATACGGCTATCTGCCCGTCGAAGCGGATCACGGCACCTGAAACCAGAGGCGCACGGGCGGCAACGCAAGCGCGATTGACCGCGTGCCGCGTTTTGTAATTGTCGGTGCAGTCGAGCACGACGTCAGCAGTGCGAACGAGTTCGTTCAACGCGGCATCATTCATTCGCTCATCGCGAATGTGCACGGCGATGGTCGGGTTGACCGCCAGCAAACGATCACGCGCCGCCGCTACTTTGCGTTTGCCGACGTCGGCGGTGGTGTAAAGCATTTGCCGCTGGATATTGGTCAGGTCAACATCGTCGTTATCACACAACGTGATGGCGCCGACACCGGCAGCAGCAAGAAAATGCGAGGCAGGGGAACCCAGACCGCCGACGCCGACAACCACAGCATGTGCGGCGGCGCATTGCGCTTGCGCTTCCGGCCCCCATTCGGTCAGAAGCAGATGACGGCTGTAACGGAGTAATTGCTGATTGTCCATGATGGATCGTGATGTATTCGATTTACAGAGCGGAAGGCGATAGCATACAGAAGTTTCAAGGGCGCGGGTACGGCGAGCAAATTCTTGCCCGCCTTCCTTTTGAAAAGGGGACGTATAAGTACGGGCGAAGGGAGAAAAGGTAAAATGCGTCACGATCTTACGATTTTTCCATCATGACGTTTTCCGACAAACTCTCGCGCCAGAGATATACGCGAAGCGATTTTGAATTCGATCTGCCTTCAGCGTTGATCGCGCAGCATCCGCTGCCGGAACGAACGTCCAGCCGTTTGTTGCACGTTGTTCCGAAGGAAAACGCCGCGCCGGTGTTGGCGGACAGGATGTTCCGCGATTTGCCGTCGTTGATAGCGCCGAACGATTTGCTGGTCTTCAACGATACGAAGGTCATCAAAGCGCGATTGTTCGGGAAAAAAGCAAGCACTGGCGGGCGCGTTGAAATGTTGATCGAGCGCTTGACCAGCGATGACAGCGCGTTGGTGCAGATGCGGGCATCGCACATGCCAAAGGTGGGCGAGGGGATTGCGTTGGATGGCGCACGCGCCATTGTGTTGGAACGTCAGGGTCGATTCTTCGAGGTGCGCTTCGAGGGAACAGGCGATTTGGTCGCGTGGCTGAACGTGCATGGACACATGCCGTTACCGCCGTACATTCGCCGCGCAGCGGGTGAGGGGGATGATGCGCGGTATCAAACAGTTTACGCGCGTGTGCCGGGCGCCGTGGCCGCGCCGACGGCAGGACTGCATTTTGACGAGGCATTGCTGGCCGCGCTTGACGCGCACGGTGTGCGGCGAACAACGGTGACACTGCATGTTGGTGCCGGCACATTTCAGCCGGTGCAACACGAAGATTTATCGCAGCATGTGATGCACCGCGAGGTGTATGAAATTCCGGCGGCAACCGTGGCGGCCATAGACGCCGCAAAACAAAGCGGTGGGCGTGTCGTGGCCGTGGGAACGACGAGCTTGCGGGCGCTGGAATCGGCGACGGATGACGAAGGCGTTTTGCGTGCCGGGTGCGGCGAGACAGCGTTATTCATCACCCCCGGCTATTGTTTCAAAACGGTGAATCGCCTGCTGACCAATTTTCATTTGCCTGGCTCGACGCTGCTGATGCTGGTGGCAGCGTTCGTCGGTTACGAAACCATGTGCGCCGCCTACGCACACGCGATTCATGCACAATATCGCTTTTTCAGCTATGGAGACGCCATGCTCCTTGAAAAATCATGAGTTTCGCCTTTGACGTTTTACACACAGACGCACGCGCACGCCGTGGCCGTTTGCAACTTTCGCACGGGGTCGTTGAAACGCCGATCTTCATGCCGGTCGGCACTTATGGGTCGGTCAAAGCGATGACGCCTGACGAATTGATCGACAACGGCGCTCAAATCATTCTCGGCAATACGTTCCACCTGTGGCTTCGCCCCGGATTGAACGTTATTGGTTTGCATCAGGGATTGCACCGCTTCATGAACTGGTCGAAGCCGATTTTGACCGATTCCGGCGGATTTCAAGTTTTCAGCCTTGGCGCGTTGCGAAAAATTCGGGAAGACGGCGTAACATTTTCATCGCCGATCAATGGCGACCGGTTGCTGCTGACGCCGGAAATCTCCATGGACATCCAGCGCGTCTTGAACTCAGACATCGTGATGGCGTTCGATGAATGCACGCCCTATCCCGCAACACGCGAGCAAGCCGCCACGTCGATGGCCTTGTCGATGCGCTGGGCGCAACGGTCAAAAAACGCCTTCATCGACAGCGGCAATCCGAATGCGTTGTTTGGCATCGTACAAGGCGGCATGTTTGAAGACTTGCGCGACGAATCGTTGCAGGCGTTGACCGACATCGGTTTTCACGGTTACGCCATCGGCGGGTTATCCGTCGGTGAACCCAAAGAAGACATGCTGCGAATGCTCGAGCACATCGCGCCACGGCTGCCGGAAAACCGCCCGCGCTACCTGATGGGCGTCGGAACGCCGGAAGATGTGGTGGCCGGTGTTGTTGCGGGCATTGACATGTTTGACTGCGTGATGCCGACACGCAACGCACGTAACGGCTGGCTTTTCACCCGCTTTGGCAACATCAAAATCCGCAACGCTCGATACCGCACCGATACCGCTCCCGTTGACGAAACCTGCGAGTGCGTCACCTGTCGCCATTACACCCGTGCTTATTTGCATCACCTGGACAAAGCCAACGAAATCCTCGGCGCACGGCTGGCGACCATTCACAATCTGCATTATTACCTCAGCCTGATGCGACAAATGCGGGAAGCGATAGAAGAAGGCGCGTTGGCGTCTTTTGTGGCGCAGTTTCAGCAGGAACGGGAAGCAGGGGCTGGCGCGCTGGATGCTTAAGGCATGGTTTGCGGGTGGGTGAAGCAGATTCTGGCGGTCAGGTTCGCACGAAAATGACAGGAGGAGGTTGTTCCCGATATCCTGATCCGGGAACCCCTCATGGTAAACTACCCCGATTTTCCGCGCCGGACTGGGCTTCAGTCGCCGCGATACATTTTCAGATCGTTTTGTTTAATGGAGGTTTCCATGTTAATTAGTCCGGCATTCGCGCAAGCCGCTGACGGCGCTCAGCAGGAAAGTTCGTTGTTGGTGTCGTTGGCGCCGATGATTTTGATTTTCGTCGTTTTCTGGCTCCTGCTGATTCGCCCGCAACAGAGGAAGGTAAAAGAACACCGTGCGATGGTTCTTGCATTACAAAAAGGCGAGGAGGTCGCGACGGCTGGCGGCATTATCGGTCGCATCGTCAATCTCGACGAATCGACGCTGACGCTGGAAATCGCCGAGGGGACAGAAGTGCTGGTACAGCGTGCGGCGGTAACGCAATTGTTGCCCAAAGGCACCATGCCCAAAGGTATCACGAAGGATTTTTAATTGTTGTTTTGTGAACGTCGCCGAAAAGCACGGTTTTATTGTGGCGCAATTCGGCGCGTTCGATTTTATAGTCGGGCTGCCTGACTGCCCGATGGGATGCGCCTGAAGAAACGTTCTCCGATTATGAACCGTTACCCACCCTGGAAATACATTATTATCGTTGTCGCCGTGTTGTTTGGCGCGATGTACACTGTGCCCAACATCTTTCCGGAAGTTCCTGCGGTACAGGTGTCGTCGCTCAAAGCCACTGTCAAGGTCGATAGTGCGCTGCTGGCGCGGGTACAGGGCATTCTCAAGAACGCGAATGTCGCGCACGGCGATGGTTTCGTCGATCCGGTTGGCGTCAAGCTCAAGATGCCGGATACCGACACGCAGATGCACGCACGCGATGTGTTGCAGGAGGCGCTCGGCGACGATTTCATCGTGGCGTTGAACTTGCTGTCTTCGACGCCGGCCTGGATGGAAAAAATCAACGCCAAGCCGATGAATCTGGGGCTGGACCTTCGCGGCGGCGTGCATTTTTTGCTGCAAGTCGATATGAAGGGCGCACTCGACAAGGCGGCGGATCGTTACTCGACGGATTTGCGGACTTTGTTGCGCGACCCGAAAATTCAGAGCCGCGGCATTGTGCGTGAAGGGCATACGGTGGTTATGCGGTTTCGCGACAATGAGGGGCGCGAAGCCGCACGACACAAAGTCAATCGCTCAAACCCCGAATTGCAATTGGTGCCACGCGGCGAAGGCGACGATTTGCAACTGGTGGCATCGTTAAGGCCGGAAGAACAGAAACGGATTCAGGACAACGCGGTGACGCAGAATATGGCGACGCTGCGGAATCGCGTCAATGAGTTGGGCGTGGCCGAGCCGATCGTTCAACAAGCTGGCGCGGATCGGATCGTCGTGCAGTTGCCCGGCGTTCAGGATACGGCGCGTGCCAAATCGATTATCGGGCGCACGGCCACGCTGGAAATTCGGATGGTGGACGATGCACCGGGGGCGCTGGACATGGCGCTGCGCGGACAGGTGCCGATCGGTAGCGATTTGTTTACCGAGCGCAACGGCGGGCCGGTGCTGGTCAAGCGGCAGGTGGTGCTGACCGGCGACCGGATCAACGACGCGCAACCGGGTTTTACGGAAAGCAATCAGCCGTCGGTTCATATCAATCTCGATACGGTCGGCGCGCGGATTTTCAAGGATGTGACGCGCGAAAACGTCGGCAAGCGCATGGCGATTCTGCTGGTCGAGCGCAATCAGGCGGAAGTGATCACCGCGCCGGTGATTCGTGAAGAGATCGGCGGCGGGCGGGTGCAGATTTCCGGCGCGATGACGACGCGGGAAGCGAACGATATCGCGCTGTTGATGCGTGCCGGTGCGCTGGCGGCGCCGATGGAGATTGTCGAGGAGCGGACGGTTGGCCCGTCGCTCGGGCAGGAAAACATCGACAAAGGGTTCCGTTCGGTGTTGGGCGGCTTTGTTGCGCTGATTCTGTTTATCTGCCTCTATTACCGGGTGATGGGCATGGTGTCTGCCGTGTGCCTGACCGTGAACCTGATGCTGTTGGTGGCGTTGTTGTCGGCGTTGCAGGCGACATTAACGCTGCCGGGCATTGCGGCTATGGCGCTGACGCTCGGTATTTCCATTGACGCCAACGTGTTGATCAACGAGCGCATCCGTGAAGAATTGCGATGGGGCGCACCGCCACACACGGCGATTGCCGCCGGTTATGAACGCGCCTGGAACACGATTCTCGACTCGAACATTACCAATCTGATCGCCGGGCTTTCGTTGTTCGTGTTCGGCAGCGGGCCGGTAAAAGGATTCGCGGTGGTGCATTGTCTGGGTATCGCGACGTCACTGTTCTCGGCGGTGTTTGTCTCTCGCGGCATTGTGTCCCTGATTTACGGACACAAGAAGAAGCTCGAAAGCGTTTCGATTGGGCAAGTATGGAAGCCGACCACCGAAGAGCTGGGGATCAGCTTCGTAGCGCCCGATGGCGTGCGGAGCCTTAAAGCTGAAAAAAGAGGGTCGGCAGTTTAACGACGCAACGATTTTCGCCAATGACTTTTCAGGAATAACGAACCATGGAATTTTTCCGGTTTTCACGTGCGCTCCCGGTCATGCGGCATGCGCTGAAATTCAATCTCTTTTCGCTCGCAACGTTTTTGCTGGCGGTTTTCTTTCTGGCGTATAAGGGCCTGAATTTCGGCGTCGATTTCCGCGGCGGCACGGTGATGGAAATAAGTTACGGTCAGGGTCAGGCAGCCGACCTGAGCCGAGTTCGCGCCGCCATCGACACTTTGCAGCTCGGCGAGTACACCGTACAAGGTTTCGGCACAGCGGATACGGTGCTGATCCAGTTGCCGCTGAAGGGGGAGACGTCCACCGCGCAATTGTCGGAACAGGTGATGACGGTGCTACGCACGGACAACAGCAATGTGGTGCAAAAGCGCGTCGAATTCGTCGGCCCGCAGGTCGGCAAAGAGCTGTATCAAAACGGCGCACTGGCGCTGCTGTTTGTGGTGGCGGGCATTATCATTTATTTGTCGGCGCGTTTCGAATGGCGTTTTGCAATCGCGGCGATCATCGCCAACTTGCACGATATTGTGATCGTTCTGGGGTTCTTCGCGTTATTCCAATGGGAGTTTTCGCTGCCGGTGTTGGCGGCGGTGCTGGCGGTGCTCGGCTATTCCGTCAACGAATCGGTGGTTATTGCCGACCGGATTCGTGAAAATTTCCGCAAGATGCGTCACGCCAGCGTGCCGAGTGTGATCGACAGCGCGATTACCAGCACGATCTCACGAACCGTCATCACGAGCTTGTCAACACAGTTGGTGGTGGTTTCGATGCTGGTTTTCGGCGGCGCGGCGTTGCACTATTTTGCGCTTGCGTTGACCATCGGCATCCTGTTCGGTATGTACTCGGCGGCGTTGGTGATGGCGTCGCTGGTCATGTGGCTTGGCGTCTCGCGTGAAAACCTGGTGAAGCCCGAACGCAAAAAAGAGGGGTTGGAAGCCGAAAAAATCATGCCATAAGCGGGGGCGGTGAGCAGGATGAATCGGGCTTCGTGCGCTGTAAAGGCGAACCCTTTTCAGATGCCGCGCCGAATCTCGCCTGAGCGTTGAAATACAAACCTCGGATTTTCAATGATCACTACCTTGCTGTATTCCCTTCTTGCGCTCGATCAGACGCTGGGAAACTTTGTGGCGCAATACGGCATATGGGTGTATGCGCTGCTCTTCATCATCATTTTCGCCGAAACGGGGCTTGTGGTTTTCCCGTTTTTGCCCGGTGATTCTTTGTTGTTCATTGCGGGAACGCTGGCGGCAACCACGGAGCTTGACGTGCATATCATGGTTGTCCTGTTGATTACAGCGGCCATTTTGGGTGATTCGGTCAATTATGCGATCGGTCGCAAAATCGGGGAGCGTGTTTACACCTGGCAGGATTCGCGTTGGTACAAACGCGCCTACTTGACGCGCACACAAATGTTCTACGAAAAATATGGGAGCATGACGATCATCATTGCCCGCTTCGTCCCGATTGTGCGCACATTCGCGCCGTTTCTGGCGGGCGTTGTGGCGATGTCGTACCCGCGTTTTCTGACGTACAACATTACCGGCGGCGCGTTGTGGATCACCTCGCTGGTCTATCTCGGTTATTTTTTCGGCAATATCCCATTCGTCAAAGAGAACTTATCGTTTTTTGTGATTGGAATTGTGGTCATTTCCGTCATTCCGATTATCGTCACGTACTTCAAAGAGCGGGCAGCAGCGCGTCAGGGATCAGGAATCAGGGATCAGGAATCAGATTGATTCACGCGAAGGCACACATCAGGAATCAGGGGTCAGGAATCAGTTTGTACGCAGCGAAGCGCAGAATCCACCACCCGCTCCCCCGCCCCTCTCCCGCAAGCGGGCGAGGGGAGAGCATCGTGCCTTTCGCGTCTTCGCTCACGTGACTCTGGTTCCTGATCCCTGACACCCGAATACCTGCCCCCTGTTTCCCGAATTTGTTTTATCATCAAAAAATTATCTTTTCAAACCGTGATCGTGCGGTCAATCAACGCGTGAATTCCATTTCTTCTGTTCAAGTTATTGTCATGGCAGGCGGTCAGGGCAAACGAATGGTGTCCCGGCAGCCCAAAGCAATGCACCGACTGGCAGGACGGCCTTTGCTATCCCATGTTCTCACCACAGCGCGCAGTATTGCGCCGCAAGTCATGGCCGTAGTCGTCGGGAAAGAAGGCGGCGCCGTGCGGGAAGCCTTCGCCGAAGAAAAAGGTCTTGTTTTTGTCGAACAGCATCCGCCGCGTGGTACGGGCGACGCGGTGCGGATTGCGTTGGCGGCACTGCCGGATGTCGAACTGACGCTGGTGATGAACGGCGATTGCCCGTTGATTGCCGCGTCCAGCGTTCAGCAATTATGCGATACCGCCGCGCAGGGCGCACTGGCCTGGCTGGTTGCGAAAACATCTTCGCCGCAAGGTCTTGGGCGCATTGTCCGCGACGCGAACGGAAACGTGCGAGCGATTGTTGAAGAACGCGACGCTGACGATGCGCAAAAAAACATTGATGAAATCAACGTTGGCGTACTCGCTGCGCCGACCGCGTTGCTCAAGCGTTGGGTCGCACAACTGACGTGTGACAACGCCCAACAGGAATACTATCTGACCGATATTTTGTCGATGGCTGTGCATGAGGGCGTTCCGGTTGAAGCCGTATCGACCAACGAAGTCAGCGCACGCGGCGTCAATGATCGCGCACAACTCGCCGACATCGAACGGATCGTACAACAACAGCAAGCAGCGGTCTTGATGCAGCAAGGCGTCACTCTTGCCGATCCGGCGCGTTTTGATCAGCGCGGAATCTTGCATTGCGGGCGCGATGTCAGCATTGATGTGGGTTGTGTTTTTGAGGGTGACGTCACCTTGGGCGACGGCGTTGAAATCGGCGCGTATTGCGTGCTTCGCAATGTCTCTCTGGCTGACGGTGTCCGGATTGCGCCGTTTTCGCACCTCGATGGCGCCGAGGTCGGCGCACACGCCGTGATCGGCCCTTATGCGCGTTTGCGTCCCGGCGCAAAACTCGCCGAACATACCCACGTCGGAAATTTTGTCGAGATCAAGGCAAGCACGCTGGGCGCAGGCAGCAAAGCGAACCATCTGAGTTATCTGGGCGATGCCGACATCGGCGCGAACGTGAACATCGGTGCTGGAACGATTACCTGCAACTACGATGGTGTCCACAAACACAAAACGATCATCGGCGACGACGCCTTCATCGGCTCGAACACTGCATTGGTCGCGCCGCTTACAGTCGGCCAAAGCGCCACCATCGGCGCGGGAAGCACTTTATCCGAAGACGCCGAAGCGTGCGCGTTGACGTTTACCCGCACGCGCCCCATTGTCAAAAAAAACTGGTCGCGCCCGGTTAAAAAAAGGAGTGAATGATGTGTGGCATCGTAGGTGCAGTAGCAGTAAACAACATCGTTCCCATGCTTCTGGAAGGCATCGCACGTCTGGAGTACCGTGGTTATGATTCGACCGGGCTGGCGGTGGTGCATTCAACGGGCGCGCTCGAACGTCTGGTGAGCACAGCGCGGGTGGCCGACCTTGCCGCTCAAGCCACTGAGAAAAAAATTCACGCAACCACAGGCATTTCGCACACCCGCTGGGCAACACACGGCAAGCCGAGTGAAACCAACGCGCACCCGCATACGTCGCATCACGAAATCGCGCTGGTTCATAACGGCATTATCGAAAACTACGAAACGCTGCGAGAGGCGCTCACCGCAGAAGGCTATGAGTTCATCACGCAAACCGACACAGAAGTCATCGCGCATCTCGTACACAAACATTGGCACGGCAACGCGCATGGTGATCTGCGCCGCGCCGTGCAGGCCACGGTACGGCAATTGACCGGCGCTTACGCGATTGCCGTCGTGTCGGCGCGTGAACCGGGGCGATTGATCGGCGCACGATTCGGAAGTCCGCTGGTGATCGGTCACACTGAAGAGGGTTCTTGTCTGGCGTCAGACGCAGCGGCGCTCTTGCCGGTCACACAACGCATCGCTTACCTCGAAGAGGGCGATGTTGTCGATCTGACACGCGAGGAAATTCTTTGCTACGACCGAAACGAAGAAACCGTCAAACGCCCGTTCATACAACTTGAAGCGAGTACGGCGCAAGCCGAACTGGGGCCTTACCGACACTTCATGCAAAAAGAAATTTTCGAGCAGCCCCGCGCCATCGCCGACACTCTCGAAGGTGTTGACACGGTGACGCCTGCCTGGTTTGGCGAACGGGCGGCAGAGATTTTTTCAAAAATCGACCGCGTTCTGATTCTCGCGTGCGGCACCAGCCATTACGCCGGACAAGTGGCGAAACAATGGATGGAATCGTTGGCGCAATTGCCGTGTCACGTCGAAATTGCCAGCGAATACCGTTACCGTGACAGCGTACCGAACCCGAACGCGCTGGTGATCGTGGTGTCGCAGTCAGGTGAAACCGCCGACACATTGGCGGCACTCAACCACGCAAAAACATTGGGGCATGTTCATACCTTGTCGATCTGCAACGTCGCCACCAGCGCGATGGTGCGACAAACCGAATTGCGTTATTTGACACGCGCCGGTGTCGAAATCGGTGTTGCCTCGACCAAAGCCTTCACGACACAATTGGTCGCACTTTTTTTGTTGACGCTCACGCTGACAAAAGGGCGAGGGCGTCTAACCGCCGAAGAAGAAGCGTTCTGGTTGCGTGCGCTGCGCCACTTGCCGTCGGCCATGCAGGCAGCGCTGGGTCTGGAGCCGCAAATCATCGCGTGGGCCGAAGCGTTCACGAACAAAGCGCATGCCTTGTTTCTTGGCCGGGGATTGCACTATCCCATCGCACAAGAAGGCGCATTGAAACTCAAAGAAATTTCTTATATCCATGCCGAGGCGTACCCTGCGGGCGAATTGAAACACGGGCCGTTGGCGCTCGTCGACGCCGACATGCCGGTTGTTGCGATTGCGCCGAACAATGCGCTGCTCGAAAAACTCAAATCCAATTTGCAGGAGGTGAAGGCACGCGGTGCGGAATTATACGTCGTTGCCGATCTCGACAGCCATCTTTCCGCTGGCGACGGTCTTCATGTTTTGCGCGTTCCGGAACACGCAACCCTGCTCTCGCCGATCATCCATGTCGCGCCGTTGCAATTACTCGCCTACCACACGGCTTCCTTTCGCGGCACCGACGTTGATAAACCGCGCAACCTGGCGAAGAGCGTGACGGTTGAGTAATGGCGGCATGATTTACGCAAAACACCCATGAACCTTCTTTTCATTCTCGACCCTCTGGCCCGTCTCAAGGCTTACAAGGATTCCAGCGTCGCCATGATGCGTGTACTGGCAAAGCGCGGGCACGACGTGTACGCCTGTGAAATCGGTGAATTGTCCGCTGTTGGAAGCGACACAGGAAGTGAAGCGATGGCGACAGCGCGGAAAATCGCCGTGTTCGACGACAATGGCCACTGGTATCGTGAAGCGCCGCCTTCAACCGTGCCGCTGACAGCATTCGACGCTGTGATGATGCGCAAGGATCCACCGTTTGATGTGGAATACGTGTTTGCTACGTATGTGCTGGAAATGGCAGAACGCGCCGGTGTGGCGGTGTTCAACAAACCGCAGAGCGTCCGCGATTTCAATGAAAAAATGGCCATCCTGCAATTCTCGCAGTACATCACACCGACTTTGGTCGCACGACAACCGGAACGCTTGCAGGCGTTCATCGACGAACATCACGATACGATTCTGAAACCGCTCGACGGCATGGGCGGTGCGTCAATCTTTCGCGTTCGCGCTGACGATCCCAACCGCAACGTGATCATCGAAACCTTGAACAGTTGGGGCGCTCGTTCGGTGATGGCGCAACGTTTCATTCCCGCGATTTGCGAGGGTGATAAACGGGTGCTGATCATTGGCGGCAAAGTTGTTCCGTATGCGCTGGCGCGGATTCCGAAGTCGGGCGAAACACGCGGCAATCTGGCAGCGGGCGGTCGCGGTGTGGCCATGCCGTTGACCG
>JAITMR010000007.1 GCA_031277215.1 Burkholderiales bacterium
CGAAAGAGCTTTACAACCCGAAGGCCTTCTTCACTCACGCGGCATGGCTGGATCAGGGTTGCCCCCATTGTCCAAAATTCCCCACTGCTGCCTCCCGTAGGAGTCTGGGCCGTGTCTCAGTCCCAGTGTGGCTGATCATCCTCTCAGACCAGCTACCGATCGTCGCCTTGGTAGGCCTTTACCCCACCAACAAGCTAATCGGACATCGGCCGCTCCCATAGCGCGAGGTCTTTCGATCCCCCGCTTTCCTCCTCAGAGCATATGCGGTATTAGCCAACCTTTCGGCTGGTTATCCCCCACTACGGGGCACGTTCCGATGTATTACTCACCCGTTCGCCACTCGCCACCAGGCCGAAGCCCGTGCTGCCGTTCGACTTGCATGTGTAAAGCATGCCGCCAGCGTTCAATCTGAGCCAGGATCAAACTCTTCAGTCTAATCTCTGCTTAATTAACTCATTCGAAATCCGTTAAGACTGACCGTCTCGCGACGGCCACACTTGCGTACTTCTGTATGAGTACTGCTATTTCTTTAAACCAGCCCGCTTTTCAAATTCACCCAACATCGGCTTACACCGACGCCGGACAACCTGATCGGCAGGCAATGAGCAGCACCCACACCTATCAATCGCCATCTTTTTAAAGAGCCGCAAATGAAACCTTCACGTTTCAAAAGCGCAGAAGCGAGATTATGGCACACCCAATTTTCTTTTGCAACACCTGAAAAATAAAAAAAGTTAAGATAAACGAAAACCCTCCCCGCACACCCTTAATCTCACGGTATGATTAGGTTTGAGCGTCCGCTCCCATTATTTTGTCATGACTTTTCTGCCGCCTGCCCCCCCCATATCGTCCGTGCCAGCCGACCCGCCCCCGTTGCAGGAAGCGCCGCCGCCCACTCCCGTGGATGTTGCTTCGGGTCGCTTTTTGGGCAAACTGCTGCTGCTTTTCATCGCGTCATTACTGGCCTGCATATTGACTTATCTGGCTTTGACGCTTCCGGGCGCCTGGTTTTCCGGCGCTTCCACAAAAATTTGGCCGCCACAGAATATGGTGATCGCCCGTGGCGCGGCGGTCGGTGTCGAATCGGGGCGAGCGCATTTGGCTCCCGAACCCAACGGGCTGGCGGTGTTGACGGTCAACGCTCGCTTTCCGGCGCGGGACTACCCTGTTCTGGATTGGGACATTTCCGGTCTTCCAGACGGCACGGCTGCCAAACTTTTGTGGCGCACCGATTACGCGCCCAATGCTCAGCGCCAAGCTGATCTGACGATTGAGAATGGTCGCCTGTTGCCGGTTACGGTTGCCCATGAAACCGGCTGGCTCGGCAACGTCCTCGGCTTCGGTATTGCTCTTCAACTCCCGATGTCGCAATCATTCACTGTTGTGAACCTTCGAGCACGTTCGATGGACGCCCCTGAAACGCTGAGCCTGCGCATCAAGGAGTGGTGCAGTTTCCCCGGCTGGCGCGGCACATCCATTTTCAAATTGGAAGACCCGGGATTGATTCCGCTATCGCTGTTGATCATCGCCGCGTTCGCGCTGCTGTTTCTTGGCGCTGCGCTGCTGTTTTTCTGGCGGCGCTGGCGCGACCGTTATATTGATTTTCCCCGTGCCATGCCGCGTCATTGGTTTTATGGCGGAATGGTGCTTCTCTGCATAGGCTGGCTGGTTCTCGACGCTCGCTGGACAATTCAACTGGCACGACAGGCCGCGCAAACTTGGCAGTCTTACGGAGAAAAAGATTTGACGCAAAAACGTCTGGCCGCAGAAGACGGCGCACTCTTCGCTTTTATCAATAACGCGCGTGCAGAGTTACCGGAGAACCCTGTTCGTATTTTTATCATGGCCGAAATCTCTTATCTGCGAAGCCGCGCTGCGTATCATCTTTATCCGAATAACGTGTTCTACGATCTCCATTCGACACAACCGCCCGATGCGCGTTTTTTGCGTCCCGGTGATTATGTGCTCGTCTTTCAACAACGCGGTATTCAATACAACGCCGCAAAGAAAAAAATCCGCCTGCCCTCCGGCGCTGAATTTTCTGCTGACGCCAAAATCATTGGCGCAGGTTCTGCCCTTTTCGAGTTAACGCCATGACTCTTGCTTTGATCGCTTTGCTTTTACCGTGGCTCACAGGCGCTGCGTTGCTTTACGCGGCTTCTGCGTTAATGTTGCCGCGTGCGGCGGTACACGCGCCGGGAGAACTTTGCTGGCGAATCGGCGGCGGCGCTTTTCTTGGCTATTGGCTGGTGACGTGCCTGATGCGGCTGTACGCATTCCTCGGCATTCCTTTCGGCTTGATGGTCATCGCCTTGCCGTTGCTCTTGATCACCGCGTTTGCCTTTTTTATCGGCTGGCGACGCGCCCCGTTTGAATGCATCAAGGAAAACTGTGCCATCAGCACACTCCCCAAACTGACACGCTATTTGTTTTTTGCCCTTCTTGCCTGGCTTGCGCTGCGCTTCGGATTGCTATTCTTTGAAATTTCCACCCGGCCGCTTTTCCCGTGGGAGGCGTCCATTCAATGGGCGTCGAAGGCGCACGTTTATTTCGGCCTGAAAACACTGGCTCCTTTTGGAGACAGCGCCACTTGGTTTAACGGCCATGTGTATTTCGATAATGCGCCGAACCTGCCCGCCACTTTGCCGCTGTTACAAGCCTGGATGTGTGTCGCCATCGGCGAATGGAACGACGTGCTGATGAATCTGCCTTGGTGGGCCATGTTGCTGGCGCTGACGCTGGCTGTCTACGGCTTCATGCGCAAAATGGAAGTTGGTTCTTTCGCCAGCCTCATCACCGCTTGGCTCGTCGCTTCATTGCCGCTTCTCAATGCTCACGTTGCACTGGCCGGTTTGCCCGACTTGCCGCTTGCAGGCGCATTCACTTTGACGGCGTTATCGTTGGTTCGCTGGGCGCACTCGCGGCAATGGCTTGATCTATTCTGCGCGTTGCTCTTTGCGCTCATCGCGGCAATGTTGTGGCCAACGGCTTACCTGTGGCTAACCCTGCTACTTCCGGCCTTCGTCTGCATTCTTTTCCCAAAGAGCACACGATATTTGGCGCTAGCACTTCCTGCCGTTACCGTCGTCGCGCTTCTGACGTTGACTCAGGTCGGAGCGTCGTTGTCGCCCGCGTTGGCAAATCTTCATTTCGACACCGATCTCGACACCTGGTTGCCCAACTTCATCACGGGAGAAAACTGGCATCTCCTCTGGCTTGCTACGCTGGCGACCCTCGTGGTCGGATTCCGCGAAAGCCTGCGCCACAACATCGCGCCGCTCTCCCTCGTCGTGTGGGGCGGCATGCTTATCTCCGTTGTTGCCATTGCTTTCCCGGCGCTTGTCTCATGGCTGTTCGGCGCAATACAGGCCGAGCGCCTCTTGCTAACCGCAACGCCTCTTCTCCCCATTTGGGTTGTTACCGTCTGGCGCCCGCGCTTTCGGTCAGAATGACCCTCTCACTTCGTTGACGACTTCGGGCGCTTTCATTTCCAGCGCCCGAAGATATGCTTCCTCAAGATGTCGGCAATGTTGCTTCATATCTACCAATGGCGAATGCTCCATTCCCCGGCGTATTCCCGCACGCACATCTTCCATGAACGCTTTATCGCTGCTCAAACGCGCCGCAATCTCGACATATTCTTTCCCGCCATGAGCAATCGTTCGCGTCTCTCCCAGATTCTTCAGAATCGTATAGCTTGACCGCTCTCCGTGACGACGCCCGACAAGAGTAACAACCGGAACGCCTGCATCAAGCGGCTCCAGCGTTCCGTTCGCATTGCCGTAAGGCATCGGGTCCAGCACGAAATCAATAATGGAATATCTTGCCTGCTGCAACCTCTGACCCGTCGGCATCGGAAGAAAAAGATAACGATCTTCTTCAATCCCTGCGCTTTTCATCAAATTCTGATAAAGCTGCGTATACAGTGGAGAAATTGGCGAAAAAACCAGCTTGCCTTTAGGAATTTTTTCAAGAACTTGCTTCCACAATGCCAAGCATCTTGCCGAAAGCTTTGTTGGCATCACAAAAACGCCGATTAATATTGTATCTTCTGCAATCCCGAGCGATTTTCGGTGATAAGGATGCTCTGCCGCTACTTCAATGTGCGAATAAGGGTAAACGCACCCTTGCATCGGCAAAAATGTCTCGATCTGATGGGGCTGCATTTCCGATAGGTCTGCATCATGGTCGGTCAACTTGAAATCAATCGCCGACAAACCAACCGTTCCTGCGCTCGCAATATGCGTGATCTGCACCCGCGCCGGTTTCAGCGCCAAAATTCCCGGCTTGCCACCCTCGGTATGGGTTGACAAATCCACCAGAATGTCCAGATCGTCTTCGCTGATCCGCATGGCCGCTTCATGTTCGCCAAGACTTGGCAAAAAATGGAAATGATCGGCAAGACGGAGAAATTGTTCTGTGACAGAGTCTCGTTGGTTACTTAATGAATAAAAAAACAGTTCGAATTTTTCTTTATCGTGGTGTTGCGTTGCCTGCCATACCATTTTCCCCATCACATGGTTACGCAAATCCGCCGATAAATACCCTACGCGAATTTTTCCCGGCTTTCTTCTTTGAGTACGCGGCAAAGGTTTCCCGAATGTTTTTTTCACCACGTCATCGTAAAGTCGGGCCATGCGCAGCGAAAGCTCCGGTCCTATATCGAAATAAAGAAGCTGTTGCTGCAGTAAGCCCAACACACCCATAAGTTCGTTTCTGTTTTCTGCTTTGAACTTGGCTTTTCGCAAACCGTCAAGAAAAAAATCGACCCCTTTGAGATCCCCCGCGGACTGGCAAACCTTCAGCCCCTGTGATGCCATCGCAAGTGATTGCGGGCAATGTGCTTGGAACTGACGGAAATTTTCAAACCAGTCACGCAATTTCCCTGCCTTTTCAAAAATCTCACCCAAAAGCGTATACGACTTGACGTGTCCGGGATGTTTTGACAACACATGCCGACAAGCGCGACTTGCTGCCTCAAGCTGTTTTTGCTCCCGAAATAGCTGGCCTAAATGAAAATGCGCCTCCAGCAAGTCCGAATTGAACAAAAGCGCTCGCTGGTAAGAACGCGCCGCCTCTTGCTGACGCTCTTGTTGTTGCAACACAAGCCCCAGTCCGAAATGCGCCTGAGCGTTCATCGGCATAGCCGATAAAATATCTCCAAAAATCGCTTCTGCTTTTGAATATTCTCCCTGAGACATCGCAATTTCTCCTGCCACATGACGAAGCCCCCAAGCCTCCGGCATCAGAGACAAGCCTTTTTCGATTAGCGTTTGCGCGCGCCCGATGTCATCTTCCAATAAAAACTCAGAAAGCACTTGATACGGCTTGGCGTAGTCAGGCTGCGCAGCAATAGCGTCCGAAAGATGCTTAATGACTCTTTCCTTGTCCCCTCTATCGTGCGCCAGCGCCGCCGGCAGATAATGCAGCAATGCCATCTCCGGCTGATCGTTCAATAGCGTCTCATAAATTAAACGAGCGCCCTCCAAATCTCTCTTTTGATGCGCTTTCAGCGCCGCATCTTTCTTTTCAATGAACTCCCGTGCCGACAAAGCCGCCGACAGAGGCAGTTCCTTCTGCATCAATGCCAGCGCTGCTTCAACCTCTTGCGGCGTTTCAAAAACACGATCCCACCACGACGGCAAACCTTCCAGCGCTTCTTGATTTTCGGCAAAAGCCCACACGTGCCTTGCCGGGCGCTCAACAAAAAAAGTTTCCGCAGGCCAAGTCACTCCGGCAAAATCAATCAATACATCGTAGTCAAACAGATTCAATACTTCCGCTGGCGGCGCAGGGAGAGGGCGCACAACTCTTTTCCCAAAACCTGCTGCTGCGTTATCGGCAGCGGAATCAAAAAAGGCCTGCCATTGCTCTGCGTTTCCTGTTGCCCATATATCAAACTTATAGGGCAACGACAATAATGCCGATAAACGTTCTTTGATACTCTCGCTGCTTTCGCTCCACGACGACAACAACCATGAGGCTCGCAAATGCTCTCCGGCAGTACGCCGCTTCCATTGCACCGGTAACACCTCTATTTGCTGCTTTCTTCTAGCGTAAACCGTTTCCTGAATTTCTCCATACCACTGAAAAAAATCCTTCGCCAAATCCAAACAGCCCATCCGCCGCAGAACGAGCGCCAATTTACGAGCGCCGTCGCTGTCCTGCTCAGGCATCGCTTCATCAAAGAGCGCTTTCACTTTATCAATATAAAATTCTCTTTTTTGCGGAAGCGACAAAACGCTGCTCAACATCGCCATTTTCAACACAGGCGGCCAGGGAATTTCCAGCGCAAGGCATTTTTCAGAAAAACGCTGTTTCGCTTTGACTGTCGCGTCGCCCGCCTCAATGAGACTCGCCAGCATGCTCGCGAAAGCAGCATCACAAAAAATATCTTTCCTTTCTTCTGCCCATCGTTCAAACTTTTCCCATTGCGACGCATCTCCCTGTTTCGCCGACAGCATGGCGCATATGGTTTCCGCCCGCAATTCTCCTGCGTTTATTTCGAGAACGGCTGCCGCCTGTTTCGCTGCGCCCTCCAAATCTCCCAGAAGGAGCAATGCCTCAGCCATCGCTTGCAGACAAGGCAATGCAGTCGGATGGTTGACACAACCTCGGTGCCAAACCGCACACGCTTTACCGATGTCCCCAAGCGCCCACCAAGCGCTACCAAGAAGAAAACGGGCCTCCTGTGAAGAAAGCGGTTCCTCAACGGCCTTCTCAAAACACCAGATGGCATCTGCCAGCATCCCTTGTGCCTGATATTCTTTTCCACGCGCCAGCCAGTGAATTTTTTCTTCCGCCACGATTCGCTACCTCTTAATAAAATTTTTCAACCCATTAACCACACTATGCGGCAGCGCCGCACGTAAAACACGTCCCGCAGGCGTTCGACGAAAACGAATCGCCCATCGCCACCATAACGCGCCTCTGTTATCCCGAACGTCTTCCAGTTCGCCCGACGAGCATTCTGCGTAACCCAGCGCATCGCGTATCCGGATCGGCGGGAATGATGGCCTTTCGGAGGAAACAAGGGGAGTCGCTGTCGCAAGCGCTTGCGTATAACACGCAGTTGTTGATGCGACCATCCCTTCCATCGTCTGCAATGAAACACGGTGCGCACATGCTGACTTTTCTTGCAGCTTCGCATGGTTGGCCGGATCGAGAAGCGTCAAAATCCGCTGCAACATTTGCGCTTCGCCTTCCCACTCTCCATCGCTCATGATCCATCCTGCGCCATGCTCTTGCATACGCTCTGCCAAAGCGCCGAACGGCGGCACCAGCGCCGGTCGCCCCGCTCGCCAGGTTTCGGACAACGTATAGCAAAACGTTTCCGGCCCTGCAGAAGGGTAAATCACCAGCGTCACACGGTAATGATCCATCAAGGCCGATAAATCATCAGATGCGTAACGCCCATGCACCAACAAACGGCCATCATCACTTTGCCAAGGCCCGTGTTGCCGATCGAGATAACCGATCAAAACAAAACGCACCGCGATATTTTTCTCTGCCGCCAGCGCCGCCAGACGCTCCAGGCGTCGCGCCCCCTTGTCCGGCCCCACCGCGCCCAACACCGCAACCGTTGGCCATTCGCTATCCGCAAACACCAACGCACTCAGGCTGCGGGAAGGGACAGGGTTGACCGGAATCGCATGTTCAATCCGTTTCACCGCAACGCTTGGGAAATAACGTGCAAACATTTGCCCTGCCCAATGCGACGGCGCAATGATGAAGCTCGCCTTTTTCATGAAGGCATGATGCGCCTGCCGCCACGCCGCAATGTCGATGTGCGAAAAAGATTCTTGTTGCCGGAGACAGTTTTGACAAACCGCTGTTTCCGTCTGTCCGCCGCAATACCGCTCATCGGGATTTAAAAAGGTAATCGTCGGACACGCCACACTGAGATCGTGGATCGTATAGCCGTAAGGGATCGACAACTTCGGAAGCGCCTCCAAGATACCGTCCCGGCAACCGGAGATATTGTGCGCATGAACAAGATGAACGCCCAAACTTCCGCACAACTGTTCGATAAACGATCCCCAGGATTCGTCTTCACGGCGCGTCACACACAAAATAGGCGTTTCCGAACCCTCTTTCGGCGCAAGCTCTACACGCCATTGCATGTTATTGACAATTGCAAGGTAATGCCGCCAGCCGGGAAGAGCGTTTTTGATTAACTTTCGCGCATGAAGCTCCGTGCCTCCCCCGTGCGTGTGTATAACATGAAGCACCGCTTTCCCGGGAAGGTTTGCCTTCTCTTCTTCCAGTTGCGCCGCCACCCGAATAGGACGCAACGGATCGCGTGCGATGAATCGACCGACAACATCCAGATACTCCGGGTGCTTGTCGAGCAACACCGACATGTTGCGTTCGCCGAGCTGTTGTTTTCTTCCTTCAAACGAGCGCTCTCCGAGATGCACAACAAACGCGTCATCGCACAACACATTGCGGAATCCCGCTCTCTTCGCCCTCAAGCAAAAATCGTTTTCCTCGCCGTAACCAGCGCCGAAGGCGTCATCGAAAAAACCAATGCGATCGAGCAGCGAACGTTTGATGTAAAAACAAAACCCAACGCCTGTCGGAATGTCTGGATAAGACGGCACCGCCGCTCGACTCAAAGCCGCCCGAATCGGCTCAGGGTCTTTCCCTTCCGGCCAGCCATTGTCTGCACAGAAACGAGGGTAAGAACAAATCTCGGCGTTATTTGAAAACGGCGTCACCGTCCCGATACGGTCGTCCGAATAAGCGCAACGCCGCAACGCCTCCAGCCAACCCGTCGTAACGATTGTGTCGGAATTGAGCAAGACAACATCGCGGCGTGGATGCGCATAGTGTGACAACTTCATGCCGCGATTAGCCGTTCCCGTAAAACCGAGATTGGTTTCATTGCGAAGCAGTATTCGTTGCGAAACATTCTCCTTCTGCCAGCGTTCAAACAAAACGCCAATATCAGGAGAGGGCGAAGCGTCATCAATCAGAATCAAACGATAATCGCCGGACGTTTTTTCAAGAACAGACGCCACACACTGTACGACATCTGCTGCCGCGTTATACACCGGAACGACGATATCAATACCGTTAGCCGCCGTCGGTTTTTCTGCCCTATTCATTCGCTGCTATCCCGACCGCTGTTGGAAAAATAACGCCGCAGACGAGAGAACGGTAAGCGCAGCCAGCCCATCAAACTTTCACGATAGCGCAAGCGAGCTTCTTTGTCCTTCAAAAAACATTCAAGCTCCATGACCTGCCCGGTTAATTGCCCAAGCATCGCTTCTCGTTTCTGAAGTTCCGCTGAGGTATCACGAATATACGCCTCCATTTTCTTTGTCTGGCTTTCCAGAGTTTTTTGTTGCGCCAGCGCCAATTTGTCCAGACGCAACACTTCCGCAGCTTGGTGATAAAACCGCTTGAGTTCTTTTTCGCCGACATCCGAAAACAGTGACAGATCAGAAACAGACGGAAGCGCGGCCTGTGAATCGCGTGCCGCTACCACGATAAAATACTTGGCCGCGGGCAATCTCGCCGTAGCCATTCCTCCATCTTCCTGCTGTTGCCATGCTTGCGTTTTCATCACGCAGTTCGGCGAAACAGGCTCACGCCAAAGCGTCGAGCCAAACCACAGCCTTTGCGACAGCCAAACCTGAGACGAAAAAAACGGCTTCAGCAATGTTTCCAACTCTTTCCGATCCAGCTCGTGAATATGAAACGGATTGGGCGGTGTTCCTGGCGGCGAATATTCGGGGCGGTTAGGCGACGACAATATCAGGACGCCCCCCGGCGCGAGCACTCGCGCAAATTCTTCAACCATCGGCGCCTGCAACGACTGCGGCAAATGCTCGATTGTCTCAAACGACACGATCAAATCAATACTGTGATCCGCCAACGGAAGCGAAGCCGCCGATGCTTGCAAAAACCGAAGATTTGAATGTGCGCTTCCATAACTTGCCGCAGCGTGCCGCAACGTTTCTGCGCTGACGTCGATTCCGGTGACCGAAAGCGCGTTCGTCACCAGAAGCGCACTGCCATACCCTTCACCACAGGCGACGTCCAGCACACGCCGACCCTGCGCAAAACCTTGCGCAAAAACGTACCGATGCCAGTGCTCGTAGACGATCTCCCCCAGAATACCGGGGACGAACCGTTCGCCAGAGAATTCGAGAGTTAATGACATAACCTATCGTGGATTACAAAATTCCGCGCCTGCATTCCTGTTCAATGCTCCATCTCGCCCTATTTGACATGATCCCCATTTTCCGGCGCTTGAACAGTCATGCAATAATGGCTATTATGCCTCATTCGGAAAATGTGTGGCTACCATGAATGGTCTCTTTCTTCTGCGCGCCGATCTCTCTTCAAAGGTGATAAAGCCCCGTGCCCCCCTGGAAATAACCATTGATTTTTCCGCTGAAGCCCCTCTTGTTTTCGATGTCAACGCCTGTATCACCATCAACGATGCTGAAGGGAACGCCTTGCCCGGCTGCCATTACTTAAGCGCTGGCGGTTGGGATGTCAGTTGGCTGCCGCAAGGAATTTACCGGCTTCAGGCAACAGCGCTCGCCTCCTGCCTGCCCAATGGCCGCTATACAGCTAACATCGTTTTATTCCATCACGACAACGGTACCGCCTTCCATTCCGAAATAACCGCGCTTCCTTTCGAGGTCAAAAAAAGCCTCACCACCGAAGCTTCTGTCCGGTTTTCCTGGAATCTGCAAAGCCGACAAAACACCCCTCCGATTGAAACCCTTTCCTGGAAACGCGGCGGAGGCGACTGGTTTTCCAAACACTTTGACCACGAGGTTCGCACCGCCGCCAGCTATTTGTTGAAGAATTCACCACTGCTCAAGGGGAAAATTTTGAATGCCGGATGCGGTGATGGCACCACCGATTTCGGTATGGCGCTGCGATTAAAGCCCGAAGAAATGGTGGGCATTGACCCCTTTCGTGGCTATGAACGACTGCCGGAAATTCTAAAACAAAGCGGCTTTCCGATAACCCGGCTTCCCGAAAATCTGCGCTTTCTTCCGGCCAGCGTTAATGAAATTCCCTTTCCCGATGATTATTTCGATGTGGTCATGTCGTGGGGCTTGGTCGAGCATATCGTCGGCGGTTATCTTCAATCGCTCAAAGAAATGCGCCGCGTTTTGAAACCCGACGGACTGCTGCTGATCTGTCCCGGACTTTTTTATTCCGACATCGGCAACCATCTCAGCGAATTCCGTTTTGCACGCGAAGAACCCTGGGTTCACCTCAAACGCTCACGCGAATGGCTGCGCGAAAAAATACTCAGCAGCCAACCGGATTACATCGACCGTTGTGGCGACAACGCTTCCCCGGAACAATACTGGCAGTGGTTCACCGAGCTCAATCCCATCACAGTGCCCGAATTCGAAAAACAATTGCGTGAACTGGATTTCGAACCTTGGCGCGTCATTCTGCGCACCCATGACCACGTTGAGTACACCCCGGAGTTACAAAAATATTCTTTCGTCGATCTGCTGGCCGGAGAGCTTTACGTTTCCGCTTACAACCGAAAAAAGGTATAGCGATTAATCAATCCCCCGCTTAATCAGCGAGTGTTTTTTGGGCAATGAGCGCCAATCCCGCCGGATATTCAAAGCAAAAAATTTTGCATGAAAGAAACCCGGCTTCCAGCGCCATTTTCCAAACATCCGCGCCGAATTCCGTGTGAACACGCTGATTTTCTGCTTTTTCTTCCGGGTCCCCATGGTAACTGTTTGGAAGCCCAGCACGCGAACGCGTCATTCTTCCGAGAATTGTCGGCACCGTAAACACACAACGCCCGCCCGAGCGCAGCACACGATAACATTCCGCCAACCCTTTGAGAGGGTCGGCAACATGCTCCAACGTATCGGAGTGAATGATCAGATCGAAGCTTTCTGCCGCAAAAGTGATATTCAGCATGTCTATTTGCGGGTATTCGATCAGGCGGTGACCATGCATCTTTCCGAGAAATGGCGCCAAATTGGCCGCTTCGTTGATTTCCAGAACATCCAGCCTTCGCGAAGCGTCGCAAAACTGATCCAGCGTTCCACAAAAACCAAACTCCGAAAGAACTGCCGCCGCCAGCGCCATTGCCCGCAAGTTATTGCGGCAAGAACAACAGGTGAACCCCTGTTGGCGGCTGATATAAGCGGATTCTTCTTCGCTCAACCGCCATTCGCCGACCAACTCTTTCGGAATCGCCCAAAGCATCGAAAATGTTTTGTTGCCGCATACCGGACAAGCTCCGTCAAAGCGCCGCATCACTCTTTCCCAAGAAAAATTTTCTTCATCGGAACGCCCATCAAACCCAAACAAACAACGCTGGCGTGCACCTTGACCATTAGCGCTTCGTGCACCCAGTGATGCTGTACGTTCTGCTCCTGCGTTCCGTCGCCGATGGAAATGGTGACGCTGTAATCCCCGCTGGGCATAACCGGCAAACGAAACGCAAAACGCGCCGTCACCGTTTCCCCTTTGCGAACCGGCGGTTCCTTGAACCGATAAGAAAGATACGTGTTGTCGGAGAACACGGCCTGCCCCAGTCGATCACGAAAAAGAAAGCCTACAATCGGTCGCAGCAACTCTTGTTGGGCTAGCGCACGAACTTCCAAAATCACCTCTTCCCCCCCGACCACCCACGCCAACGGTTTTTCGTTTTCATCAAGCAAACGCACCGAAACAATTTTCGCACCGCCAGCACCAAATCCACCGGAACGTTCGGGATCAAATTGCAAAATTTCCATTTCATTGCGGAGATTCGACGCATTGATGAGAGGAGCGCGTGCGTCATGATATTCGCCGCTTTCCGATGCCTCCTCCGCCTTCTCATTCGGCATCGCCGCAACCGTCTCGACCGCCTCTGGAGAAGCGCACAGCGCCGCGAGATAGTGCTCAGAAACTATTTTCGGCGAATCCATCATCACCATCTTTCCGTGATCCAGCCAGATGGCTTTTTTACATAAATTGATTACTGCTCCGATATCGTGGCTGCAAAAAAACAACGTCCCCCGCTCCATAAATTGCCGCAAAAAACGCATACACTTCTGCACGAAATAAGCGTCGCCGACCGACAACGCCTCATCAACAACCAAAATATCCGCATCGACATGTGCAACCACCGCAAAAGCCAGCCGCACAAACATCCCGCTAGAATACGTTTTCACCGGCTGCTCAACAAATTCGCCGATGTCCGCGAAATCGCAAATGCTCTCGAAGCGTGCGTCGATTTCCTCGCGGCTCAAGCCATACAAACTGGCGGTAAGGTAAATATTTTCTCGTCCGGTAAATTCAGGATTGAACCCCGCGCCCAGTTCCAAAAGCGCGGCGATTTTTCCTCTCGTTTCTACCGTTCCCGTAGTAGGTGTCAAGGTCCCGCAGATAAGCTGTAATAACGTTGATTTTCCGCTGCCGTTGCGACCGATGATGCCGACGGTTTCACCACGCCGAATCTCAAAAGAAATATCGCGCAGCGCCCAAAATTCCTGAAAATACTGCCGCCGACCGCGCATCAACATTTGCAACAAGCGATGCTGCGGCTTCCCGTAAATCTGGTAACACTTACTCAGATGCTCGACTTTAATTAACGCTTCAGAGGACATCGGCGAACCCTTTTCGCGTCTTCTGGAACCAAAGATAACCCAGCCAAGCGACAACGATACTGCCGACAAGAGAAGCGAAATACATACGCCAATGCAAGGTTTTTCCAAAAATCAAAACATCTCTGGTCTGCTCGACAACCAACGCCAGCGGATTTAGCAACATCATCTTCTGAAAACTTTCCGGCAACGCCGAAGCCGGATAAAAAATCGGCGATAAAAACAGCAGAGCCGTTGTAGCAACGCCCACCACTTGCGCGACATCTCGCAAGAATACCCCCAGAGAGGCCAGCAACCAGCTAAAGCCCATCGTCAAAAAAAGAAGTGGCAACAAAACAACTGGAAAGAGCAACGCAGTAAGCGGTGGCACGCCGAAAAAGATCCCATAAAAAAGAAGCCATGCCAACAAGCCGACCCCGCAGTGAAACAAGGCCGCACCCAGTGTTACCACGGGAAGAATTTCCAGCGGAAAGACGACCTTTTTAACGTAGCTCGTATTGGCAAGAATCAGACCGGGGGCGCGGTTAACACACTCCGAGAAGAAATTGAAAACCAGAAGACCCGCAAACAGAATCAGCGCAAATTCCATTTTTGAATCGCTGCCGGTGTTCCAGCGTGCCTTGAAGATGACGCTGAAGACGAAGGTGTAAACGACCAACATCAGCACCGGCAAGAAAAACGACCACAGAACCCCCATCATCGAACCGCGATAACGACCGATAATCTCGCGCCCTACCAGAGCTTTTATCAAGCTTTTATTTTTCCACAGGCTGCGCACTGTCATGGCAGGAGCTATTGGAAATTTCTGCATGAGCGCTCCTGTTGAGGCATCAGCGCACCACCAACGACATAGCTCTTTTCCCAAAAAAAGGGGCGTTTTTCATACATTTCCCATGTCTCAGGGATTCTTTACGAAGTCTAGTTTATACCCACCAACCGCTTATCCACACCCTCCCTGCCGCCCTGCGCGATACCGCAAACCCGCGCACCGAACGACAGGATAACCTCGATTCTATGGCAAAATCGCCCATTCGACATCATCAATCCATGCGATGCCACTGCCCTGAAGCATAAAACCGATTTCCAGCGCCGTTGCGCTTTCAGGAATTTCCAGCGAAATCGTATAGCGCCTCCAGTCTTGCGAGCCTCGGATTAATTCGCTTTCCATAAAATTATATGCTGCTATCGCCCCGCCCCTCGTTGCACGCATCGAAAGCCCTGCGCCTCTGCCGTTCGTTTCCTGCGTTTTGATCCAGGCCGACAATGCAACTTTTTTTCCCCGAAGCGCAGTAGCGCTTATTTTTTGCTCCGCCAGTCCATAAGGTTCTTCACCGATATTTTTTATCCGTAAAGATTGTGTCCCGCGATAAAAAATATCCCTGTCCAGCGCAAATTCATACGATTCTGGTCCGGCGTGCTGCATAAATTGCCAGCCTTTTATTTTTCCCTTCTCTCCTGTGTCTTGCGCTTCAAAATCTGCATTAGCCAAGACCGGTTTGTCAAGTTGCGTTTTCAATACCTTTTCCGCTTTGGCGCTTTTCTCTACGGCAACGGCTCCCTTCCCGTTAACTTCCGTAACGTTCAAGGTTTTGCAGCTCGCCAAGAAAAACGATAACGCAATAAGTAAAAAACATTTTTTCATGGTTGCCCTTACTATTTACACTTTGATGAAAAAGTGCTGCATATGATGAGAGAAGTGCGGAATAACGAAAGATGGTCAATACATGCCTCTTACGAAAGATTTTTTCAGCGGGCATTGTCATTTCACTCCGCACACTCTGCGCACGGGCTCATTGACCGCTCTTTGCTTCGCTTTTTTTCGTCATCTCAGGCATCAGTTGCTTCAAGGCCTCGGATGAAGGCGGCGCGACATACAAAGCGTCTATCGCTGCCTCATTGAGAACCGCCTTGGAATCGTCATCTATTTTGGCAAGTTCCCGATTGATATATTCCTCGACGAACTTCTGCTTTTGTTCCTCCATAATCTTCTCTTGGGCTTTCTCAAGAGGCATCAACCCCGCCTCTTTTTTCCCTTTCAAAAGAATCAGGTGCCAGCCGAAACCCGTTAGCACCGGCTCGCTGACATCTCCCGCATTTTTCAACGAGAACGCCACCTTGGAAAACTCGGGAACCATTACCTCATAGGAAAACCATCCCAAATCCCCCATGCGGTTTGCCGACCCCCTATCCTCGGAAATTTGCTTCGCAACCTTTCCGAAATCTGCCCCCGCCAAGATTTTTTTTCTGGTTTCCTGCGCAAGCTTCAGCCCTTCTTCCTGGCTGTGGTTTTTGAGGTCAAAGAGGATGTGCGCGGCGCTGACCTGCTCAGGCGTCTCGTATTTTTTTCTGTCTGTAATGTAAATTTCCTTCGCTCGTGCGGTGTATTCTACTTCCCTCTTCGTGAACGCTTCAGCGGCGTCCTGCTCAACCTTGTTCATGTGCAGCCCTGCGTAAAACCTGTCGATTTCCGCCGCCAGCAGCGCTTTCGTCTTTGGGTTCTGATCCAGCTTTTCGGCACGAGCCTGCGCCGCCATCGTCTTGTCGCGCAAAATGCGAGACAGCAACTGGATGATTCTCTTTTGATCGCCCGAGAAACCCTCTCTAATGTTTTCTGGAAGTCGTAGCAACGCCGTTTCGTAATCGCTCTTGCGCACTTCCGTCCATTCGTTTTTAACAAGCATGGGGTTGTCTCCATCTGTCGCGTTTGTGCGCCCCTCCGCCCACGATCCCTGACAGAACACCGCCAGAAAAGCGCCCCCCAAAACAGCCATCGCTTTCCTGCCCAAATTGCCCACGCGAAGCGAACTTTCCATCCTCGTCCTTCCTTTCTTCACTATACACAAGCAAAGACCCCGTTTTCACGGGGCCTTTGCCAAAAAATACGCCTACTGCTTTATTGGACTCTTATCGTCATCGGGCACGCCCCCGCTTTGCACGTATTGACGCCGGAGGCATTCACATTCCGTATGTTGACATAGTACGTTCCAGGCGCAAGCGTCGGATAACCGGCAACAGCGCCCGCCGTCAGGAAAAACTCTTTGAAGTTAGCGGACGATCTCGAGATCATCGGCCCCTTGGTTCCACCAAAATCGACCAGAGACCTAAAATCACACGCTGCACGCGACACCGTAATCGTTCGCACTATCGCGCCCGTTCCTGCCTCCGCAACGGTAATGGCTTTTGATCCCGACTTTTCTGCCGCCGGAACCGTAAATTTCGCCACCACAACCCCTTCTTTGCCCCCAGCATCAGCCACAACCCCTCCTGAGTTACCCCAAGGGATCACCACGTTGCTAACCCCCGAGTACTGGTCGCAAAGTTTATTATCGTCCGGCGACGGCGGCGTCGTTCCGAGCGGCACGGTCACCGTCTTCGAGGTATCCGTGCACACCGCGCCATTGCAGGCTTTCATCGTGTAGGTGTACGTAATAGCCGAAGCTCCGTTATTCTCCGGTAACACGTTCGGCGAGGTGATATTCTGCTGCATACCGCTTCCACCGAAGCGCGTCCAACTGTACGTTGTCGAGGCATCAACATTGGTCGAGCACGCCCCCGAAAACGTAACAGATCCCCCAGAGCTCGTGAGAGGATTGGGTGGCGTCACCGTTGTCGTGCAGCCTGAAGGCGCTATAATATCTTGATCCCCGCCGCCTTCCACACAAACGAGCAGAAAACTACCGCCACCTTGATTCTCCAACTCAAATGAATCACAGGTAGGGTCGTTATATGTCAAGGTCGCCGCATGAAGCGCCGACGTCATACCCATTGTCAGAAAAAACAAGCCTGCTACCGGCAAGGCCTTATAAAAACGATTAAAAAATGAAGTCATGGCTAGTTCTCCTTTTCCTTTCCATGGGTGAGTTCCATAGGGATTTTTTTATTGTATCCCGTTCTCCCCTTCCGAGGGAGGTTTCTAAGTGTTGCGTTACCTATTTTTGCATACTGTGGCATTTATGGTCAGGATCAGTAGTGTCCGGTTAAAGCGAGCCTCATGACAACAAAAGTCGCTTTGAAAATGGTTACGGAGCAATTATAGCCGGTGTCGAGTGATCAAACGTTCGACGCCATCCCGCTCCATCAGCATGATGTTCGACAACAGCGGACGCAATGGGCTCTCACCTCCACGTACGTACGCCCTGCCGGGCGCATCAAAAAAACGGGGGCTCGAAAAAGCCCCCGTTCTCATCAAACAAGAAAAATAACTATTAGTTGATGCTCTTCGAGAAACGATGCGCAATACGACCAGCATAGCTCGACCAGGTTTTCCCGCTCGGGCCGACAACTTCGCCGTTATTGAACAACTGAACACCAAAGCCAACCATCGGCAAGCCGTCAAAGGTGACCGTCTGCCACGTCGTTGCCCCAGGGGTCGGAGCTCTCAAATCGACGTACTGGGTCGTTCCACTGGTGGCGGGAGAAACGGTGGTACCAACCAGTTGATGGTAGGCGCCTGAAGCAGGCGCAGGGAAGGAGAACCTCGCCCAGCCATTGTCATAGTTAGTCGCCAAGGTTTTCCGGTTCGTCGAGAACAGCAGCGATGTTGTGCTTGCCGTTCTACCGAAGGTGACCACGTTGGCTTCCCAGCACAACGAATTGGTCATTCCCGGCGTCGGCGGCGAGAATTGCGCACCCGTCGTCGGGGTTCTCTCTTCGCGATCATAATAGTTGATCGTGAGATTGTCACACGCGCCACCAGCACGGAAATCTCTTTGGAAGAGATACTGCACATCGCGGCCAATCGGTGGATTCGCTACATAATAGAAGGCTTTCGTCGGGAAGGTGACGACCCAGTCGGTCTTCGCACCGACGGAATCATCCAACACGTACTCGTTATACACCGATTCGTTCATCAAGACCGCCGAAACCGCATCCACCGGCTCAACCCAACCCGATGTAATGTATACATCCGATCCATTCACGACAGTCGATGTTTTCGGCCAAACATCACCGAAATTAGGCAGAATATCCCCGGAATTGTAGAAGAGATGAGACCCAGGCGCAACAATCACACCATCCGGGACAAAGAACGCATCCAGCGCCGTTGCTTCGTACGCGATGTCACGCGCTTCGTTGACGTTGATCAGCGTCATGCTGCCGAACAGCCCGCCTAGCCCCGTCGTCAGCGCATAATCATTGCTTTGCTCGTCAGCCCATTCTGGCTGCCAGCCGCCATAGCCACCGTCTTGAGCATAATCGCAGTTCGGCGGCACACCGTTCACGTGGGTAATCGCCGTCGCCAGCTTCGAGGGCACGATGACGTCCGCCATCTCGATGATTTCGAGATAGCCTTCACGTGTCCGATCAAGCGTCTCGTCTTCCCCGTCAGCATTGTTTCCGCTGAAAAGGGTGTTCTTAAACTCTTCGCCATCCTCAGGAATCGGAGGCGCCGTACATGATCTGTCATTCGACTTCAGCAGGGCACCCTCCTCCGATGGCACGAGGTAGCCGGTCCAAACGTCGTATTTCGACAGGAACAGGTTAAAGTCCAAAACTTCCTGAGACGCCTTGCCTTCAAGGAAACGAACCTTGACAATCTTGGGCACACCCGTCGAGTTGACAACCGAGATCAGCGAGTCATACGCATTGCCGTCCGCATTGGCGCGAACCGTGTAATACGGATAAATCAACACCTGCCCCAGTCCATCCGGATTGAGGTTCACGGCTTGCGCCGATCCAACCATGCCCATCACGCCCAGACCCGCCAGAGCAGAGAAGAGCGCTTTTTTCTTAAATGTATTCATAGAGTAAAACTCCTATAAGTTGCTATCTAAAGTGATCACTTTAAGCCCAACAGCACGGCCATTTTATTACATCCTTTACCATCTGACAAACCAAACCACTCAAATAAAAACTGACGCCCCCCTCCTGTCTCATTTTCGTAACACCCCTTACTCCGGAAGGTTGATCCAAGCCTCCCCATCCCTGAAAAACCATTTCTCCCCTGTCGGCGAAGAAATGCCCTTAATGCTGGCGTGGTCATACGTCAAAATAAAGCGAACCATGCAAACATCCTCTTCGCATTTCACATCTCGTAGCTCCGCCTTTTTGAAGTTTCCTTTGGAGAAACGTGCGGTGAACTGCGCTTCGGATACCAGCGCCCGCGTTGCGGGAGAAAGATAGGTGTATGCCTTGGCATAGTCTTTGGCGATCATCGCGTCCCAGCGCTCCTGAAAGCGCTTTTTGACGATTTCGGCCTGCTGATCCGGCGTCAGCTGTCCTTTGGCCGCAAGCGTGGTAGAGGCCTCAGCGGTCGTGCCGGTGGCGCTGGCTGCCGGATCGGTAGTTGTGACGCATCCTGACAGCGCCAGCAGCCCCGCCAGCAAAGCGGCGATCATCCATTTCTTCGTCCCTGCTCCCTTAATGTCTGAAAACTTCATGTTCCTCTACCCGATTCGTTTAGCGAAGGTCGAAGGATAATCAGCGGCATTTGTTTCGTCAATAGGAAGCTTATCTGCTTTGGGAGAGAGGGTGAACCTCCGCCCAAAATCGCTGTATGATTGGACGGAAAAAGACGCTGGATTCCCGCCAGAAGCACGCGGGAATGACGGTGCATCGTACCTTTTTCAAAGTAGTCGTGGATTCACACAGTGACTGGAGATATGTAGATACCTTCCCCCGCAAGCGGGGGAAGGGGTGAAGGTCGAGGCTGTTTACTGATCTTCGCCTTCTTCGCCCGACTCTTCCAGAAGGATCTCGCGTCGCAGTAAATCGCTCGGCAGCGCTTTACTGTCTTGTAACAGCCCTTCCAGATTGTCCATCCGGTGGCGTAAATCTTGAATGATGGAGCGTCGGTTTTCTTCGTTTTCAACCACGCGCGGCGTCAAGAAAATAATCAGTTCGGTACGCGAATTGTCCCACGATTGCTCTCCAAACAGCGCCCCAAGCACAGGAACCCTCGACAAAAATGGAACCCCGCCAGTGCCAGAGGTCCTGTCATCCCGGATCAATCCACCGATCACCATTGTGCTGCCGGAGGGCACCATCAGTTGCGAAGTCATTTGCCGGTTCACGACTGGCGGCCTGGCTCCTGGAGCCGGGGCGTCGCCGGCAGCGCTGATGGTGATATTCGCTTCCATGCTGACGTTGCCGCCTTCGTTGATGTGCGGCTTGACCGTAACGTATACGCCCGTCTCAACATATTCCCACGTGATGTTTGAGTTGGGGTAGGTGCTGTTCCCCTGATTATTGGGGTCATTAGGATAGTAGCCGCCATAGTAGTTGTTATAAGAATTCTGATATGGGGTCTGGTTGGTCACCTCTATGGTGGCCTCTTGGTTGTCCAGCGCCGCAATATGCGGGTTGGCCACTACTTTGACGTTACTCGCTTTATCCGTTGCCTGAAAGAATGCCATCATCTGCTTGGGATCAACGATCAGGTTGAATGCGCCTTCTGCGCTCAACCCCGATGGCGGCGTTGCCGAAGGATAGCCCCCATAGGTATCACCGCTGGTAAACCACCATTTGGTGCCGAAGCTCATCGTATCTTTAAGCGTCACCTCCGCCATCGTCACTTCAATCACGACTTGCCGTTGCGGCACATCGAGTTTTTTCAGTGCCTGCTCAACCAGTGTGTATTCGGACGGTGTCGCTACGATCAGGATCGCGTTGTTGTCTTCATCGGCAACGACTTGGATGTCTTGGGCAATTCCCATGCCGGCTGCTGCGGACGCGGTACCAGGCCGCACCACTGTTCCCGGACGAGCCGCCATTGCAGCTTGCTGCTGTCGTGTGGCGGCCGTCGTCGTCTGTTGTTGCCGCGTGGTGGCCGATGAGGTCGTTTGCCGCGCTCCGGTGGGCGTCGTGGTTCGTGCTGTACCCGCCGCCGTGCTTGCACGGCTGCCCGCCATTGTTACGCCCGTCGTCCCCGGCGCAGTGGTTGCCGGTTGAATTCGGGTGGGGCCGGTGTTTTTGCCGGTAAACGCTTGTTGCAGTAGCGGCGCCAGTTTGTCTGCGCGCGCGTATCTCAGGTTGTACACGTAAAGCCGCGGCGTTTCCATGTTGCCGTCTTCATCAAATCTTTCGATCCATTTTTTCACTTCGTCCAACTGATCCGGTTGCGGCGTTACGACCAGCAGCATGTTCATCCGCTCGATCGGGATGAATTTCATCGCGCCAAGCATCAAGCCCATGCCTCCCTCGCCACCCATCGCGCTCTGGAGGTCTTGTGTCAACCCTTTCACTTCAACATTCTTCAGTTTGAAAAGACCGACCGACATTCCCGACATCCAGTCGATATCGAACATTTCGATGGTGTCGAGTAAATGGCGTAACTCCAGTTCGGTGCCGGAAAGAATCATCAGGTTGCGCATGTCATCGGTGCGCACGGCCTGCGCTTCTTTGGCGAATGGCTCCAGGATTTTCAGCATTTCTTTGGCGCCCACATAACGCAACGGCACGATTTGCACCGAAAATCCTTTCGGCAACGGGCGCTGCGAGCCGCCCAGTTGCGGCGTAACGCTACCTTTGAAGCCAACGGCGGCGGGAAGAATTTTGTAAATCTCGTTTTCTCTGGTCATTGTCGCGTTGTTCATGCGCAACAAGGTTTCGAGGGTTGCGTATAACGCTTCACGCGGGATGCCGGAGGAGGTTCGGATCGTCACTTGTCCGTTGACGGTCGGATCGATGAGGTACGCTTCGCCAAGAATGTCGCCAAGAATGTTACGAATCACTTCGCGCAAATCGACGGCCTCGAAATTCAACACGATGTTGCCGCCGCCTCTGACCGATGGCGGGGCTGGCGGCGGGGGAGGAGGAACCGGCGGCGCGGCGAGCGTCGTAGCACTGCTGCTGGCCGGAGGCGTAGGTGCGGCAGGCGCGGGTTGTGCGCTGCCCTCCGGCGCAGATGTGGCAGCAGCCCGTGCGGCGCGGCGATCTCTTCTGCTTGTTGTTGTCGGCGACCGTGTGGCCGAAGTGGGCGGCGTAACGCTGCTATCGCTTTTGGCTGCCGATGGTGTTGTCGGCGTGGCTGTTGGCGCTGTTGGCGGCGGCGTTGGTGTTGCTGGCGTCGCGGTCGGCGGTGTGGCGGGCGGCGTGACACTTGCCGGAGGCGGTGTTAGTGTGCTTGTGGCGGACAACGACGACGGAGCGCTGCTGCCGCTCTTAACCGTCGGCGCTGGCGGCAGGGTCGGCGCTCTCCTGTCTGGCGGCGTCGTTGTAACGGGTGGCACGGGCTCCCAAGGCGTCTGGCCTTTGATCATGACACCACTGCCTTTGAAAACTTTGACCCTGTCTTCGTCATCAGCGCCGGTTTTCACGCGATCAACCGTTTCAGCCAACGCCTGCGAGTACGGCACTTTGCTGCTCTTGATTACTTCTGCCGTGTGGGCATCGACTTCAATCGGTGCGTCCTGGTTGGCGGGCACACAGGAAGACAACATGAAAACCAGTGCCGTCAAAAGACCTGTGCTTGGAACAAGTCGCTTCAATTGCTCAAAAATCATCCGATTTTCCTTATAAAAACGTTTCATTGCCCTCTACCTCTCGCCGCTTGGGCACGCTCATTCGTTATTCTGTTGAGGTCTTCCACGCTCATTTGCCCGGCTGGTTGTGTTTGCACTCCTTCCGGGGATGCTGCCCCCGTTCCGGGAGCGGGAGCTGTTTGTCTGCGTGCTCTACGCGACGACGGTCTTACAACCGGCTGGCCTGTCTGCGCTTGCTGTCCCTGTTGTACTTGCTGTCCCTGCTGTGCTTGTTGGCCTTGTTGCTGCTGCTGCGGCGCCGCTGCCGGTGTCATCGCCCCTTTCGGGCCTGCCGCTACTTTCAGCAGCAATTCCTCTTCCTGCCCACCCGCCGTCAGCACAACTTTGTCGGTGGTAATCACAGCGACGTTCATTCCTTCGACGACATCGCCAACTCGCACGGTTTTCGGTTTATTGTCTTTGGCGTTTCGCAGAAATGCAATACGGGTTTGTCCCTGAAGCGCCGTTCCCGACAAAACGAACAGGCCGCGCTCGATCCTGCTTGGCTCTTTTTCTGCGGCGTCCGTCTGCGGCGCAGGACGGCGCGTCGGCACGAACAGCGGTCGATCGACGGTTTCTTTGCGCTCTTGCAACGCGCTTATTTTGAATTCCGGCAACAGTGTGATTTCCAGCGGGTTGGCGGCAACAACGGACGCAGGCGGCTGTTTCCGCAGTTTCCGCCCTCGCTCCGCTTCCCAAACCAATGTTCCCAGAAGCATCAGCGCCAGCAACCCTCCCATGATAGCCCACGTCCGCAAACTCATGACGCGCCTCCGTCTCCGTCTTCATTGCTCCGGTAGGCCCAGCCCGACACTTCAATTTGCGCGTTGATCTCCGGCTCCTGCCCCGGCGCTGGCTTGAAATTGCGGTTGACGTTCATTGGCCGAAGCGTCAAACCGTCAACGATCAAATACGGCGTCTGCGATTCCAGCTCTTGAAGCGCTTTTTGCAGGTTTGCCGTCGTCGCAAAAAATTGGATGTTCACGCTGATTTTGTAAAAGTCGCCATCTTCTTTGGGCGCAATGTTTTGGCTGGTGGTGACGCGCCCACCGCTGCGCTCAATTCCTGTCCGCACCAATTCCTGCAACTCAGCGCCTGCCAAGTTGGCGGCGGTGTTTTTGAGAAAGAAACGCCGGACGTTTTTCTTCTTGACGGCTTCAAGCGTCGCTTCGACTTGCGGCTTTTGCGCGATCATGCGCTGGTAACGCTCTAACAAGTCCCGCTGTTGCGCAATGGCGTTATCGTAGCGCTGATGAAGCGCCAGCGTCGGCAGCATAACTGCGGCCAGCACACCAACGAGCGCCAGAAAAAACAGTAATGCCGCGAGGCTGCGCGATTGCAGAGGTGTCATTCTGACGCTCATCCGCCCCCCCCCTCTGTCTCATCATGAGGCACGTTGTTTTCTTCCGTTTCTCCGCCATTTTCCACCGCTTCAACCATCGGCATTTCCTCAGACACGGGCGCCACGGGAACCGGCGTTTTCATTTTCTCCTCACTTGGAGGAGCCACGGGGGTTGGCGGTATGGTTTTCGGCGCAGGCGCTGCCCGCATAGGCGGCGGCACAGGCGCAACAACAGAGGGAAGTACAGGTGTTGGTTCTACGGCTGGAACGACCGGCGGCACAACAACGGGGGGCGGTGCCGGCGGAGGCGGCGTCTCTTTTTCCGTCACAACCGCCACCCGCTCGGGCGTCGGCAACCGCTTGATTTGAGCGCCAATGTCGAATATCTCTCCTTCAACACCGCTGCCAGCCCGAATCGCGGTGAACGGAGAGCGCGGCGCGGCCTGCGTCACCAAACCGGATTCTTCCAGCGATGTCACCAAACGGCTGGCATGCGCCGATTCACCGCGCAAAACGACTTCGTAGCGTGTTTCCTTGCTGCCCACGGTATTTTTTAGCTCCATTTGCGTCAGCCAGGTATCGTCGGGCAACAGTTTGGTGATCTCGTCGAGAATGTGCACTGTCGCCGGATACGCTTCCTTGCGCTCTGGGACAAAATCGTAGTCGGCCACCAAGCGGTCAAGTTCATCATGCAGCCGAGTGACTTCCGCCGCCTGTACTTGCATCGCATCGGCGTGTTTCCGCAGATCGGTTGTATGTGCGCGTTTCTGCCAGACCGGCAACGCAATCGCAGCAATCAGAAGCAGTGCGATGAACACCGCACCGACGGCAACCGCCCAGCGTTGCCAAGACTGCCAAGACGGCCTGTCTTCCGTCGGCAAAAGATTGAGTTTCGAGTCGATGTTTTCGGGAGGATCCGCCGGCAAGGCCACGATCTCGGCGCCGACTTCACGCAGTTGCGCCATGATGCGGTCGGCGTGACTCCGTTGCACAGCAGCCAGCGCCACTTGAATTTCACCGCGCTCGGTATTGCGCCCGATCACTTGCGCGTCGAAGTACAACTCATCGCCGCGAAACGGTGTGTGCCGATCAAGGTCGTAAGCCAGCGCCTGTTTCAGGTTTTCTTCGAGCGCCTCCGGCAACACCAGCGTCCGCCGCAGAATCATCGACGACGGCAACGACAATGCTACCGGCGACTCCAGCCGCGCAATGGCTTCCCGCGCATAAAACAGCCGCACTTCCGGATCGGCAGTCATGTCGAGCGATGTTTGTATCACCCGCGTGGCGCGCCCGCCTTCCAACGTAGGTGTCCACAGTTCCCATTGTGTTTCGCTGCAAACCACGACCGGCAACAACCGCCGATGCTGCAAACGCGAACGAATCGTCGCCGGCAAAAGCTGCACGAGTTCGTTCTGCCACCAGCGCCAGAAATTGCACGCCGCAGCAACAAGGCTGTTCTGCAATGAGGCCGTCAATGCCGACACCCGGACACCTCTCCTGATGAAAATTGATGAAAGACGAACATTCTACCCGCCCAGCACTATCTCGCGCTATCCGCTGCTGTCATTTAAGGTCACAACCAAGCGTCCGGCATCAGAACCCCGTCATTCTGCGAGGGGCATGGCAATGCCACAGTGCCCTAGGCGGGATAGCGAAACGTAATTTGCCGCTTGGCATTCTCTGCCCTCTGATTACGACTCTCCCCACAGCAACGCCACAAACGGGCGTTTCGGGTTGCCGGTGCGACGAATCACCGCTTTCCGCGTGAACTGCGTCCCATCTTCCATGGTCACGGCGGCCTTGATCCGCCAAGCCGACGAGCGGCCTCCTCCCCCACCCGGGAACGGCGGTAGCGGCAGGCGGTTGTTCAGCGCCTCCTGACGGTGCGCCAGATATTCATCGACCATTTGTTCGGTGACATTGGGAAACGACAGCAACACTTCGCGCGGCGCTGTCTGCGGGTTGATGCTGGACTGGCGGGAATTGACCGTTAAAAACGGTGACAACCGCATATACAACTCCGGCGTCACGCCCAGCACCATGCCGAATTCTTCGACCGCCTCAAACGGCGCATTGGCCGGACCGTATGGCAAACCGGCTTTTCTGTAATCCGCTTCTTTGGCGCCGCCGGTTCGCTTCGCGTCCCCTTCGGTGCGCCAGTTGACAACCGAATCGAGCAGATTCGTCGCCGCCATTTCGTCCAAGCCGCCCGTTCGCGTGAACAGCCCTTTCAGTAAATCGTCCCTGCCTGTGTTGAGATCAATGTACGCCCCTTCATCGACCGCCATTACTTCAATTTTCGCCTCACCTTCCTGCCACGTTCGCTTCAGTCCGTTCGGCTGCCACGTATCTTCCAGCGCCAGTCTTGGCGTCGCCAACTCGTACACCGTCCGTTCCACCGCGCCATTGGCGAGCCAGCGTGCGGTCGCAACCGACACCGCATTCTGTGTCGCCAGCGCTTCGTTGCGCATCGAAAATGCGAAACCGCCAGCGATGACGGTCAGCAATACCGTCGTCCATAGAACGATAATCAACGCGATGCCGCGTTGGCGGGCAACGCTATTGTCCCCGATCAAAATCTCCCGACCCTCTGATCCCTGACTCATACGCCCATACATTTTCCGCTCGCTTCGTTCCACTGCCGACAACCCGCTTCCATACCTTTGCGCACTTCCGCATAAAACGTCGGCCATTGTGTCCCGTCTTCCAGTTTGACATCCATCCGAATCATCTGCGGCAAGCGCTGATCATCTTTCCAGTCGTTGCTCCATTTCGGCTCAGCATTGATCGCCGCGTCGCCTTCGATTCCATAATATTGGAACGTCACGCTCTCGACACGATCCGCCAGAACGGAGCGTTTGTCCGGCAAAAATTTCAGCGTCTTTTTTCCGAGCTTGTCGGTCTCGGGAATCGAATGCTCAAGCACCAGCCTGCCGTAGCCTCCCTCGCGCACCACATGCAAACGCCAGGCCCACAACCCGCCGCCCAGCACTCGCGGCGGCAGTGCCGATATGTAGGTCAGTTGATTGCGGCCACCTTCAAAAATCAGCGGGAACTCGTTCATCTTGCGCTGACGCGACGGGTGCATGTTCTCCCATTGCGCCCGCAAAAAATCTTCGACGAGCCGAATTGACGCGGCATCATCGGTGCGCAATTCGCCCACTTCAACGCTGCGTCCCGCTGTGCGAAATACGCCGAACAATGTCGCCGAAATGAGCGACAGCAGCAGCAACGCCACGATCAGTTCGACCAACGTGAATCCCTGCGAGCGAAAACAAGGAGAACGCATCACGGCCCTCCTTGCTCAATCTGGCTGATTTTGAGCGTCTCCAACGCAAATGTCCGATCCCTGTCGGCGACACCGGGAAAACGCACTTCTACTTGCAACCGATACAATCTGTACGTCAACGATTCCGTTGGTTGCGTCGTCTCGCCTTCGAGCGACGGCGGCATGTACGGCTCAACCTGCAACGTCCACTGCACATCGCCGTCCCGACCACTCTCCGATGTCGCGCTCAACGGATGCACCGTCGCCGCCTGCGCCAGTTGGTTCTGCGCCACCTGCACAGCGCGGCTCCAGGCGTCTGCCGACGCGGCGTTATTCATCGCGCCGCCGAACAACCGGAACAAGGCAGTGCCGATCAGCGCCAATACCACGAACGCCACCAACACTTCGAGAAGCGAAAATCCCCGCATTTTCTGTCGCGTCGCTCGCCATCGCATCTTCGTTACTCCAGAATCGCCACGCGACCTGTCAACCAGTCAATATCGACTTCATATTTGCGATCGCTGTCTTCACCGGCGGCGACCGTAATACGCCCCCCATTGGATCCGCCATCAGGAAAGAATCGAATGCCGCCAACGGTTTCGCTGATCTGATCCGTCTGCGCCGTGAACAGTTTCAGCACAATGGCCTCCGACAACCGATACTCACGCGGATCCTCATTGATTTTGAAAGTCCGGCGTTCAAGATCAAGCTCCAGAAATGTTTCGCGCCGCTGCGCCACGGCCTCTGAGCGCACTTGACGCGCCGCCGCCGCCAATTGACGGGCAGCGCTTCGCATTTCCCCGTCCGACGGCCCATCGCCAAGCAATATCGGTAGCGCCGTGCCCATGACAATCGCCAACAGCACCAGAACCATCACCATTTCCAGCAACGAAAAACCGTACACGGTCCTGCGCATCTTGCCGCAGCGTGACGCCACGACACGATGTCGCGCCGCCGAAAGGCTCATTGCAAAACCGTCACTTCGGTTCGGCGCTGGAAATATCCTTATCGGCACCTTCGCCGCCCTCTTGACCGTTAGCGCCTAATGAAATCACCTCGTAGGGTGCGCCGCCACTGCCGGGCACCACGTATTTGTATTCGTTTTGCCAAGGGTCTTTCGGAACTTGTTTGTCTTTCCAATAGGGACCATTCCAGCGGCTCAGCCCGGAAGGCGCTGTAATCAGCGCCTGCAAGCCTTCTGATTGGGTCGGATACCGCCCCACTTCGAGCTTGAACAGGTCGAGCGTCTGTGCAATTTGCTGAATCTGGATACGTGCCGCATCGGCTTTGGCCTTTTCGCCCTGCCCAATGAAGTTGCCAGCAACAATCGCCATGATGATTCCCAGAAGCACCAGAACGACCAGAATTTCTATCAAGGTCATCCCGCGCTGCCATTGCCGTTTCAATGATTTCCTTTGCAACATTTTCTTCTCTCCTTTTCCCGATGCTAACGCACAAGGTCGGTCATTCCGATAATGCCGAGCATAATCGACAACACAATCATGAAAACCACCGCCGCCAGCACCAAAATCATTACCGGCTCCAACACGGCCAGAAACCGCCTGACCGCGATTTGTACTTCTCTATCGTAAATATCGGCCACGCGCATCAGCATTTCTTCCAAGCGACCGCTTTCCTCACCGACGATAATCATTTGCGTTGCCAGCTTCGGATACACGCCGGTGTCCGCCAATGGTTTGCCGAAGCCGCGACCCTCGCGCAAATGCGCGATTACACCGTCCAGAACCCGCGCCATTTCCAGATTGGTCATCGTGTCCTTAACGATTGCCAATGCCGATAACAGCGTTACGCCGTTGCCAATCAGCGTTGCCAGCGTTCGGGCGAACCGTGCCGTTTCCGAGCGTGTGATCACATCGCCCAACAGCGCCCGTCGCAATACCCAAGCGTCCCAATGCGCCCGCGTTTTCGGACTTTTGAGAAAGCCGCGCACCATGCCACCGAATAAAAACGCGGCAACCAGCAGCGTCCACCACCAATCTTTCATGACTGCGCCCAGCCAAACGACGACCTGGGTCGGGATCGGCAACGCTTTCCCCGATTGCGCGAAAGTTGTCTCAAATTGCGGCACCACCCAGATCAGCAGGACAACGACCGACAATACCGCAACCATCAGCAAAATCGTCGGATAAATCATTGCCGACTTGACCGACTCTCGAAGCTCCTTGTTGCGCTCCATCGTATCGGCCAACCGCGTCAACACCGTCGATAACGCGCCGCCGGCTTCGCCCGCCCGCACCAAATTGATGTAGAAGCGCGTGAACACATCCGGGCGCTGTTCAAGCGCTTGCGACAATGCCCGACCGCCGCGCACGTTATCCCGAATGCTTTGCAACAACGTTGTCAGCGGCGGTGTTTCTGAAAGCGAGATCAATGTTTCCAGCGCCCGATCCAACGGCAAGCCAGCGCGCAACAACGTCGCCATCTCTCGCGTCAGTGACATCACTTGGTCGCGCGTCACCTTTCGGCTAGCGAAAAGGCTAACGCTTTTTTTGTCTTTCCCTTTTCCTGCCGCTATGTCGGCGGCACTGCCCAGCGCAATTGAAATCGGCATCATGCCCTGATCGCGCAGCCGTTCGATCACGTCCATTTCCGTCGGCGCGTCCATCACGCCGATGGTGGTTTCCCCTCCGGTTTTGGCGGCCTTGTAGCGGTAAGTCGGCATGGGTTATCGGCTCCCGTTATAGCACCGCAGGCTGGGATAGCGAAGCGTATCCCGGCATTTCGATCTCACGCGAAGGCGCGGGAGAAAAAGCGTATGCGCTTGAAAAAGGTTTTCGCCGCTCACCATCATCAGTCTTCGCGGGTCGCCCGCAGCACTTCCTCAATCGTGGTGACTCCCGCCAACGCTTTGCGCAAACCGTCTTCGTACATCGTGGTCATTCCGTCGGCGACGGCCTGTACCTTGATTTCGCCGGAGGTGGCGTGCTTCATCACCAGACTGCGCACCGCGTCGGTCATCAGCAAGACTTCAAGGATGCAGACGCGCCCCATATAGCCCGTGTTTGAACACTCTTTGCAACCCTTCGCATGCCACAGGGTAATGTCTTGCTCCGCCTCCGGCGCAAATTTCCGCAAGCCGAGTTCATCCACCATTTCCGGCAAAACAGTGTACGGCTCCTTGCAGTGTTCGCACAGGGTACGCACCAATCGCTGTGCCTGAATGCCAATCACGGTCGAAGTCAACAGATAATCTTCCATCCCCATATCGAGCAATCGGTTGACGGTGGACGCCGAGTCATTGGTGTGGATGGTTGACAGCACGAGGTGTCCGGTCAGCGCCGACTGCACGGCAATCTGCGCCGTTTCGAGGTCGCGGATTTCTCCGATCATGATAACGTCCGGGTCTTGCCGAACGATAGAACGCAGCGCATTGGCAAACGTTAAATCAATTTGCGGCTTGACTTGAATCTGGTTGATTCCCGGCATTTGGTACTCAACAGGGTCTTCGACGGTCAGAATTTTGACGTCCGGTTTGTTGACGCGATCAAGCGCTGTATACAGTGTCGTCGTTTTCCCGGAACCGGTCGGCCCGGTCACCAGCAAAATACCGTTCGGCTGCATCAGCGCCGACAAAAAGCGTTCCAGCGTTTTCTCGGAAAAGCCGAGCTTGTGGAAATCCAGCGCCACGCCGCCTTTATCGAGAATACGCATCACCACCGACTCGCCGTGCATCGTCGGAACCGTCGATACCCGCAAGTCGATTTCCTTGCCCTGTGTGCGCAACCGGATACGACCATCCTGCGGCAACCGACGCTCGGCAATGTCAAGATTGGCGATGATCTTGACACGCGAAATGACTGCCGCCGACAATCGTTTCGGCGGCGATTCGATTTCATGCAGCACGCCGTCGATCCGGTAGCGAACAATTAGCCGATCTTCAAACGGTTCAATGTGAATATCGGACGCACGCATCGACAGCGCGTTGGTAATAATCAGCGACACCAACCGAATCACCGGCGCTTCCGACGCCAAGTCCTTCAACTGCTGCACGTCGGCATTCAACCCGAATTCGTCAGTTTCAATACCGACATCGCCAACAATCTGACCGACCGCCGAACGACCGGTTCCGTACAAACGCTCAAGCGCCGTTTCAACTTCCGACGGCAATGCCACCTGCGGCACAATGCGTTTGCCGGTCGCCATCGTGAATGCTTCGATGGTGAACGTATCGCCAGGATCAACCATCGCCAGCGTCAGCTCTTCTTCGCTTTCACGCAACGGCAATACTTTGGCCTCGCGCAAAAAACGCGGCGAGATTCGCTCTTCGAGAATCGGCAATTCGGGAAACTGGTCGGTGCGCACCAGCGGTAAACCGTAAATTTTCGCCAGCGCCTCCGCGATGTCAATCGGCGCGACCAGCCCCAATGTGATCAGCAGATTGGCAAATTTTTCGTTGGGCGTATCCTGATACAAGCGCGATGCACGTTCCAACGCCAGCGCGTCGAGCTTGCCACGCGCAATCAGCATTTCGCCCAGCGATTTCTGCGGCAGTTTCGGCTCCATTATCGAGCCAGAGGAGTCCTGCGGCAAAGGGGACGGTATCAAAGCGTTTGCGGCTTCCTCGTTGGCGTCCACGTTAACACCTGCATTAATAAGAGAAAATTTTGTAGCGTTTGATCATAGCACGAAGGCCTGCTTGCCATGTATCGTTGTTTCACAGGCGGTGACAAAGCGCCACGCAGCAGGCTTTAGTCGTGGTGAGCTTGCGAACCGCGAGCGTCCCGCCCGCAACAAACCCCCGTCGGCCTCGCCGACACCCTCCCCGATCAAAATCGTTTCGGGGACAGGCTCTTTGAAAAGGGAGCGAGTCGGGGGCTTTTCCTTCGCGCCTTCGCGTGAGACGCTTTTCTGATCCCCGATCACCGGATCGCCGCAAAAACTTTCCTCGCCGCCACCACGGTAGCGTTTATGTCGTCCGGCTGGTGCGCCGCCGACACAAACCCCGCTTCAAACGCCGACGGCGCGAAATAAATGCCCTCGTTCAGCATGCCGTGGAAGAAGCGGTTGAAACGCTCGACATCGCAGGCCATCACTTCCGCATAGCTGCCGGGCACCTGGTCGGCGAAATACAGCCCGAACATGCCGCCTTCCGATGTCGCCGAAAACACCACGCCCGCCTCTTTCGCCGCTTCCTGCAATCCCTGAGTCAACGCCCAAGTCGCCGCCGCGAGTCTGTCGTAGAAGCCGCGTGCGTCGGTCAGTGCCAATGTCGCCAGCCCCGCCACCACCGCCACCGGATTACCAGACAGCGTTCCGGCTTGATAAACCGGCCCCAGCGGGGCGATACATTCCATGATTGCCCGCTTACCGCCGAATGCCGCCACCGGCATCCCGCCGCCGATCACCTTGCCCAAAGTCGTCAAGTCGGGCGTGATGCCGTAAAGCCCTTGCGCACTGCCGGAATGAACGCGGAAGCCGGTCATCACCTCGTCGAAAATCAGCACCGCACCATAGCGGTCACACAACGCACGCAACCCTTCGAGAAAACCGGCTTTCGGCTTGATCATGTTCATGTTGCCGGCAATCGGTTCGACGATCACGGCGGCAATCGCCTCAGGCGCTTCGTGAAATGCTGTCGTGATGGCGGCAAGGTCGTTGTACGGCAACACCATCGTATCCTGCGCGATCGACGGCGGCACGCCTGCCGACGACGGCTGACCGAACGTCAACAATCCCGATCCGGCCTTGACCAGCAACCCGTCGCTGTGTCCGTGGTAACAGCCTTCAAACTTGATGATTTTGGCGCGACTGGTGTAACCACGCGCCAGCCGCAGCGCCGACATTGTTGCCTCGGTTCCCGACGACACCAGTCGCACCATTTCCATCGACGGCAAGCGACGACACAGATATTCGGCCAGTTCGATCTCGATTTCGGTCGGCGCACCGAACGACAATCCATCACGCGCTTTCTCGCTCACCGCACGTAAAACGTCAGGGTGCGCGTGCCCGACGATCAGCGGCCCCCACGAGCCAACATAATCAATGTATTTGCGACCATCGGCGTCCCACAGACAAGGCCCTTCCCCTCGTGCGATAAACGGCGGCACACCGCCGACCGAACGGAAGGCGCGTACCGGCGAATTCACCCCGCCGGGAATGGTTTTTTGCGCGCGTTCAAACAGGGTTTCATTACGGGACATCATGACTCCTTTGGATGCTTTGATTCATTGGACAATCTGCCAACAAGGCACAGACAAGCCCCTCCCGCAAGCGGAAGAGGGCGCCCCGAAGAGCCTGCCCCCGAAGAGATTTTGATCGGGGGCGGAAGGGAGCGCGTTGGATTTTTTATCACAACGTTTCCTACGCTTTAGCTGTTGTCTTGCGTGTGGTTTTCTTGGCAACCACTTTCTTGGCAACGGTTTTCTTCACTGCCGCCTTCTTCACCGCTGTCTTCTTCGCAGCCGTCTTTTTCACCGCCGTCTTTTTCGCTCCGCGCTTGCCGCCACCGGCATCCTCCTTCGCCGCCAGCAACGCAAGCGCATCTTCAAGCGTCAACGTTTCAACATCATGCGTTGACGGCACTGTGGCATTCACGCCGTTATGCTTCACGTAGGGGCCGTAACGACCGCTGAAAAGTTCAACTGCCGCGCCATCGTCAGGATGTGCGCCAAGACTGCGCAGCGCTTTGGCCGTGCGCCCGCCGCGCGCGCCCGCGCCCTCAGCACGCGGCTCGAATTCAAAACCGATTTTCCCTTCAGGCTGCACCACGAGATACGCCGAGAAGGGTCGCTTGGTGCGCGTCGACACAAATTGCAGCAAATCGGTTTTACCGCTCTTCAGCAATTTTTCTATCTGCTCACGGACGATTTCCCGTTGCAGAATCGTTCGCCCTGAACGGAAGTCGCACGTCTTTTCAGCGCCAACCGCTTTTTCGCAAACATAGGCGCGACCGCGTTCAAAAATCCGCGCTTTGCATTTCGGGCATTCTCCCAGCGGCGTCTGATCGCCGAAATCGACAGGTTCGCCGTCGTTATCGTCGTCACCGTTATCAAAATCGAAGGCCACTTCATGCGCGTCGTTCATTTTCAGTTTCGCTGAGAACGCCCGACCCAGGCGGCTGCGAAAACCTTCGAGCGGTCCGATCTCGCGCGTTTTCAACAAAATGTCGGCTTCGAGTGATTCCAGTTGCCGGCCGCCCATGATTTTCCAGAAGCCAAAATCGCATTTCTCATTGATGCACTGAAATTTTTTGTACTTTTCGTGTACTTCACCGCCGCACTTCGGACACGGCTCATGCAAAGTCGCAAAATCGCCGGGAATGGTGTCGCTCTCGTAATTTTTCGCCTGCCCAACGATGTGTTGGGTCATTTTCACGATGTCGCGCATGAAGGCTTCCCGCTTGATCTTGCCGCGCTCCATCTCGCCCAGTTTAAATTCCCACTCCGCCGTCAACTCCGGCGAGAACAATTCAGGAACACCCAGTCCGTGCAGCAGCGTCATCAGCGAAAACGCTTTGGCGGTCGGAATCAGTTCCTTCCCTTCACGATACACATAGCGTTCCTGCAACAACCCTTCAATGATTTGTGCGCGTGTCGCGGGCGTGCCCAATCCTTTTTCGCGCATCGCCTCGCGCAATTCATCGTCTCCAATGGCCTTGCCCGCACCTTCCATCGCTGAAAGCAGGGTGGCTTCGGTATAACGCGCCGGAGGTCGCGTGACTTGCGCCGACACGTTGACTTTCTCAGTCATCGGCTTTTCACCTTTTTTCACCGGCGCCAGCGACGCATCGTCTCCTTGCGCTTCTTTGCCGTACACCGTCAAATAGCCGGGACTGACCAGCACTTTGCCTTCGGTTTTAAAAGCCTCCTCGCCGACACGGCTGATTCGCGTGGTCAACAAAAATTCTGCCGGTGGATAAAAAATCGCCAGAAAACGGCGCACCACCATATCGTAGAGTTTTGCTTCCAATTCGTTCAACGCCTTCGGCGCTGCCAGCGTCGGAATAATCGCAAAGTGATCGGAAATTTTGCTGTTATCAAAAATGCGCTTGTTCGGTTTCACCCACTTCTGCTTCAACACGTCGTTGGCAAACGTGCCGTAAGCGTTGCTGTCCGTGAGCACTTTGAGCGTTGCCTTGACGGTGCCGATGTAATCCTCCGGCAACGCCCGTGCGTCCGTCCGGGGATACGTCAGCACCTTGTGTTTTTCATAGAGCGCTTGCGCCAGCGACAACGTTGTACGCGCCGAAAAACCGAAACGGGTGTTGGCCTCGCGTTGCAAAGTCGTCAAATCGTAGAGCAGCGGCGAATTCTGCGTTGACGGTTTCGACTCCTCTTCAACCGTTGCCGGTTGACCGAGACAACGCGCAGCGATTTCCTTCGCCTTTGCTTCACTCCACAGCCGTTCCGCACGCAAATCCGGCGCGTCGTCCCGCTTTTTGAAACTTTCGTCGAACCAACGCCCCGTGTACTCGCCCGCCTGCGCCTGGAACGTGCCGATCAATTCCCAGTAATGCTTCGGAACAAATGCGCGGATTTTTTTCTCCCGCTCGACGAGAACCGCCAACGTCGGCGTTTGTACCCGGCCTACCGTCGTCAACTGAAACCCGCCCGATTTCGAGTTAAACGCCGTCATCGCCCGTGTTCCGTTGATGCCGACCAGCCAATCAGACTCCGAACGACACGTCGCCGCATCGGCCAGCGGCTGCATTTCCTTATCCTTGCGCAGCGCTTCAAACCCTTCACAAATCGCCGCCTTGGTCATGGATTGCAACCACAACCGGAGAATCGTCTTGTCGGTTTTGGCATAGCTCGCGATGTAGCGGAAAATCAGCTCCCCCTCGCGCCCTGCATCACAGGCGTTGATGAGCGCCGTCACATCCTTTCGCTTGATCAGCTTCAACAGCGTTTTCAAGCGATCCGCGCTTTTCTCAATCGGCTTCAGCGCAAACTTCGACGGAATGGCCGGTAAATGGGCAAACGTCCATTTGCCGCGCTTGACCTCTTCTTCCTCCGGCATCCCGATCTCGAGAAGATGGCCGACCGCCGAAGAGAGAACATAGTCATCGTTCTCGTAGTAATCGCCATGACGGACAAAGCCCCCCAACGCCCGCGAAATATCCGCAGCAACGGATGGTTTTTCAGCAATGATCAGACTTTTACTCATAATGTCCAAATAATATCGGGAAGATGTCGGCGACCGTTTTTTGAAAAAGGGCTCTGGCGTGCGATGGTACGGAGGAAACGGCGTAGAAGCAAGAGATTCCGTTCAGCCCTCTTGTTTTTCCATGACGCACGAGTGGAGAGGGCAAACGTGGGGGTGTATGAGAGAACTGGGGAGAAGGTACTTCGTCATTCCCGCGTACTTCCCCGCCCAAAATCGCTGCGGGGACAAGCCTGGCGGGAATCCAGTGTCTTTTTCCGTCCAATCAGTACTCCGTCATTCTGCGCGTAGCGTAGCGAAGTCGCAGAATCCAGAGACCGCTTGGATCCTGCGACTTCGCGCAGGATGACGGTGCATCGTACCTTTTTCAACGGAAGTCGTGAATTCACACACCGCACCAATTTGTGCCCTTGTACGCTTCTTGTGCGAAGGCTCAGTGGCGATGCATACTCCGTCATTCCCGTGTGCTCCCCCGCCCAAAATCGCTGCGGGGACACGCCTGGCGGGAATCCAGCGTCTTTTGTTTTTCACGCGGAGACGCGGTGTGCGAATTCACGACTCCATTGAAAAAGGTACGGTCTGGCTCCCCTCGCCCGCTTGCGGGAGAGGGGCGGGGGAGAGGGCGGTGGATTCACGCGAAGACACAAAAACATTTTGTAGGGGCAGGCCTCTGTGTCTGCCCTTGAGAAAAAACGCCGTAGGGGCACGGCATGCCGTACCCCTACACCTTAATCCCTAATCTTGAGCGGCCACGGGGGCCGCCCCTACGCTAACAACGCCGCCGCAATCTAACCGCTGCCAGTCCGGCCAGAAGCAAACCAAGCGCAGCAAGAACGCCGCCGCCCGCCACCGGAACAGAGGTTGTCGTCGCTCTGCTCTGAACAGGTTGCAGTATCCTCAACACCACTGTGTCGCTTTCCACTGCCAGCGAATAATGGTGTCCGCCAATCGTGCCGCTTTGCGACGCTGCCGCCACTGTTCCGCTAAACGTGGAACCCGTGCCACCCGTGCCGTCGATCAAGATAAACGCATCGCCCGGGCTGACGGTAAATCCGGGAGCCGCGCTGACGGTCATCACGGCGTCCGTGCCGAGAAGCGTCCGGTCAGTTACGGTCAGCACCCTGCCGCCGTTCGTCAGAGTCGCAGGCAAGGTGAATTCAAAGCGCTGGAAAAGCGACAGGCCATACACGCTCAACCCGGCGGATTCGATTTGCAAGGTGTTGCCGGTGAAAACGGTGGTACCGCTGCCGGTACCTGCATTGCCGCCGAAAAGCCATACATCTGGATCGAAGACCGTCGCCGGCAATCCGGGGCCGATCCGCACGGTGTTGTTGTGGGCTTCGGCCTGGCCGCTATCGCTGTAAGCATCCCCGCCGGAAACATCCCAGGCAACCGTTCCGCCCGTGATGATGACGGTGTTGTTGCTGGCTTCGGCCTGCCCGCTATAGCTGTAAGCAGACCCGCCGTAAACCACGTCGTTAATCGCTCCGCCCGTGATGGCTACAGTATTGTTGCTGGCAAGGGCGTTGCCGCTAACGTCGCTCGCGGCTTCTCCACCAGTAGCATCCTCCATCGTGCCACCGCCGATTTCAACGCGGTTGTTCGTCACGCTGGTGTTGCCGTTTTCGAGAATGTGACTCGCGCCCGCAACGAGGTTACTCACCGTGCCACCGTTGATGACGACGCTGTTGCCGCTGACCCCGTCTGTATCCTCGTAATTGACCGCGCCAAGAATATATCTAACGGTGCCACTGTTCAGCGTAACGCTGTTGCCTGTCACGAAAGTGCTTTTGTGGGGTCCGCCGACCGTGGTCACGCTGGTCGTGAGGACATCAGTCCGAGTGCTCCCGTAAGTGTCAATGGATTGCAGCGTTCTAGGCGGAAAGTCGTCGGGATAAGCAAAGGTTTCTTGCGCCA
>JAITMR010000018.1 GCA_031277215.1 Burkholderiales bacterium
ATGACGGCACATCGTACCTTTTCCAATGGAGTCGTGAATTCGCGCACCGCGCCTTCGCATGAAATAGGGGCACGGCATGCCGTGCCCCTACGCCTGAATCCCTAACCTTGGGCGGCCACGGGGGCCGCCCCTACTAGCGTCGCCGCCGCAATCCAGCCGCTGCCAGTCCGGCCAACAACAAACCAAGCGCGGCAAGAACGCCGCCGCCAGCCACCGGAACAGAGGTTGCCGCTCTGCTCTGAACAGGTTGCAGTATCCTCAATACCACTGTGTCGCTTTCCACCGCCAGCGTGTAGGGATACCCGCCAATCGTGCCGCTTTGCGACGCCGCCGCCACTGTTCCGCTAAACGTGGAACCCGTGCCGTCGATCAAGATAAACGCATCGCCCGGGCTGACGGTAAAGCCGGGAGCCGCGCTGACGGTCATCACCGCGTTCGTGCCGAGATCCGTCTGGTCAGTTACGATCAGCATCGTGTCGCCGCTCACCAGAGTCGCAGGCAAAGTGAACTCAAAACGCTGGAAAAACGCCAAGCCATACACCCTCAACCCGGCGGATTCGATTTGCAAGGTATTGCCGGTGGAAACGGTGGAGCCGGTAGTGCCCACTGGCATGCCGCCGCCGAGTCCTACATTTGAACCGAAGACCGTCACCGGCAATCCGGGGCCGATCCGAACGGTGTTGTTGTTGGCTTCGGCCTGGCCGCTTGCGCTGGAAGCAACCCCGCCGAAAACACCCCCGTTAATCGTTCCGCCCGTGATGATGACGGTATTGTTGCTGGCAAGGGCGTCGCCGCTAACGTCGCTCGCGGCTTGTCCACCAACAGCATCATTCACCGTGCCCCCGCCGATTTCAACGCGGTTGTTCGTCACGCTGGTGTTGTCGTTTTCGAGAACGTGAACCGCGCCCGCAACAGCATTACTCACCGTGCCGCCGTTGATGACGGCATTGTTGCCGCTGAGGGGGTCTGTATCCCCGAAATTGACCGCGCCATAAACACGGGTAGGCGTACCACTGTTCAGCGTGACGGTGTTGCCCGTCACAAAGTTGCTTTTGTGGAACGTACTGACCGGGGTCACGCTGGTCGTGAGAACATCGTTCATAGTGCCATCGTAAGAGTCGATGGATTGCAGCGAATCGCCGGGGTGGGCGATGTTTTCTTGCGCCAAAACCGGCGCGGAGAAAGAAAAACTCAAGGCCAGCGCTGCGCCGCCGAGGATGTGACATAAAAAACGCTTCATTGAAAAACTCCTTTCAGAAATTGGCTTGCGGGAAAAATGCGGGGAGAAAGTGAAAGTGGGAACGGAAGTGAAAGCGAAAAACCCCTGCTTTCCGTCGGAAAACAGGGGTTTGAAGTGAGGAGCAACGCGCCTTCCTAGCGGAATGCGCGTTAGCGTCTAGCGTTAGTAAAGTGTGAGTGAGTGAGTGAGTGAGTGAGTGAGTGAGCAAGAAGCGTGCCAAAATCGCTGCGGATTTCAGCTATCGCACACGTCGGAAAAACAAACTCACTTTGCGTCATGATTGGAAAATGGATAACGAATTCCGGTTTGAATGCGTCATAGCGAAACAATTTAACTTAACTCAATGTAAAAAGCAAGAGGCGATGGGCTCATCGCAGCTTCGCGTGCAAGGTTGTGGTGATATACATACTCCGTCATTCCCTCTCCCCCGCCCCTCTCCCGCAAGCGGGCGAGGGGAGCCTGATGCATACTCCGTCCTTCGTGTGAAAAACAAAAGACGCTGGATTCCCGCCAGGCTTGTCCCCGCAGCGATTTTGGGCGGGGAAACACGCGGGAATGACGGCACTTCGTGCCTTTCTCCGCGCCTCCGCGTCTCCGCGTGAAAATGATTTTTCTTCGCGTCTTCGCGTGAAATTCTTTTCTGGATTGCTTCGTCGCTTTGGCTCCTCGCGATGGCGCCGGAAGCAGTTGATACCTGACCTCTGATTACCCCAACCCCGGCCATCCTCCACCCAGTGCGTTGATCAGCGTCACGCTGGCAGTCAGTTGGCGACCGCGCAATCGGATTGTGCTGTTTTCTGCGTTGAGCCGCGCCGTTTGTGCGCTGACGACATTGAGGTAGGTCGTCGTACCGGCTTTGTACTGATTGAGAACCAGCGTTTCTGCATCACGCGCTGCGTTCAACGCGGCCTGCTGCGAGCGCCACTCATCGTCAAGAACTCGCAGCGTCGTCAACTGGTTCTCGACTTCCTGAAACGCGGTCAACACTGTTTGCTTGTAATCGGCAACGGTTGCATCGTATGCCGCCACAGCACTGTCTTTCATCGCAGAGCGGCGGCCTCCGTCAAAAATAAATTGCGCAAGCCCCGCGCCCAATGACCAGACACGCCCCGGAGCATCAAACCAGTCCGACCAGCGACTCCCCTGATACCCTCCTGACGCTGACAAGGTCAGCGATGGGTAAAAAGCCGCCTGCGCCACGCCGATTTCGGCGTTGGCCGCCGCCACTCTTCGTTCAGCCGTCGCAACATCGGGGCGACGCTCCAGCCATTCGGAATTCACCGCCACGGGAATGTCCGGAAACTCGAGCGATAACGTATCAACCGTCTCAACCGAAAACTGTGACGGCGCTTTGCCGACCAGAAGTGCCAGTGCGTTTTTGCTTTGTATCCGGCCGATCTCAAGGTCAATCAATTGGGTACGCGCCGATTCGAGTTGCGTCTGCGCCTGCGCCACGTCTGCCCGGGTGATGATTCCTGCCTGATAACGGTTTTGCGTCATCTCCAGCGAGCGCGTGTAAGCGTCGACCGTTTCCACCATCAGTTTTTCTTGTGCGTCACTGACGCGCAATGCGATATACGCTTGCATCAACGCCGTTTGTGTGCTCAACCGCAACGCTGCCAACTGCGCTTCGCTGGCTTGAACACTGACGGTTTGTGCTTCAATGGATCGCCGCACCTCGCCCCACACATCGACATCCCAGGCTGCGCTCAGCGATGCGTTGAGTTGGCCGGACGGCGCACGTCCGGCGCTCTGCCCTCTCCCCACCGAGGTAGAGGCATTAAGCGTCGGGAAAAGATTGGCGTTCACGGCACGCAATTGTGCCTGCGCCTGCCGATAACGCGCTTCTGCTGCTTTTAAATTTTGGTTGTTGATGTCCACCTCGGTCATCAACTGATTCAGGGTTTCATCACCGAAAGAAATCCACCAGGTTTCACCGATGCGCTCATCTGAGGGATGGGCGTGCTTCCAGCCCTCCGCCGGTTCGCTGTAGGCTTCGGGAAGATCGAGTTGCGGTCTTTCGTAATTCGGCCCGACCGCGCAACCCGCCAGAAACATCACTGACACGATCCCCCAATATTTTCCCTTCCCGATCATCGAGATTATGCGTTTCATCAGATCACACCTCCGCCGGCGAAAGCGCGCCGGTCTTCGCTTTCTTGCGCGACACCAAAAGCTCACGCAGATCGTGAATGTACAGATACACAACGGGTGTTGTGTACAGTGTCAACAACTGACTCACCAACAAGCCGCTCACAATCGCCAACCCCAACGGTTGTCGCAGTTCGGCGCCGTCTCCACTCCCAAGCGCCAACGGCAACGCGCCCAGAATCGCTGTCAGCGTCGTCATCATGATCGGACGGAAGCGCAACAGACACGCTTCGTAAATTGCATCGCGGGGCGACATTTGTCGTTGGCGCTCTGCCATCAACGCAAAATCTATCATCATGATTGCGTTTTTCAAAACCAGCCCGATTAACAGCAGAATCCCCAGAAGCGTGATAGTGTTGAATTCTTTGCCAAGAACGGTTATCGCCAACAACGCCCCGATACCGGCAGAAGGCAGTGTCGACAAAATCGTGAACGGGTGACTACAGTTTTCGTAGAGAATGCCCAGCACAAGAAAGACCACGACAAGCGCTGCAAGAATCAGATAGACTTGCGTCGACAACATCTTTTGGAATTCCCCGGCTGTTCCCTGGAAACTGCCCACGATGGATACCGGCAGACCAGCGCGAAGCACTGCCTCATGCACAGCCTCCGCCGCTTCCGACAAGGATACTCCCTGAGCAAGATTGAACGAAATCGTCGCCGTCACAAACTGCCCCTGATGGCTCACCGACAAGGCTGTTAATTCCGTTGAGTACGAAGCCACCGCCGATAACGGAACACGGCTGCCGTCCTGGGTGATGAGATAAATGTTTTGCAAGCTCTGTGCGCTTTGCGTGAAATCCGGTGCTGCTTCCATCACCACACGGTATTGGTTGCGTGCGTTATAAATGGTTGACACCTGGCGCTGACCAAACGCATCGTTCAAGGCTCCGTCGACCTGAGCCACGGTCAATCCCAACCGCGACACCGCATCGCGGTTAATGGTCAGCATCGTCTGCACACCGCGATTGTCCTGATCAGAACTGATATCCGTAATCTGGGGAAGCTGTTCGAGCACGTCTCGTATCTTCGGTTCCCACTCCCGCAGTTCGTAAACATCATCGGTCTGAAGTGTGTACTGATACTCCGAATCAGACGCACGTCCTCCGCGTGGCCCTCGAATGTCTTGCGCTGGCGATATCATCAACCGCGCTCCCGGTTCTTTTGACAAGGCTTTCTGCAAACGCGCTATCACGACACTCGTCGCTTCCTTCCGCTCTCCCGAGCGTTTAAGCTCAATGAAAATCGAACCGCGATTCACTTGACCGTGGCCGCCAATGGAACCGTTTACCGTCTCAACCATCGGGTCTTGACGAACAATGTGAATGATCCTCTCGTATTTTTCCTTCATCGCCTGAAACGAAATACTCTGATCTGCGCGAATGAAGCAGTTGATACGCCCTGTGTCCTGCGTCGGCAACAGGCCTTTGGGAACGGTTAAATACAAGCCAATGTTGCAGGCTATTGTCGCCAAAAGAATGAACAACACAAGCAACTTGTACTTCAAAACCACTGAAAGCGAAGCACGATAGCCGCTGTGTACGGTCTGAAAAACGTACTCGCCGAACATGTAGAGTTTCCCATGTTCTTTGGGCGCAGCTTTCAGCCAGTTGGCGCAAAGCATCGGAACCGTGGTGAGCGCAATCACCAAAGACACCAGAATCGCCGACATCAACGTGACCGCAAACTCCTTGAAAAATCCTCCCAGCCACCCTCCCATGAACAGGATGGGAATGAAGACCGCCATCAGCGAAAAACTCATTGCCACGACTGTAAACCCGACTTCCCGCACGCCGTCAAATGCTGCCCTGAACGATGATTTTCCGGCTTCCCGATGTCGGCTGATATTTTCGATGACGACAATGGCGTCATCGACGACAAAGCCCGTCGCCACTGTCAGCGCCATCAACGAAATGTTGTTGAGCGTGAATCCGAACAAATACATCACCGCAAGCGTGCTGATCAACGATACTGGAACAGCAATGCACGGAACCAGCGTCGCCCGGCCATTTCGCAAAAAGAGAAACACCATCAGGATCACCAACCCGACCGAAATCGCCAGCGCCCTGGTCACTTCTTTCAGCGAAGCCCGAATTGTCTTTGTCTGATCGAGGGTTACCGTAAAATCAATGCTGCTCGGCACGGAGGCTTTCAAGACCGGCATCAACGCCTTGACCCGATCCACCGTTTCCACAACGTTGGCACCGCTTTGAAGAAGCACTGAAAGCAAAACCGAAGGTTTTCCGTTCAGCATTCCCGCGTTGCGCACATCCTGCACCGAATCGATCACTTCGGCAATGTCTTCCAAACGCACTGGAGCGCCATCTTTATAGCTGACAATCAGCCGTTTGTATTCTTCGGCAGTAAAGGCCTGATCGTTCGCACGGATTTGCCATTGTTTGTCGTCGTATTCAATCATTCCTTTCGGACGGTTGGCGTTGTTATTGGCAATCGCCTGCCGAACGGTTTCCAGCGACAACCCGTGATGGTTGACCTGCATCGGGTTGAGTTCGACACGCACCGCAGGCAACGCTCCGCCTCTGACTGTCACGTCGCCAACGCCTTCGACCTGTGACAATTTCTGCGCCAATACGGTTTCTGCCGCGTCGTAAATCTGTGCATGCGTCATCGTTTCCGAGGTCAAGCCGATAATAATCACCGGAAAATTGGCCGGATTGGCTTTGCGGTACGTCGGGTTTCTCGGCATCCCGGAGGGCAGCATGGTGCGTGCCGCATTGATTGCTGCCTGAACGTCACGCGCCGCGCTGTTGATATTTCGGGACGGATCAAACTGAATCACGACGCGCGTGCTGCCGGTCGAACTCGATGACGTCATCTCGGTAATACCGGAAATACTGCCCAGCGCACGCTCCAGTGGAGTCGCCACCGCCGAGGCCATGGTTTCCGGGCTGGCACCGGGAAGCGACGCCGACACAAAAATGGTGGGCATCTCAACCTGCGGCAACGGCGCGATCGGAAGCAAGCGCCAAGCCACCAATCCCAACAAGGTCAAACCCAGCGTCAACAGCGACGTGGCGACCGGCCTGCGGATCACTTCCTCGAAAAATCTCATAGCGCCGATCCTTCGGCCACCGGTCTTTCCCGACGACGACGCCAGTTCGCCAGTTTGTCGAACATGATGTAAATCACCGGTGTCGTAAACAGCGTCAATACCTGGCTGACCAACAATCCACCGACCATCGTCACACCCAGCGGCTGCCGCAGTTCAGCACCCATTCCCGTGCCCAACATTAGCGGCAACGCCGCCAGCAACGCTGCCATTGTCGTCATCAGGATGGGTCGAAAACGCAACAGGCACGCTTGATAAATCGCGTCGCGTGCGGAAAGTTTTTCGTTGCGCTCGGCGTCGAGCGCAAAGTCGATCATCATGATTGCGTTTTTCTTGACAATGCCGATCAATAGAATGATGCCGATGATCGCCACCATATCGAGATCGAGTTTCGCCCACAACAACGCCAGCAACGCACCGATACCCGCCGACGGCAGTGTCGACAAAATCGTGACCGGATGAATGTAGCTCTCGTAGAGAACGCCCAGCACGATGTACATGGTAATGATCGCCGCGAGAATCAGCCATATCTGACTGAGAAGCGATGCCTGAAACGCCAGCGCCGTTCCCTGGAAAGCGGTTTGAATGTCGTCAGGAATTCCGATTTCCTGCTCGGTCATCTTGATCGCTTTCACGGCTGCGTCCAGCGAATACCCGGACGCCACATCAAACGAAATGGTTGCCGCAGGAAATTGGGAAATGTGATTGATGGCAAGCCTCGTCGGTTTTTCGGAAAAGCGTGCCACCGCCGATAGCGGCACCTGATCACCCCGCGACGACGACACATACAAACGGCTCAACGCCGCCATCCCGTCCTGAAAATCAGGCGCAACCTCAAGCACCACACGGTATTGATTCGATTGTGTGTAAATCGTTGAAATCAACCGTTGTCCGAACGCGCTGTACAACACGTTGCTGATACCTGCCACAGTCACGCCAAGACGTCCGGCAGCATCGCGGTCAATATCAATGAAGGCTTGCAATCCCTGATCCTGAAGATCGTGGTTGACATTCATCAACTCGGGCAACTGCGACAAGCGCTCGGTCAACTTCGGCGTCCAGATGCTCAACTCGTCAGAATCGGTCGCTTGCAATGTGAACTGAAAGCGCGTCCGGGTGACTTGACTTTCAACCGTCAAATCATTGACCGATTGCAAAAACAGTTGAACTCCCTGAACACTTTCGGTGCGTTGCGAAAGTCGCTGAATGATTTCCTGAACCCGCGCCTTGCGTTGCTCAAGGGGTTTGAGGGTGATCAGCATGCGACCCGTGTTGAGCGTCGTATTAAAACCATCCACACCGATATAAGACGACACGCTCTCGACATCAGGGTCTTCGAGAACCGCTCGCGCCAGATTTTGTTGCCGCTCTGCCATGGCGCCGAAGGAAATGGATTGTGGCGCTTCGGAAATTCCCTGAATCAATCCGGTATCCTGAATCGGGAAAAAACCTTTCGGAACGATAACGTAAAGATAGACGGTGAACAACAAAGTGCCTACCGCCACCATTAACGTCAACACCTGGTGGTTCAACACCACTTTCAAACCGCGACCATAAAGCGCAATCAATCCATTGAACGCCGCTTCCGATTTTTTATAAAACCAGCTTTGCTCTCCTTCCGGTATGTGCTTCAACAGCTTTGAACACATCATCGGCGTCAGCGTCAGCGACACGATCATCGAAATAATGATGGCCACCGCCAGCGTGACTGCAAACTCGTGAAACAAGCGACCCACAACATCGGTCATGAACAACAACGGTATCAGCACCGCCACCAACGAAAACGTCAGCGAGATAATCGTGAAACCGATTTGCTTGGCTCCCCGCAGCGCTGCCTGCATGGGAGAATCCCCTTTTTCAATATAGCGCGAGATGTTCTCGATCATCACGATGGCGTCGTCAACGACAAAGCCTGTCGCAATCGTCAACGCCATCAAGGTCAGGTTATTGATCGAGAACCCGGCCAGATACATCACTACGAACGTGCCAACCAGTGATAACGGCACGGCAAAACTCGGGATAATGGTCGCCCTGAGATTGCGCAAGAACAAGAAGATCACCATCACCACCAGCGCAATCGCCAAAAACAATTCGAACTGCACGTCGCGGATTGAAGCGCGAATGGTGATGGTGCGATCAGACAACACTGTGACTTGCAACGCCCCCGGAAGCGTGTCTTCCAGTTGCGGCAGACGTTCCTTGATGCGATCCACCACATCAATCACATTCGCGCCACTTTGCCGCTGGATGTTGATGATGATGGCCGGGTGTTCATTAGCCCATGCAGCCAGTCTCGCATTTTCTGCGCCTTCGATCACGTCGGCAATATCACCCAAACGAACGGGCGCACCGTTTCTGTAAGCGATGATCAAGCTACGAAACTCTTCAGCAGAACGCATTTGATCGTTGGCATCAATCGTTGACGATTGCTTGGGGCCATCGAAACTGCCTTTGGCCTGATTGACATTGGCGCTTGCCACCGATGTGCGTACATTCTCAATATTCAGACCCGCCGCCGCCAGCGCTCGCGGGTTGACCCGCACCCGAACAGCAGGACGCTGGCCGCCCGATAAGGTCACCAGACCGACGCCCGGCACTTGTGAAATTTTCTGCGCCAGCCGGGTGTCCACCAAGTCTTCAAGCCGCGTCAGTGACAATGTGTCCGAAGTGACCGCCAGTGTCAGCACCGGCGTGTCCGCAGGATTAACCTTGTTGTAAATCGGCGGACGCGGCAAATCATTGGGCAACAAATTACTGGCAGCATTGATGGCCGCTTGCACGTCTTGTTCAGCCGTGTCGAGCGATACTTCAAGACTGAATTGCAAAGTGATGATCGAAGCGCCGCCCGAACTGACAGACGACATTTGATTGACGCCGGGCATCCGCCCGAATTGGCGTTCCAATGGTGCCGTCACCGACGACGTCATCACCTCGGGACTTGCGCCCGGGTACAGCGTCACCACCTGGATCGTCGGATAATCGACTTCCGGCAATGCAGAGACCGGAAGGAAAAAATAGGCGACGCCACCGGCCAGCATCATCGCCACCATCAATAACGATGTGGCAATCGGTCGAAGAATAAAAAGGCGGGAAGGATTCATGCGCGGCTCTGTGACGGCATGATTGCGTTATTGCTGCGGTCGTCTCGACGACGGCCCTTTGCCCGATCCTTTGGAAGAGGCTCCTTTTTCTCCTTCCTTGGAAGAAGATTCACTGTCGGGTTTTGGAGGTGGCGCCGCTTGCGGCTTTTCGTCAAGGATAACGATTTCGACGCTGCTGCCTTCACGCAACCGATCAGCGCCATCGACCACCACGCGCTCACCCGCAGTTAATCCCTTGTTGATCACCAGCTTTCCTTCGCCTTCTTCGCCAAGCGTCACCTGCCGGACGCTTACTTTTCCTTCGTTGTCGATCACGTAAACATAGGTTCCGACGCTTCCGCGCTGCACGGCGGCTGTCGGAACCAGAAGAGCCTCTTGCAATTCGTCGATTTTCATTCGCACATTGACGAACTGATTGGGAAACAACAACCGATTCTTGTTGTCAAAACGCGCCTTGAGTTTGACCGTCCCCGTAGCGACATCAATTTGATTATCGACGGTCATCAGCGTTCCGCGTTCAAGCAGGGTTTTTTGCGCCCGATCCCAGGTTTCTACCGGAAACCGTGCGCCCGCATGGACTTTTCCGACGACTTTCGGCAAATCGTTTTCTGCCAGCGTGAACAGCACGTCAATCGGCTCTTCCTGAGTGATCACGACGAGCCCGTTGGCGTCGGAAGCGCGGGTCATGTTGCCAACATCGACCCGGCGCAGTCCCAGTCGTCCCGAAATCGGCGCGGTGACCCGCGTGTAATCCAGATTGAGTTTGGCGCTGTCTATCTGTCCCTGATCGTATTTCAGCAGCCCCTCGTATTGCGCCACCAGCGCTTCCTGAGTATCGACCTGTTGTTGCGACACCGAATCCTGCTTTAATAATGTGCGGTATCGTTGAAGGTCTGCCTTGGCGTTTTCCAGTTGCGCCCGGTCACGCGCCATTTGCCCCTCAGCCTGCGTCAGTTGTACTTGGTACGGACGCGGATCAATTTCTGCAAGCAAAGTTCCCGCTTTGACTGCGTCCCCTTCATTGAAATGCAGCTTGAGCAATTGCCCGTCAACGCGGCTGTGTACCACTACGGTCTGCGCTGCCGTCACCGTCCCGAGCGCTTCGAGATACACATCAAATGCACTTTTTTGTACCGTAGCCGCCTGAATGGGAACTGCCCGATTCATATCACCTCGAAAAGGCGAGGCTGTCGATTTGCTGCTGCCTGATGATCGTTTCTCGTACCAGTAATAGCCGCCGTAACCTCCGACTGCCAGTATGACGATGATGAGCAACCATCCCCAAAGCGAAAGTTTCTCGGAAGATTGGGCAAGTGCCGCCCCCTGATTTTCTGTCGTTTTGTCTTTATTCTGCACGATTGCTCTCCCGATTGCTTGCGGGTCATGTCCAAGGTTCACATTATTCGCAAAACTGTATCGGCTTCTTGTTAAGGATACGTTAAGCCTTGTAACAACATCTTAACAACCAGCGCTCCGCCAATTGTTCAAACTTTTCTTCCCATCAAGCCGACTTTTCTACCTCGCGATCAAACATCAGTCAGCCCCAAAACATCTTCCATCGTATAGACACCGTTGATCCCTTCGGCATGTCGCTCGGCAACAAACTGCGCCGCCCGCAACGCGCCGACTGCAAAGTTGCGGCGCGATCCGGCGCGGTGCGTCAGCTCCACACGTTCGCCTTCACCGCAAAACAGCACCGTGTGTTCGCCCACCACATCGCCGCCTCGCAGTGTCGCAAAACCAATAGTCCCTGGACGGCGTTCGCCACAAATACCTTCGCGTGCGTAAACTGCTGCGTCGGTAAGTGTTGTACCCGCGCCCTCGGCTGCGGCTTCACCAAGACAAAGCGCCGTTCCAGACGGCGCGTCGACTTTGTGTTTGTGATGAATTTCGACAATCTCGATATCGTAATCGCTCAGACGTTGCGCTGCCAATCGCACCAGTTTCAGCATCACGTTGACACCGACGCTCATGTTCGCTGCCACCACCATCGGGACACGACGCGCCAACGACGCCAGTTCCGCTTTGTCCGCTTCGCTCAATCCCGTTGTCCCGACCACTATCGCGCAACCGTATTCGGCACAACAACGCGCATGTCGCAGGGTTCCTTCTGGTCGCGTGAAATCGATCAACACCTCTGATCGCTGTGCCGCCGCTTCAACGTCATCCGAAATCAAAACTCCCGATACCCGTCCGATCGCAGCGCCTGCGTCGCGCCCCAGCAACGGCGAAGCCTTCAGCTCAAGCGCTGCTGTCAACTCGAAAGACGATGGTGAGGTCAGCACTCCCTCGATCAGCATTTGCCCCATCCGCCCACCGGCGCCGGCAACAGCAACCCGTATTGGAGTCAATGGCGCCGTTCCCATTATTTTTCGTCTCCAAACCAGCGGAACATTCGGGTGAAAAATCCCTCATCATCCGCCGACGGATCATCCGGCAACATCCGCGTTCCGGCGATCCGGTTCAATTCGACCTGCGACACCGGAGCATCATCACCCTCCCAGCGTTCCAGTGCATCATCCTTGAAAAAAACGACGAACTGCCGACGCTCGACCTCCTTGCCGTTCTTGGCGTAAGAATAAACATAGTCCCAGCGATCGGCGTGAAAAACACTCGCCACCAGCGGCGTTCCCAGCGTCGTCCGCACCTGCTGGCGCGTCTGCCCGATCTTCAGCTTTTCAACCATGTCCTGCGTCAGATAATTGCCCTGATTGATGTCTAGCTTATAAACCCCAAGCTGGCGGACATCCGGCAGATAAGTGCTCATCGTCGAGCATCCCGCCAGGCAGAAAAACAGGGCGACCCCGCAAACTCGCATTAGCAACGTGAAAAAAAGAGGCGGCTGTTTCATGCGGCTCTCGATAGGAATTGGACGTAAGAGCGGTTATTATAGCCGTACTCTGCGTCGCCTCCGCCTTTTTCAAATGACGACTACACCGCAAGACCTCAACGACCGGGGGCTGAAAGCCACCTTGCCGAGACTCCGTATCATTCGCCTTTTCGAGAATTCGCGCAATTGTCATATGACAGCGGAAGACGTCTATCGCTGCCTGAAAGAAGATGACCTCGACATCGGACTGGCTACCATCTACCGCGTACTGACCCAGTTTGAACAGGCCGGATTGCTGCTGCGCCACCACTTCGAATCCGACAAAGCCGTTTACGAGATCAATCGCGGCCACCACCACGACCACATCGTCTGCCTGCATTGCGGCAAAGTCGAAGAATTTTTCGACGCTGAAATCGAAAAGCGGCAAAACGAAATCGCTCAGGGAAAAAACTTCGAAGTCGTCGATCACGCGCTTTGCCTTTACGGCTACTGCGCTACCGGCGACTGTGTCGAACGGCGCAGGGCTGAAGCGGAAGAAAACAACGACATCGGCTGATAGCGGGAGTCAGAGAGCAGAACTAAAGCCCTTCAAAGAGGGTATCGGCGAAGCCGACGGGGGTTTGCTTGAAGCAGCCGCCTCCCCGCCTCTTCGAGGCGCCCTCTCCTTCCAGAGGAGAGGATCAATATTTTCATCCGAAGGCGCGAAGATAAAAGCCCTCCCTTTCAAGAGGAGGGTTTGGGTGGGGATGGGGTGACCAGCTATCAGGCATCAGTTGATAGGCCGCCGATCCTCGATTTCAAAAGCTTCTCAAACGCTTCAAAATATCCGGGAAATGTTTTATTAACGCAACCCGGATCATGAATCGTGACTTCTGTCCCCAACAAAGACACGAGCGAAAAACACATCGCCATTCGATGATCGTCGTAGGTATCAATCTCGGCAGAGCGTAACGCCGCCGCCGGATGAATTCGCAACCAGTCGTCTCCACTTTCGACACGCGCATCAAGCTTGGCAAGCTCGGTCGCCATCGCATGAATGCGATCCGTTTCCTTGACACGCCAGCTCCCAATGTTGACCAGCGTTGTCGGCGTTTGCGCGGCTAACGCTGTGATCGCCAGCGTCATCGCCGCATCGGGAATCGTCAGGCAATCTATTTCACCACCTTTGAAAGGCTTGCCGCGCTGCGCTTCGATAAAATCATCGCCATAAGCGATGCTTGCACCTTGCGCTTGCAACACATCGGCGAATGCCACATCGCCCTGAATCGAATGCCTGCCGACGCCGATCACTCGCACTGGCCCACCACCGAGAACCCCCGCCGCCAAAAAATACGACGCCGACGACGCATCGCTTTCCACCATCAGCGTGCCAGGACTGTGATAACGCACACCACGCGGCACTCGAAAACGCTGCAAATCAGGTTCTTCAACGTTGACACCAAAGCGGCTCATCAAATGCGTCGTGATCTTGACATAAGGCCGTGAAATCAGCGGTGTTGTTAATAACACTTCAGTGTGCGTCGCACCATCAGCTTCAATCAACGCAAGCGCCATCAAAAGCGCCGACAAAAACTGACTGGACACATCGCCGCGAATTTTCACCGTTTCGGGAAACGCTGCTCCGACATCACGCAGCGCAATGCGCAACGGCGGATAACCTGCTTTGTCAAGATAATCGACACGGCAATGCAGCGCATGTAACGCTTCGACGAGATCAGCAATCGGTCGTTCGTGCATCCGCGCCACGCCATGAATCCGGTAATCGCCGCCGAGTACCGCCAACACCGCCGTCAACGGCCTCACCGCCGTTCCCGCATTGCCAAGAAACAACTCCGCCTTCGTCTCGGGAAAACGACCGCCGCATCCGCGCACACGCCAGTTGTTTTCTCCCAACGCTTCGAGACAAACACCGAGTTGTGTCAACGCCTCTCGCATGTAGCGCACATCGTCGGCATCCAATAATGCGTTGAGCTGTGTCTCGCCATCAGCCAACGCCGCCAACAACAACGCACGGTTGGAAATGCTTTTGGAACCGGGCAAACGCAAAGCACCCTGCGCCCGCGCAGCAGGCGGCAAACGAAGTTTCGTGAGTGTGCTGCTCATGGAATCAATACCATCGCGCCAGTGGAACTGCGCGACTCCAGCAAGCGATGCGCCTCGGCGGCGTCCTTGAGTGGAAAACGATGACGCAGCACCGTTTGCACCTTGCCACTTTGCATCAACGAAAACAATTCTTCGCTCATTGCCAACAAGGCCGATCGCGAATCGGCGTAAGAAAACAAAGAAGGTCGCGTCACAAAGAGCGACCCTTTCTGTGCCAGCATATTGATTTCAAACGGCGGCACCGCGCCGGAAGCATTGCCAAAACTCACCCACAACCCGCGTGGCTTCAGACAATCAAGCGACGACGGAAACGTATCGCGCCCGACCGAATCGTAAACCACTCCGACACCCTTGCCGTCGGTCAGCTCTTTGACACGCTCGACAAAATTTTCCTTACGATAATTGATCACATATTCGCAACCGTGCGCCTTCGCAAGCGCTGCCTTTTCGTCACTGCCAACCGTGCCGATCATTCGCGCGCCAAGCGCCCTCGCCCACTGACACGCTATCAGCCCGACGCCTCCGGCAGCCACATGAAAGAGAAACGTTTCTCCCTCACGCAAACGGTACGTTTGACGAAACAAGTATTGCACCGTCAAACCCTTTAACAACATCGCCGCCGCATCGGCATCGCCGATCCCGTCCGGCAAACGCACCAAAAATTCAGCAGGGATCACACGCGATTCACTGTATGCGCCGAGCTGCCCATTGCAATAAGCGACGCGATCACCTACCTTCACATCGGTCACGCCGCTTCCAACCGCTTCTACAACACCAACCGCTTCCTTGCCCAGTGCGCCCGGCATCGGTTGCGGGTAAAGCCCATTGCGAAAATAAACATCGATGTAATTGACGCCGATGGCGGTGTGTCGCAGCAAGACTTCACCAGAACCCGGTTCGACAAAATTGCTTTCTTCAAAGCGCATGACTTCAGGGTCGCCCGTTTGATACAGTTTGATTGCGTGAGGCATCATCATCTTTCAGAAACCATTTATGAAGCAAACGCTCTGTACGCCGCAAAACCAGCAATCGTCAACGCCAGAGAACCCAGTAAATGCGTCGCCGCCAACGCCAGTCCGCCCATATACTCACCACGCAGCAACAACATCGACACTTCCGACGAAAATGCAGAAAATGTTGTTAACCCTCCCAGCAAACCCGTCATGACGAAAAGCTGGTAGTGCGGCGGCAAATTGTTGCGCGAAATGAAATACGCCAGCGCCACACCGACAGCGAAGCCGCCGATCAAATTGCTGGCAAGCGTGCCAAGCGGAAACCCGGGATAGCGATCATTCAACCACCAACTCAAACCCCAGCGCATCCACGCGCCGATGGCCGCGCCCGTTCCTACAGCAATGAATTGTCCGAGAAATACATACATTGGCGTCTCAACCGTTCCCCGGAAGTTGCCAACGCGCCGCAGCTTCTTCGTCACTTCCCCTGGCATCGACCCAATGTGCACCCTTCCCCGTCGTTTCCTTTTTCCAGAACGGCGCTTGCGTCTTCAGATAGTCCATGATGAAACGGCACGCATCGAACGCATCGCCACGATGCGCACTTTTAACGGCTACAAGAACAATCTGGTCAAGCGGCTTTAATTCACCAATCCGATGAATGACCGTTACTCCAAAAATGTCGAAACGGTGCGCCGCTTCATCAGCGATTTTTGTCAGCGCCTTCTCCGTCATTCCCGGGTAGTGCTCCAGCGTCATTGTCTGAACCGGTAGCGAAGCGTTTTCCGGATCATTCCCGCCATCGTTCATCTCACGAACCGTGCCGATGAAGACCGCTATGGCGCCGACACGGGAATCATTTTCACGCAATACCGCGATTTCGGTAGCCACATCGAAATCGTCGCACTGAACACTGATGCGTCTGAACACCTTCGCCTCCTTTCTTCAACCTGAAAACCTCAGTTAGACGTACTTGCCAGTGCTGCGCACGGCGTGCCAGGCAAGGCGCAACGACGACGTGGGCTGCCACCCCACGAGGAGGAGCAACACAGCATGGTGCGTCGTGCGTTGTGCTGGCGGGTACGTAGCACTCCCACCCAATGGGTGAGCGTTAAAAAAGACTCCAAAGCAAGCTACCATGCGGTTTTCCATGAATTTACAAGCGGTCAACTGAGGTTTTCAGGTTTAACCACCGGTCACCGGCGGAAAAAAAGCAATCTCGTCACCCGAATGTACGACTGCATCCGTTGCAACCACTTCATGATTAATCGCCACCCGCACTGCCCGCCCTTCACCCAACTCATACGACCAGGGTTCGCCGCGTTCGCGCAACACCGCAAACACATCGCCAAGTGTCGGCGCGTCCGATGCCAGCGATAACACCTCCTCACTGCACCCCAACGCTTCCCGCAAACGCGCCAGATAAACGACTTTAATATTCATGATTTCCTTTCGCTCATTCTTGCCCCTCCCTTTCAAGCTCAGGCTTGTCCCCTCCCCTTCAAGGGAGGGCTAGGGTGGGGATGGGGTTCAAGTACACCACTAAATAAAAATACTGCTGTTTTCACATTGAACGAGACAAAACAAAATCGGCAATCGACGCGGCATCGTCGAGATCGAAGCGCGGCAGATTTTCCGGCAAACCGGCAAGCGGTGTCGAGACAGCAACATCCGTTGCAATGCCAACAATGTTCGGATCACCTGGACACAACAACGGCTTACCGATAGCCACACGATGAACTTCGAGCTTCGGCACCGAATACGCCTTGTATCCCTCGATCAACACCAGATCGCACGGCGCCATCCGCGCCAACGCCTCGTCAAGCGTCAATTCCGGCGCACCACGCGATTCATGCATCAACGCCCAGCGTTCCTTCGCCAAAATCAACACCTCGGAGCAACCTGCCTCACGGTGGCGGTGACTGTCCTTTCCCGGACGATCAAGATCAAAACCGTGATGCGCATGCTTGATCAATGATACCTTCATGCCGCGTACCACCAAAAGTGGCACGATTTTCTCAATCAGCGTCGTTTTACCGCTCCCCGACCACCCCGCAAAACCAAAAACCTCCACGCGCCGCTCCTCACCGTTTCATTTCTCCGCCATTCTACCGCCATCTTCCCTGCCACGGCAGGCATCAAGTGCCAGCCCGCATAGGCCGGGCTGAACAATCACCCCGTTCACTGCTCACCATCCTGCGCGTGTTATCCCCTTGTTATACAACGAGATGGGGTGATTTGCGAGTTATTAAAGATTGAAAGCCAAACCGCGAGCTTGCGATATATCGCATTTCGATATAAGATACGGCCTATGCCGATTCAATCCTTCAAATGCCGAGATACTGAAACTCTATTCAAGGGTTTTCGCGTAAAGCGGTTTGTGAATATTGAAAACGTTGCACGACGCAAACTTAATGCGGTGAACGCCGCGCATGAGCTACGTGACTTGGCGGCTCCACCTGGAAACCGGCTTGAGGAACTGTCTGGCTCACGTCGCGGGCAATACAGCATCCGCATCAACGACCAGTGGCGCATATGTTTTGTCTGGACTGATAACGGCGCAACAAAAGTTGAAATCGTGGATTACCACCACTAACGGAAAACTACGATGGCTATAAAACTCAAGCCCATTCACCCCGGCGAGATTTTGCGCGAAGAGTTCATGCTTCCGCTTGGTCTTTCCAGCAACGCATTGGCACGCGCCATTGGCGTGACCCCCGCGCGCGTGAATGATATTGCCCGTGAGCGGCGCGGCATCACAGCGGATACGGCGTTGCGCCTTGCCCGCTACTTCAACACCAGCCATGAGTTCTGGATGAACCTGCAAGCCCACTACGACATTGAAATGGCAATGGGTGCGGCAGGCAAGGCGATAACGCATATCCAGCCGCGTACATTCACGGCGGTTTGATACATACATGCCGCAAGACAGCACGTAGGCTGGGTTGAGTGAAGAACTGCGGTTGAGTTGACTGAGTAGAACATAGCGAAACCCAGCGTCACTCCTGTTCCATGTCGCTCAATTCGTCGCCGCCCAAGCCTCGGTGTAAACACCTTGACGCACCCAACGAGAAAACGTCGAATACGGCCAATCTTTAACTTGCGTCACGAGGCCGTGCTTGACCGGGTTATAGTGAATATAATCCACATGTCTGGCGTAATCCTCCTCGTCCCGAACGAGGTGTTCCCAATAACGACGCTGCCAAATGCCTCGCTCGCCTTTGCGCAAACGACTCTCCGA
>JAITMR010000020.1 GCA_031277215.1 Burkholderiales bacterium
TTCGTAAATGTTGCTGCCGTCGTAGATGAAAAGGCTGAGGCGCTCGATGGTGTAGGAGTGCGCAGGAAGGGCGGCGCATAAGCTGACGATCCATGTTAAAGACAGTACGATTCCCTTGAGGAACGCGCGCACACAAAATGCTTTAAGTGTTTGTTTTATAACGATATTTCGGGGGGGGGGGGGGGGTGAGAACGACGTCATAAGGAGGACGCCCCGGCGCTATCTGTGTTTCCGTAGAAGCAAAGAGTTTGTTGATCCAATTTCCCTTGAGCGTGCGCATATCAATCCCCGTCAATACCAACGAAACGTGTTTCCGTTCTGGGATGGCGCAGTTCTCTGCTTTCTTTCCAAACCCCTGAACGGTGCCTTGAATCAGAACAGCAAAACTTCAATCACGGAACATATACTTTTCGCGCCGCAATAGGAAATGGATTATCTACAAGTCAGTAACATAATGCAACCATTTTTTTATGGTGGATATTTCACAGGGCTTTTATCGAAAAAGGGCGGCAATATTTGCTTGGTAAACGGTCAGCGCGAGCAAAAAGTCCCCGGGCAAGCGAAAACCATGCCAGCCTTGGCGTTATACTTAAGCTATGATACGATTTTCCGCATCCCCGACCGCCTCTCCCAATCCGACGCATGTGTTGACGCTTGCCCGTCAGGTGCTTGCCACCGAAGCTCATGCGATTGAAGCATTGGCGGCGCGACTTGATTCCGCTTTTGCCGACGCCGTTGTCCGCATTCTCGGTTGTCGGGGGCGGGTCATCGTCACCGGCATGGGTAAGTCCGGCCATATCGCCCGCAAGATTGCCGCAACGCTGGCTTCTACCGGAACGCCAGCGTTTTTTGTTCACCCGTCGGAGGCCAGTCACGGCGATCTGGGCATGATTACGCCGCAGGATGTGGTGTTAGCCTTGTCCAATTCCGGCGAGACTGACGAAGTGGTGGCGCTGATTCCGCATCTCAAACGCGAGGGGTCGGGATTGATCGCGATGACCGGCAACGCCGACTCGACGCTCGCCCGTGCCGCCGATGTTCATCTCGATGCTTCGGTCGAATCAGAGGCCTGCCCGCTTGGTTTGGCGCCGACAACCAGCACGACGGTCGCGTTGGCATTGGGCGATGCGCTGGCGCTGGCGTTGCTCGACGCCCGCGGTTTTTCTGCCGAGGATTTCGCACGCTCGCATCCCGGGGGAACGCTGGGGCGCCGCCTCTTGACGCGCGTGTCCGACATCATGCGTACCGGCGACGCGCTGCCGATGGTCGCGCAGACGGCGACGTTGCAGGAAGCGTTGGTCGTCATCAGCAGCAAAGGAATGGGAATGACTGCGGTGCTCGACGACGATGCCCGCGTTGTCGGTATTTTTACCGACGGCGATTTGCGTCGCTATCTTGAGCAAAACCGCGAACTGACGGCACCAATACGTCAACTGATAAAAACATCGCCGCGCACGATCCACGCCGATCAGTTGGCTGTCGATGCGATTGCGCTGATGGAAACCGCGCCGAAAATTTCGCAACTGCTGGTCGTTGACGAGAAACAACATCTGATCGGCGCGTTGCATATGCACGATCTCTTTCGGGCGAGGATTTTGTAATGGACGCCATTCTTCTCAAACGTGCTGCCGCTGTTCGCCTTTTGATTTGCGATGTGGACGGCGTTCTCACCGACGGTCGTATTTATTTCAACGACGACGGCGTCGAATCGAAAGCTTTTTTTGCGACCGATGGCGTCGGCCTCAAATTGTTGCAACGCGCCGGTATTGAAATCGCCTGGATCACCGGCAGCCGCGCACCGGCTGTCACGCACCGCGCCCGCGCACTCGGCGTCAAGCATGTGATCATGGGCGTATTCGACAAATTGGCGCCTTGGCGCGAACTATGCGCACAGCTTGGCATCGCGCCGGAAGCCTGCGCCTGCATCGGCGACGACTTGCCCGATCTGCCGCTGCTGTCTGTATGCGGCTTGGCGTTCACCGTGCCGCATGCGCCCGAGGCGCTCAAGCAGGCTGCGCATTATGTGACGCAAAAACCGGGCGGCGGCGGTGCGGTGCGCGAAGTATGCGATCTGATTCTGACGGCGCAGGGGAAAACGCCTGACGTTTCAATGCTGCGATCTGCGTGAAAGTTTCGTACATTATGATTCTTTTTTTCACGCACCGACGCCCCTCTCCCGCGAAGCGGGAAAGGGGCGCACTCTGACCCAGCCATGAGCACGTTGCGAGACCGTATCCACCGCTGGGCTTCTTGGTCGCCGCTGCTGTTTCTGGCGGCGTTGGCAGCGTTGACGTATTGGCTCGACGCACAGATTCAAACGCCCGGCGCCGGGCGCGATGATTCGTCGCACCATACGCCCGATCTTTTCATCAAAAATTTTCACGCGACTCAGTTCAATGCCGACGGCGTGCCGCAACAACAGTTGACCGCTGTTCTTGCCGAGCATTTTCCCAACGACGGTTTGATCGAGCTTGAGCAACCGCAGATCGTTCTGCAAAATCCCGGGCAACCGCGTTTTACGCTAACCTCCAACCGCGCACAACTCAGCGGCGACCGTCAGAACTTGCACCTTCGCGGCTCCGTCACCGCCGTCCGCGACGCACCGTCCACCGGCTCCCGGCAAGAGGGGCTTCCCTCCGAACCGCTGACGCTGCATACTGAATACTTGCATGTGCGCCCCAACGACAATATCGTGCGAACCGATCAGAAAGTATCGCTGGAATCGCCAAGCAGCCGCATTGAATCGGTGGGCATGGAGTTTAATCGCAACTCGCAAATCATCAAACTTCATTCCAATGTTCAGGGAACCTTTCAGCCACAACGCCATTAAACTTTTTTGTTATGCGCTTCTTACTCTTTTCTCTTTTTCGACAAAGCTTTCGGGGATTGCTCCTAATCATTTGTTTGTCCGGCGCGATGTCAGCGCATGCTGAGCGTAACGACCGCAATCTGCCGATCCAATTTTCCGCCGACAGAAGCGAAGCGATCAATTATGAAACCAAAGTCGCCACGCTGTCGGGCAATGTCATCATCACGCAAGGCACCATGAGCATCCACGCCAATCGTGTCGTGCTTCGGCAGAATCCGGACAATACACTCTCGGCGACCGCTCACGGCAAGCCCGTGAGTTTCCGGCAGAAAAGCGACAGCTCCGATGAATACGTCGAAGGCTACGCGCTACGCGCTGAATACGACGGCCAGAAAGAAGTGCTTGAATTGTTCGACCAGGCGCTGCTTAAACAAGGCGTTGACGAAATCCGAAGCAATTACATTTATTACAACAGCGCCACCGAAACTTTCCGCGCCGAAGGTCGCCCCGATTCGACGTTGCCGCAAGGCAGCACACCGCCGTCTGGAGAGCGCGTTCACGGTACTTTCCAGCCGAAAGGCAAGGACGGCGAAAGCAAGCTGCAACTACCGAAACCAGCAGCGCCCTTGAAACCCGACACCAAGCTGGAGCCACGGTGAGTTCGTTATCCGCCCATCAACTCAAAAAGCGTTACAAGACGCGCACCGTTGTTCACGATGTGTCGCTGTCAGTCGCACGCGGCGAAGTCGTCGGATTGCTCGGCCCCAACGGCGCCGGCAAAACCACCTGTTTCTATATGATCGTCGGCCTGATCTCCGCCGACGGCGGCCGCATCGAACTCGACGGCGAAAACATTTCGCACCTGCCAATTCATTTGCGAGCGCGTCGCGGCCTTGCCTATCTGCCACAGGAGGCGTCGATCTTTCGCAAGCTCACTGTTGCCGAAAATGTTCGTGCGATTCTGGAATTGCAAGACCTTGATGAAGATGCTCTTTCCAATCGTCTCGACGCGCTGCTCGAAGATTTATCGATCAGTCACCTCGCCGACATACCGGCGATTTCGCTGTCCGGCGGCGAACGGCGGCGTTGCGAGATCGCCCGCGCTTTGGCCTCGCGCCCTCATTTCATCTTGCTCGACGAACCCTTCGCCGGTGTCGATCCGATTGCGGTTCTCGACATTCAACGCATCATTCGCTTCCTGAAAGAACGCGACATCGGCGTTTTGATCACCGATCACAATGTGCGCGAAACGCTGGGCATTTGCGACCGCGCTTACATTATCAACGAAGGCAGCGTGTTGGCTTCCGGCGCACCATCGGCCATCGTCCACGATGAGGCCGTGCGTAAAGTGTATTTGGGAGAACACTTCCGGTTATAACCGGAACCCTGGCTCAAAGCGCCGCATGAAACAGACGCTCAACCTCAAGACTTCGCAACAACTGACGCTGTCGCTGCAATTACAGCAGGCGATACGGTTGCTGCAACTTTCCTCGCTGGAACTGAACGAGGAGATTGAACGCGCACTGGAAGATAATCCGCTGCTCGAAAAAGATACCGACAACGCAGAGAACGCATTTGAAACGCCTCTTGACCTTCCCGATGTTTCGGGAACCTCTGATGCTTCTTCGTCCGAAGAAACGGGAAGCGCCGAAACTTACGACACCTCCGATACGCTGAACGATTTTGAAGTGTCCGTGCCGCTGGACAAAGAAGATTTCGTGTTGACCAGCGACGAAGGCGGCATAGAAGCGGTGGACGAAGAATACACGTTTCAATACGCCGCCGGTACATCGCTGCGCGAACATCTGCTCTCGCAGTTAGCGCTCACCCCCGCCGATGACAGCACCCGCATCGTCACCGAAGCATTGATCGACGAGCTTGACGACAACGGTTATCTGACCACGCCCTTCGAAGCGTTCCGCAAGTATTTTTCATCGCCGAAAATGTTGACGCGAAAACGCTTCAACGATGCTTTGCATCTTCTCCAGGATTTCGATCCGATCGGTGTCGGCGCACGCACGCCGAGCGAATGCCTGAGCTTGCAACTGCGTGCGTTGCCCGACAGTTCGGCACAACGAACGGCGCTGACCATCGTCGAACGACATTTGTCGTTGCTGGCCGCCCATGATCTCACCAAGCTGAAAAAGGCGACCCGCATCCGCGAAGAGCTTCTGCGTGATGCCTGCGCACTCATCCGCCGCCTGAATCCGAAGCCGGGGCGTGCGTTCGACAACGACCGAACGAGCGCCATCATTCCTGACATCATCGTACACAAACAAGGCCACCGCTGGATAGCCCAACTGAACGACGCAGCCGTTCCCAAAATCCGCATCAATACCATCTACGCCGAAATGCTTTCCGCGAAAAATGCCGCCTCGTCCATGTGGTCGGGTCGCGTTCAGGAAGCGCGTTGGTTAGTGCGCAGCATCCAGCAACGTTTTGAAACCATTTTGCGCGTCTCGCAGGCCATTGTCGAACGGCAACAACGCTTTTTCGATCACGGCGCCGTAGCGATGCGACCGATGGTATTGAAAGACATCGCCGCCCTGCTGGGGTTGCACGAATCGACCGTGTCGCGGGTCACGACGCAAAAATACATGCTGACGCCGCAAGGCACCGTCGAACTCAAGTATTTCTTCGGCAGCCATGTCGCCACCAGTTCCGGCGGCGCCGCCTCATCGACCGCCATCCGCGCACTGATCAAGAAAATCATCGAAGGCGAACCTCCCGCCGCCCCGCTTTCAGATCAACAAATTACCGAATTGCTCGATAAAGAAGGTATCATATTGGCAAGACGCACCGTTGCCAAATACCGTGAAGCTTTGTCCATTCCACCCGCCCATCAGCGAAAGGACTTTTGATGGTATAAAATCGGAAAACACATGTCGTATCGTAGCTATCTCGCGTTTTGCCTCGTCCCTTTGGGGCAAAGTTTTTTTCTCTCAAGGAGTGTTTTATGAATCTTCAACTGACTGGACACCATCTTGATATCACGCCGCCGATCAGGGCCTATGTGACATCGAAACTGGAACGGATTACCCGTCATTTCGACGAAGTCATTGATGTCAACGTAATTCTTTCAACCGACAAGCTGCAACACAAAGTCGAAATAACGCTGCATATTGCCGGAAAAGACCTCCACACCGAGAGCATCGATACCGACATGTATGCTGCCATTGACGACATCATCGACAAACTGGATCGGCTGGTGCTAAAACAAAAAGAGCTGCGCATTACCAAGCGCACAAAAACCCCGTCCGTTAAGCGAATGGCCACGACAGAATAGCAACGCTTTACGGCGTATAATTTTTGTTAAACATGGGGAAACCGGCGAAATTCATCGCCGGTTCTTCTTCGTGATGGTGCTGATTTTTGTTGTTGACTTTTGCTGCTGTCCTTCGCTACCGACATCGCCATGAACGCCAACGCCGCTTTTTCTTCTTCCGCATCATCGATTCTTTCGCTGCTGACCCCGACGCGCGTTGAAACTGACGTCGCCGCCCGCAACCGCTCCGAGCTTTTCGCCGAAATTGGCGCGATGTTCGCCCGCGAGGGATTGATTGCCAAGCCTCTGATCGACGCGTTGGAAGTTCGTGAAAAACTGGGCTCGACGGCGCTGGGGCAAGGTGTGGCCATTCCGCATGGTCGAATCAAAAATCTGGCGCAAGCCCGCGCCGCCTTCTTGCGCACACAATCGCCGATCAACTTCGACGCCCCCGACAAAAAGCCGGTCGATCTTTTTTTTGTCCTGCTCGTTCCCGAAAACGCGACCGAACAACACCTGCAACTGCTTTCGGAACTCGCGCAACTCATCAGCGACCGCGCCCTCTGCAGCGATCTCCGCGCCGCGGCCGACGACGCCACTGTTTTTGCACTGCTGCAGAACTACAATCTGAGCCAGGGAACAGGGATCGGAAAAACTTAACCGCATAGAACGCAAAGAAAAAATCGGCATTCATTGCAAGAAACGTCAGCGACGGATTAACCCGGAACATCTCATCAGAGATCATGACGCAACACTTGTGCAGATATCTATGCCTTCAAGGGAAAGGGGTTTGCGCTTTCGTGTTTTCCGTATCTTTTTTGCTTTTCGGGGTTAAAGGTTTTTTCTTTGCGCTCTATGCAGTTAAATTTTTCTGATTCCTAATCCCTGACCTCTGATCCCTGCCTCCTGTCTTCCTGCATCAGAATGTGCCACTTGGGGCGACGCCAACTGGCGCGGAAGTTTTCCAGATCGCTTTCTTCTGCCCGCCCGGCGCGTACATTGCCATCGAAGAACGCCACCAGATCGAGGTATTGCGCGGGCGTTTGCCAGGTTTCGTCGAAATGCCGGACGATGTTGTTGGCGGTAAGTACGGGACGACCGGCGATGACGTTCAACGGCCAGTCGAGTCCCTGCCTGCCTTCTTCAGAGCGGTACGATTTAAACACCAGTTCCGTGCAAACCAGTTGCCCGTCGGTGCGAAAGTCAAAGTTGAAGTCGTAGGGGCGTCCAAAATAATCAAAAGATTTCAGCATCGCTTGGGCGATTTCCAGCCGCGAAAGGCGTGGCCGCAACACTGCCACGGAATCTGCCGCCAGGGAGTGTTCGAGCGAGGTAAAGATGACGCCTTTGCCTATGGCTTCGATGATTCGGAGCATGGCGCCTGCTTCGTCGGGCTGTTGGCTGAGGCGATAGGCGTGCGGGTAGCGCGTTTGCAGCAGTGTTTCAAAACGCTCGTCAACCATCCCCTGCTCTTTCAGCCAAGCGCGAATTTCCGGAGTGTCGAAATACGCGCTCCGCTCTTCCGCGTCGCCGATGTACAGCGCCGCGTGAGGCCAGAATCCGGGCAGACCGATGTTGGAAAGGTACCACTCTCGCCGTTCAAGCAGGATGTCGCCCGGACGCAGCCGAGAATGTAGCGCGGCGATCTGGTCGGCGGACATCAAATGTTCGCCGCTCGCCACCCTTGTTTGCCCCATCCATTCGGAAACGCCTTTCTGGAGCGGGAAAACCAGTCTCGAACCGCCCTCTTGAACGACCTGTCCGGCGTTACGTAGCGTGTTCAGAAGGCCGTGCGCTCTGCCCGCCCGCCAGAGGTAGCGCTCGTCCTCCCGAATGGCCTGACTCAATGACGTCGTTTTTCCACCGCTGCTTGCGGGTGCGGCGGCGTATGCGGCGGACAACGACGTGAATTCGGTCGCTATCGCCACATGCAAGAAGCGGTATTTGAAACCGCCGTAGCTGCGCTCGGGCAGGCCGATTTCGGTCACGGGTTCGTTGAGCACGATACGCACCGCCGGATCGGCATCAGCCAGCCGAATGAACTCAAGCGCATAGCGATAGCGCGTCAGGAATGCAGCGTAGTGCGTGGCATAGCGCACCGCGTTTTCCGATTTTTCCCGCCCGCGCTCGCTTTCGCTCAGGTATCGCCAGGAAGCGTCAAGCATCAGTTGGTAATCGAGAAAGCGCCCCCAAATGTCGCGTATTTCCTGGCTTTGCGCGGGCGTCAAAACCCGCTTTTTTGTTGGCGCACGCGGCGGGAAAAGATCGGGACGGGTCGCCATGTAGGCAACAATATCCGCCAAGCCCTCCCGCGCGTTCAGGATCGCCGCCGTTTCGCCTTCCTCCCTCCGAGTTTCCTCATCTGCGAACGCGGCATGCGCCGGAGCGAATATCAGAAAAAAACTCAAGAAAAAAGCCATCCCAAATGTACGCATTGCTTCATTTCTTCACAGGCAAATGCGAATTGTTGGTGGCGTTTACAAAAATGTCAACTTGTCAGGCATCAGATACCGTAGGGAGAATGGCAATCCGCCGCCGCAGAGACTCATCCAAGCCAAACGTCGCGGTTCGTTCCGCTCACCACGACCTATGCCTATTTTCTTTTTCGCGCCTTCGCGTGAGGCTATGATTTTCTGATACCTGACCCCTGATTAGGGCATAATGGGCATTTGACCCGTTTCTTTGGAAAACGGTTCGTTGTGCATTACTCTAACATTTCGATTCCGGGGTTTTAAAATGCGTACCATCACCATCGAAAAACTGTTCAACGACAACAGGGAACGTCTGCAACTGGAGTGGGTCGCCGGACACGCAGGCGCGTGCCGCCTTCTGGAAGGCAAGGAGATCAAGCATCCCACCACCAGCCTGATTGGGCACCTGAACCTGATCCACACGTTTCATGTGCAAGTACTGGGCACTGCCGAAATCTCTTATCTCGAAGGCTTGAGCGAAGAGCGCCGCGAACAGGCAATGGTGCGCCTCTTTGCGACCAAGGAGCTGTCCACCCTCATCGTTGCCGGCAGCGAAACGCTGCTGCCGCTGCTCAGCCGCTATTGCAACGAACATCATGTGCCGCTGCTGACTTCGAAACGCCTCTCTCCTCATGTCGTCGATTCCCTGCGCCTTTATCTGTTGCGCGAACTGGCCGAATCCATCACGATTCACGGCGTCTTTCTCGACGTGCTCGAAATGGGCGTGCTGATTACCGGCGCTTCGGCCATCGGCAAGAGCGAACTGGCGCTGGAATTGATCACCCGAGGCAACGGTCTGGTCGCCGACGATATCGTCGAATTGCATCGCATCTCACCGGACACGATCGAAGGCCGTTGCCCGCCGCTATTACGCGATTTTCTCGAGGTGCGCGGTATTGGCGTCCTCAACATCCGGCAAATGTTTGGCGAAACCGCCGTGCGGCCGCACAAACTATTGCGCCTGATCGTCCATCTTGAGGATCACAACCACGAAGCCTTTTCCGAACTTGATCGGCTCGGAGTCGAAGCGTCGTATCAGAACATTCTCGATGTCCCGATCCGCAAGGTCATCATTCCGGTTGCGGCCGGACGCAACCTTGCCGTGCTGGTCGAAGCGGCCGTGCGCAATTTTATCCTGAACCAGCGCGGCATCGACAGCACCCAGGAATTCATCGAGCGCCACCGCCAGACATTGGAGTCCGAATAACCGTGGAGCTTCTGCTTATCAGCGGTGTTTCCGGGTCCGGCAAAAACGTGGCGCTGACGGCGCTGGAAGATTCCGGCTATTACGCCGTCAGCAATTTGCCGCTGCCATTATTGAAAGACACCGTTTCCTTTCTTGGCAACACCGGCCAGACACGTCTGGCGATTACGCTCGACGCCAAAACCGCGCCGGGTTTTCCGCAGCTTGATGAAATTCTCGGAGCGTTGCGTAAGGTCGGTTGGAATGTGCGCTTTCTTTTTCTCGACGCCAAGACAGACACGCTGGTCAAACGTTTTTCCGAAACCCGTCGCCGCCATCCGTTTTCCACCGATGAATGCACGCTCACCGAAGCGATTGAATACGAACGCCAATGTGTCGCCGGTTTGCGCGAAAACGCTTTTGCATTCGACACCAGCGACCTTCCCGCAGCAGCGTTACGCACTTGGGTCAAAGAACTTGTCGGAGTCGATGCCTCCCGCCTGTCGCTGCTTTTCGAGTCGTTCGGTTTCAAACACGGTGTGCCGCTCGACGCCGATCTGGTGTTCGACGTGCGCTGTCTGCCCAACCCGCATTACGAACCGACGCTGCTGCCGCTCACTGGCCGCGACGCGCCAGTCGCTGCCTTTCTCGAAGCCTCACCGGAAGTCGAGCGAATGTTCAACGACATCTACCGTTTCGTCTCGAGTTGGCTGCCCGAATACATGCGCGACAACCGCAATTATCTGACCATCGCCATCGGCTGTACCGGTGGCCGCCATCGTTCAGTCTATCTGATCGAGCGTTTGTCGGCGCTGTTTCGACAGAACTATCAAGTCATCACCCGCCACCGCGAGATGAGCACGGCAAAATCGTAGGAGATCGTTTTATCTCACGCGAAGAAAAACCATTTTCACGCGGAGGCGCGGAGACGCGGGGAGATATTTTTCCCACGCGAAAAAAGCCGTAGGGGCGAAAAATTTTTCGCCCCTGCATGCGGAACGATAAAAAGGGCGGGTTTGAAACCCGCCCCTGCAAGGCTACCCACTCTGATTCCCGGTCTCTGATCCCTGAATCACTCGCATCCAGCTTCTTTCATATCAGCTTCAACACGCGCTGCTTCTTTCAGGCGCGTTTCCATATCCATCGCGACCCGCTCTCCTTCTTTTTCGCCCGCACGGTAAAGCGTCATGCCCGTATCGCGGTACTGTCGAACCGCTGTACGCGCATCCTGACAGCGCCGCATCAAATCAGCTTTTGCCTTCTGCTCATCGGCGGCTTTCTGTTCGCTGGCCTGACGGTCCAACGTCCGCTTTTGGAAATCCGCCTGTTGCTCCGTCAACCTCTTGGCTGCATTGGGATCGCCCGCTGGCGGCACATCGCGCATTTTCTCGGTTTTTTCGGATTCTTTAGCCGTCATCGGCGGTTTATCCGAATATGTCACTCTGCCATCAGGGCCTACCGATTTATAAAGCGCCGCCGATACCGAAGCGCTTAACGCCAACGCCAGTACCGCTACCAACAAACGTAGCAGACCATGAAATGGAAAAAATTGGAAAATCATGACACCGCCTCTCAAATTAAATGGAAACCACGCCCTCTTTGCACCATCGGGCTTGGGCTTGAGCTGTCATCGCAAGTATAATCAATTTTTGCGAGGAGCATCACCTTTTATGCGTACCATTGACAAAGCATTAACTTTCGACGATGTCCTTCTGACACCCGCCCACTCCGATGTGGTTCCCCGTGAAGTTTCCCTGAAAACGCGGCTGACTCGCGGCATTGCGCTCAACATTCCGCTGGTTTCGGCGGCAATGGATACCGTTACCGAGGCGCGCCTTGCCATCGTCATGGCTCAGGAAGGTGGTATCGGCATTCTGCACAAAAACATGCCTCCCGAAAAACAAGCCGAGGAAGCCGCCAAGGTCAAGCGTTTCGAGAGCGGCATCGTCAAAGACCCAATCGTGATTTCGCCGGAGATGCGAGTCGCCGATGTGCTGGCGTTAACCCAGAAACACAAGTTTTCAGGGTTGCCGGTTGTCGATCATGGTCGCGTCGTCGGCATCGTCACCAACCGCGATCTGCGTTTTGAAACACGCCTTGATCAACCCGTCGCCAACATCATGACCCCCGGAGAGCGATTAATCACGGTCAAGGAAGGTTCCGATCTCGATACCGCCAAACAGTTGATGCACGAACACCGTTTGGAACGTGTGCTGGTAGTCGATGACGCAATGGAACTGCGCGGACTGATCACCGTCAAAGACATTTTAAAATCTTCCGAATATCCAAACGCCTGCAAAGACACACAAGGCCGCTTGCGCGTCGGCGCTGCCATTGGAGTTGCTCCCGACAACGAATTTCGCGCTGCGTTGCTGGTGGAAGCAGGCGTTGACGTCATCGTCGTCGATACCGCGCATGGTCATTCGCAGGGCGTGCTCGATCGCGTCGCCTGGGTTAAAAAACGTTTCCCGCACGTTGAGGTCATCGGCGGCAACATCGCCACCCGTAAAGCCGCGCAAGCCCTTGCCGATCATGGCGCCGATGCCGTGAAAGTCGGTATCGGCCCAGGCTCGATTTGCACCACACGAATCGTCGCCGGTGTCGGTGTACCGCAAATATCGGCGATCCTCTATGCCTGTGAAGCTGCCGAAAAAGCCGGCATCCCGGTGATTGCCGACGGCGGCGTTCGCTACTCCGGCGACATCGCAAAAGCGATTGCAGCCGGAGCCTCGGCGGTCATGATGGGTAGCCTGTTTGCTGGCGCCGAAGAAGCGCCGGGCGACATCGAACTGTATCAAGGTCGTTCATACAAGAGCTACCGTGGCATGGGTTCGCTCGGCGCCATGCAACAAGGCAGTTCAGACCGCTATTTTCAGGAACTGGAAAAAGGCGATCCCGCAGCGGCGCAAAAGCTGGTGCCTGAAGGCATCGAAGGGCGCGTCCCGTATAAAGGGCCGCTGATCAGCATCATCCATCAACTAATGGGCGGTGTGCGTGCGGCAATGGGCTACTGCGGTTGCAGCGATATCGAAGCATTGCGGACACGCGCCGAATTCGTCGAAATCACCTCAGCGGGCATGCGCGAATCGCACGTCCACGACGTACAAATCGTCAAAGAAGCGCCCAATTACCGGATGGGAGGCTAGGCGCGCCTGCTCCAACTTCGGCCAATCCATCGTTTGCAAAATTTTTGATCCTTACCAAACCATGTCTCATTATTTTCATCACGACAAAATCCTGATCCTCGATTTCGGTTCACAAGTCACACAACTTATCGCTCGTCGATTGCGTGAAACACATGTCTATTGCGAGATTCACCCGTTCGACGTATCCGACGACTTCATCCGTGATTTTTCTCCGAAAGGCATCATTCTCTCCGGAAGCCCGGAAAGCGTCACCGAAGAAAACTCGCCACGCGCACCCGAAACCGTGTGGACATTGGGCGTACCGGTGCTCGGTATCTGTTACGGCATGCACACGATGACCTTGCAACTCGGTGGCAAAGTTTCATCGGGTGACGTGCGTGAATTCGGCTATGCCGAACTGCGCGCCCGCAACCATTCCGCACTGTTGCGCAGCATTCAAGATCGCAGCAATGCCGAAGGCCACGGCCTGCTTGATGTTTGGATGAGTCATGGCGACAAAGTCACCGAGCTGCCTTCCGGCTTCGCGGTGATGGGAACCTCGCACAACTGTCCCATCGCCGCCATTGCCGATGAAACGCGCCGCTTTTATGGCGTGCAATTTCATCCTGAAGTCACACACACCAAACAGGGCGCAACGATTCTTTCACGTTTTGCGCACGACATTTGCGGCTGCGGCGAAGACTGGACCATGACCGCTTTCATCGAAGAAGCGATTGCCACCATCCGCGAAAACGTCAATGGCGAAGAAGTGCTTCTCGGCCTATCCGGCGGCGTGGATTCCTCCGTCGTCGCTGCACTGATCCATCGCGCCATCGGCGACAAACTAACGTGCGTTTTCGTCGATCATGGTCTGCTGCGCCTGAACGAAGCCGAACAAGTCATGCGCACCTTTCAAAACAACATGGGCGTTCGCGTGATCCACGTCAATGCCGCCGATGAATTTCTTTCGGCGCTGCACGGTGAAGCCGACCCTGAAAAAAAACGCAAAATCATCGGCAAAATATTTATCGACGTTTTCCAGCGCGAAGCGGCAAAACTGCCGAACGCCCGCTGGCTTGCGCAAGGCACCATCTACCCTGACGTAATCGAATCAGCAAGCTCCAAAACCAAAAAAGCGCACACCATCAAATCGCATCACAACGTTGGCGGACTCCCCGAAACCTTGCACATGAAATTGCTCGAACCGTTGCGCGATCTGTTCAAAGACGAAGTGCGCGAACTGGGCGTCGCGCTCGGCCTTCCACACGAAATGGTATACCGGCACCCATTCCCCGGCCCCGGCCTCGGCGTTCGCATCCTCGGCGCCATCAACGACCGCAAACACATCGAGCTGCTGCAACGCGCCGACGCCATCTTCATTGAGGAGCTACGTAACACCATCGCCGACGATGGCCGCAACTGGTACGACAACGTTGCCCAAGCCTTCGTCGTCTTCCTGCCGGTGCGTTCCGTCGGCGTGATGGGCGATGGCCGCACCTACGAACACGTCGTCGCGCTACGCGCCGTCCAAACCACCGACTTCATGACCGCCCACTGGGCGCCGCTGCCGCACGATCTGCTGGCACGCACCAGCACCCGGATCATCAACGAAGTGCGCGGCATCAACCGTGTGGTTTACGACATTTCAGGCAAGCCGCCTGCGACAATTGAATGGGAGTGAGATGTAGGATTTGCAAGTTATTGATTTAATTAATACGGACAGACTAACCAAGGGATGTTTCAGATTGATCTGTTCACGAAGAGGGTATTGGAAGAAATCTTTCTCTCTCACAAGCGCTTTAGAGGGGGCATGTAAACCTCGTCAAAATTTGCAGAAGTCCAGAGGTGATTTTCTCAATTCTTGCAAATTTTGCAACTGTCTTTATGGATAAAGCGTTCCTCGTTTCATAGGGAAAAATGAATTATTCAGGGACGCCTGAGTATCCGAAAGCGATACTGGGAGACGGAGGCTCCCCTTGGCTTTCGGTTTGAGGTATAATTCATTTACTAAAAATTTTTTATATTTAGTAAAACGCCGAAAGGACTCATCTCATGAACAGCGACGCTCTTGTACAACTCGCATTGGATTCACTCGCCTGCAGCCAGAAGGAACTCGCGCTTCGACTCGGGGTTTCGCCCACACAAATCAGCAAATGGAAGAAAGGAGAGTACATGTCCGAGGAGATGGCAGACAAGCTGCGCTTGCTCGCCGAGATTGGGGACTTGGATCCGG